>CAYSDY010000001.1:0-249350 GCA_964429995.1 uncultured Methanosarcinales archaeon
TGCAAGAAGCCACTTCCTAAATTCCAGTTAGAATTTAGGTGGTGGTAGTTCACATCTGGTTTGTGCTTATAATAAATCATAAAAATTTTAAACCTATTTTGATGGCTCCAATCTTTTTGTTATTATATGTTACTGTAACATTATAGCATTTTGATTATCTGGATTATTAAGCTTTAAAGTGAATAAATTATCTAAACCAAGCAGTTGTGCCAATGTTTGTTCTGGTGCATAATTAACAACAATTACTGAAGAACTTTGTATTTCATTTTTTACTAATCCTAACAACTGTGAATATGTCATTGTATCATCTATAAGACCTAATTCTTTTGCAGATATGCCTAAGAATATTTCTCCTGTTGAATAGTTTTGTACGTACTCATATGATAAATTTCTTGAATCTGCAACGTGACTTATGAATATTTTATGAGTCTTATTTAAAATTTCTGATATAATTTGCTCTTCTTTTTGTGTTGGTGTTCTATAAGGAGTTCCTATGTCTTTTAGTTCTCCAGCTGTCTGTCTTCTATATGTTATGTTAAAACGTTCTATTAAATCTTCAAAACCTAATGTTGCTGATGTAACACCTATACTACCAACTATACTCATTTTTGAAGCATAAACCTTGTTTGCGGAAACAGCAACCCAATAGGCACCACTTGCTCCTGTATCAGAAATATATGCATAAACTTTCTTTTTCTCTTTAAGTTTATTTATTGCAACAGATATTTCTTCGCTTGCAGTAGGACTTCCACCACCAGAATTTATATCAAGAACAACAGCTTTTACCGAACTATCCTCTCTTAATGCATATAAAATGTCTGAAATTTCTCTTGCAGATGTTGATGAGCTACTTGAAAAACCTGATGTTGTTTTGGTTGTTGAAATAGTTCCAAAGATTGGAACTACTGCTATTTTGGGAGTTAATGAATATATTAGAGATGAAATTATGCTACTAAGTATAAAAAAAATTATAACAAGAATTATTATCGCCTTAAAATTGATACTTTTTTTTACAATGACCTTGGTCTGTCTTCTATCTTTCTCTTCATTTTCTTCCTGAAATTTTACATAATCAGCCATATAATGTCTAATTATTTTTAATTTATAAATCTGTTTGATTGAATAATTCACTTTTTTTATACTATTTTTAAAAAAAATCATTTTATAAATTAAATAAGCTTTTTTAAATTATGGCTATTAAATTGCATTTTTTGGGAACAGGATGCATGGTTCCAACAAAGGATAGAAATCATTTAAGCATTGCACTTGAGAGGGAAGGGTCAATATTTTTGTTTGACTGCGGAGAAGGTACTCAAATTCAGATAAGGAAAATGAAACTTCCTTTAAGTAAAATAAAAAAAATATTCATATCACATTGGCATGGAGATCATACTTTAGGCATTAATGGATTAGTTCAAACTCTTTCAAACACTGATAATGTTAGCAAAGTTGAAATATATGGTCCTGCTAATACAAAATTTCACATAGATCATATGTTTAAATCAACTATTTTTGAACCTAAAATAGAAATTTGTGTAACAGAATTAACTCCTTTACAAGGAGAACTTATAAAAGTATTTGAAAATTCTGAAATAGAAATATTCACTGCCAAACTGCAACATGGAGTGGACTGTATAGGATATCTATTTAAAGAAAAGGATACGCTTAATATAGATAAAAAAAAACTTAAGGAAATTGCTCCTGAATTGGAATCTAATCCATTATTAAATAGGATAAAAATGGGTTTTGATATACAGTATAATGGAGTTGATATAAAATATAAGGATCTGACTTATGTTAAGGAAGGAATGAAGATTGCACTTGTTTTTGATACAAGACCGTGTGCAGGGATAAGCCTTCTTGCAAAAGATGTAGACTATCTTGTAATGGAATCTACTTTTATACACAAACAACATAAAGAAAAAGCAGAAGAATTTGATCATATGAGTGCAAAAGAAACAGCAGAGATAGCTCTTTTAAACAATGTTTCAAATCTTATAATCACACATTTTTCTCAAAGATATAAAGACACTAAAGAGATAGAATCAGAAGCAAAAGAAATTTTTGAAAATACAACCTCAACATATGATTTAATGACATTAACACTAAAAAAATAGATTTGAAAAATTTTGATTAATTCTTTCCTTTGTGAATTCTTACATTCTTAGGAGCTGCTAGTACCCAATTTTCATGAAAACCTACAAGTTCTCCAGAAACAGCACTAACTGTTTTTTTAAGTTTTTCTACTGCTCTTTTTAATTCATCAGGATCTTTGTTTCTTAAAAGATGTATATCTATAAGGCACATTGTGTCTTCTCCTCTTATTACATCAAGAATTTCTCTGATGCTTTCATAATCATCAAGAACGAAAACCCTTACATTAACTATCTTATCTTCCACATAGTTCTGCTCTACAACATCCAGTTCGGAGAATGATAGATAATCATCACTGCTATCTTCTATGTACTCTTCTCCCTTGTTTTTGTTAAAGTTAAAAAAACCTGCCATCTTCTTATACTATTTTAATAAACAAACATATTTATAAATTTATTGATTACTTAGAGATAATGAATTTATTTTTTACTTCTCATCCTTACTGGTCTTATTTTGTTTGAACTACAAAACCTACAGGATGCCTTTCCAGCTAATACTTTACCTACTGTTGTTCTAAACTTTCGTTCACAATCCTTGCAAACATAAACATTTTTATACAATCTAGCTTCTGCTTCCTTGAAAACTGCCATTTTATTGTGCCTCTTCGCTTATCTGCTTAATTATTATCTTATTCATTACTTGCCAAAAAATGATAGTTTGACCAGCCTGTACTAAATCTTTTACTTCATCATCAGCTATTTTTAAATCTACGTTATGATTCTCAAAAGTTTCCATATCCATAACTTCTGCAATATCACCATCAACAGATAATACCTGACCTTTTTTTTTGTTTATAACAGGAACTTCAACATTGTCGTGTCCTGGCTTTACTATTTCCTTCATTGAACCTGTAATTATATCCATTGCCCTTATTCTTACTTTGGCATGTCCATGCTTACCAGGCCTTGAGACTTGTGGTTCTGCTTTTACTACACAAGGGGAGCCATCAATCAACAAATAACTTCCCTTTTTCATAGAACCTGCATGAGCTAATTTTACTTCTGACATAGTTATTAAAAATAATGACTCATTTATATAAGTTTCTACTCTGCTAATTAACTGTGTTTTGTTATAATCTTTATCTAATACCTGATTTAAATATAATTTGAAAAATAAATATATTTTTTTTATTCAACTAATTTGTATGAAATAAACATCTTGCTTTCTTTTATGTCAAATTCTTTTTTGCATTCAAGGTCATGTTGTAGTATTTCTAAAGCTCCTACTTTTTTTTGAATCATACTTTCAAAATTATTTACTATATCCATTATATTTGCATCTGAACCGTTAAAACTTAATGATATTTTATTACTTTTATTTAAACCTAATTCTTTTCTATAATCCTGAACTCTTCTTATTATTTCTCTTACAAACCCTTCTTCTAGTAATATCTCATCTTGATGTGTATGAAGTATAATATTTCCTAATGAAAATGAAGATGATACTAAATCATCTTTTAATACTATTTCTTTTATTATGTGTCTTTGAAGATCTATGTTTATGTTTTCATAACTTGCTGTAACTTGACCATGCTTTATATCTTCTGATATAATTAATTTGTTTGAATTTATCACATTGATTATAGCTTTTAAATCCTTAAAATCTTCCTTTAATGTTAAAAAATTTGGCTTTATGCTGTATGAAAAATCAACATTTTCAACATCATAATTTATTTTTTTTATGTTAGTTAGTTTTTTTATAAGATTTTCAAAGGAGGATAAATTAATATCTTTATTTAGGATTAAATCTACCTGTGGTAACGGCCACCTTACTCCTTTTTGTACCTTTTCTCTTGCATTAAGTATTGATTGTATTATGTCTTGAACTAATTCAAAATTCTCATCTATTGACTCTTTATCAACCTCTTTTATCAAAACATCATCAACAACTGGGATAGATTCAAGGAATATTGACTCTTTTTTTCTATTTGTTGACATGTTAAGATACATATGCTCTGCCTTAAAAGGAATTATTGATGCTAAAAGGATTAATGAGTGCTTAAGAACTTTCTCAAATACAAAGTATAAGTGTTCATCTATTGACTCTGTTCTTTCTTTTATGAGTTTTAAATAAGTTTTTGAAAGATCTTTTGTTAAGAAATTCTCAAGTTCTTTGCATGCAAGATGTATTTTATAGTCTTCAAAGTAATGTACAAATTTTCTTGTTAAAACGTTTAATCTATACAATATCCATTTATCTTCTATCTCTGCGTTTTGAAGGTTAAAATATGCAGACTTAATGCTATACTCTGCCAAATACTCATTCATGAATTTATAAACATTATCTATCATGTTAAAAAATCCATCAACTGTACTAAATTCTTCAGAATCAAAATTTATCTGTTCTTCTGGAGCTTTTTTTAGCGACAAGTAATATCTTGTTTTATCAGTTCCCCATTTTTCAATACACTCATTTCCACTTATTCCGTTACCTAATGATTTAGACATTTTCTGTCCTAATTTGTCCATTACAAACCTGTAATATAAAACTTCTTTATATGGAGCTTTATCAAACAGAAGATAGCCTACATTAAAAAGTGATGAAAACCACCCTCTTATTTGATCCTCACTTTCAGTAACCCATTTTATAGGATAATATTTTTTTGCTATTTCATCAAATGTGAGTCCTTCGTTATAATGAGAAGCAAAGGATGCACATCCTGAATCAAACCAAACATCTGCAATAAAAGGAACAGATTTCATCTCTTTTCCATTTTTTGGATTGATTATTTTTATTTTCTTTAATTCGTCTCTGTGAATATCTTCAAGTTTATATCCTATCCTTGCTTCAAGTTCTTCTTTTGAACCAAAAACTTCGTAATTTCCATCTTCATCTTCAAATATAGGTAATGGAATACCCCAATATCTTTGTCTTGAAATTGCCCAGTCTCCAGCTGTGCTTATTAGATTATTAAAACTTGTTTTAGCCGATTCTGGATACCATTTAACATTTGAATTTGCTTTAATTATGTCTTTTATGTATTCACTTCGTTTAATCCACCATTGTTCAGCAGCTCTGTATACTATAGGAGTTTTACATCTCCAACAGCAAGGATATCTGTGTTTTTTTGTTTCAGAGAATAGAAGGTAACCTTTTTCTTTTAGATACAAAATAGATTTTTCATCTATCTCTTTAAAATACATTCCTTTAAAAATACCTTCCATCATGGTACCATCAGTATCTATAGGACAAAATATTGGAACATTATATTTTTTACCAGTGCTATAATCATCAAAACCATGACCTGGAGCAGTATGAACAAGACCTGTTCCTTCAGATTTGGCTTTTTTATCATTATTAACAGAAGATTTTTCTTCATTGTTTTCCTTGTCTTCCTGTTGTGTATTTGAATGTTTGTATCCTTTTTTTTCTAGTTTATCTATTATGTCTTCACCCTCATCTAAAGTTACATAATCTGCTAAAACTACACTGTGAAGATGTTTGTTTTCGTTCTTTTTAACAAATTCTAATTGAGATGGTGTTTCGTTAAGATATATGTGTTCGTATTTTATACCTTCGTATTCTGCCCCTTTTTTTGTTTCAAGAATACTTATTTTTTCTATTTTGTTTTGTTTTGATATTTTTTTTAAAACCTTATCTACTAAAGAATCTGCAATTATTAAAACCTCTTTCTTTCCATTAAGATCTACAAGTACCTTTGAATATTCATAGTCAGGATTTACAGCTATAAGCATATTTGATTGTAATGTCCATGGTGTTGTTGTCCATATCACTAAAAATTCATCATGACCTGTTGTTGTAAACTCCTTTTTTACTGGAAATTTTATGTATATGCTTGGATCCTCCATTTCAGCATACGTATCTTTTAATTCGTAATCTGAAAGTGTTGTTTCATCATGTGGACACCATCCAACTGTTTTATAATCTTTGTAAAGTAATCCTTTCTCTTCTGCCTTTTTAAAAAAACGCCAAGAAAGGGAAAGATATTCTGTATGAAACGTATAATATGGGTCTCTATCCATCCATAATGCAAATCTTTCTCTTACCCCTGCCATATTATCTATAATCTGGTTCACATAAGATTTACACTCTTTTACAAAATTTTCTTCTCCAAATTCTTTTAATTTTTTAACTGTTGTAAGACCTAATTTTTTTTGCACCTTATTTTCAACAGGAAGACCATTAGCATCATACCCATCTCTTGCATAAACATTGTAGCCTTGGAATCTTCTAAAACGTAAAACACTATCTTTTATTGTCCAGTTTCTTAAATGTCCAAGGTGTACTTCTCCTGTAGGATAAGGAGGTCCATCTATATGATTGAAAAGATCACCTTTACTGTTCTTTTCTTGCACTTTATCATATATTTTATTCTCTTTCCAATACTTTATTATTTCTTCCTCATACTTTAAATTATTCTGCATATCTAATTGAACACTTTTTTTTATTTAAATATTTTGTTGTTTTTTAAATTTTTACTTATAGAATAATTGAATTAATGTTGCAATCTTATTTGTACATACATTATTCCAAGAAAGATGTCTGCCTATATCAAACGTGTTCTTGCAATAGTAACCTGTTATTGGAGCTTCCTGATTAATTATCCATACAATTCCCACAAAATTTGTATTGTAAACATGAGAATCTATTATTGTATCGTATCCGCCACCTACTTGAACCATTGCGTAATCATGATAACCTGTCATGCTTGATGAAAAAGATATATCATTTGTTGCCATGTTTATAACACAATTTGATTGAGAGATTATAGTGTTAAATGTAATTTGTGAAAATGATGAATCTAATGAAGGGATAAATGCTTGTGAAGCATTGGATTCTTTTAAATCAAAAGCAAAATTAGTACCTACCACTTTAAATCTTGCAACTGTATCTGATGGTTTTTTGCCTATAATATTTCCTGAATTTATAACACCTAACCTGTCTGATATAATTGAACTGTATGTAAATGGTACGCTATTAAGATTGACAAATAATGTCCAACCTCCTCCATCTGTTTCCATATCACAATAAACATCTATTGGATTTATAGGACCTGCTCTGTCTGGATCTATCTTATATGTACCACTGCCTATTGAACCACTATAATTATAACTGCTGTTTGATGGATTTCTGTATTCATTACAACTTATAGCATAAGTTGAATCAGACCAACTCTTAACGCCTAAAGTTTCTGATATATTAAAAACTTCTTTTGTTGTGATATTCCATATAAATGAATAGTTTCCTACGGTTATATTGCAAGAATGTGTGCTTAATGGATTATTGGATGATGACATTCTTATTTTTAAAACATCTGATAAAGAAATTTGTGAATGATTGGTCCAGTCTTCATCATTTATCTGAAATTGTGGATTTCCATCTCCTGTTATTGTAACATCAAGTAATCCTTCAAAACCTGCAACTGTTACATTATCTGAAATTATTAAACTGTTTAACTCTACCTCTTGCCTATCTGTAAATGAAAATGTATCTGGTGTTATGTCTTGACTTACTGATACACATGTGCTGTAAATGTAACTTGAATTCCCAGTAAAACTGCCATTGTTACATGTTCTTAATTCAAAAACACATTCATCACCGTGTAAAACTGATTCTGAATTATAAAAGTTATAACTTGCACCATGGTTTTTTGTAATCCCATTAAGACTGCATGGTAAATAAAATGGAATTCCTATGTGTTTAATATATAATGAACTACTTAAGATTCCTCTATCTGTTAATACTAAAACTTCTGGGTTAGGTATTTCTAATCTTGACATGCATTCAGAAACATCTATTTCTATAATACCTAAAGAATAAATTGTTTCATTATCAAAACAACTATAACCATCAATTTTTATGTCTTTTATAGTTAAATTATCGTTATTGTTTTTTATATACAAAATGTTGCCTGCAATTGTTTCTATATTGCTTTTTGACAAATCATTTACAGAAGAACTTTCAGTTTTGCTTAAAAGGTTTGTTGAATATGTATTGTACCAGCTCTGAAAACTTATAACTGAAATAACTGTAACAACTAACAATAAAACCATTGCAATAATTGGAGATATACATCTTTTATGATAATTATTTTGCATTATATATTTTAATTTTAAATTTGGAATATAAATATTTGCAAAATATCTATGTAGTAACCAGAAAACAAATTATTCTTTTATAACTTTAAAAGAACAAAACACTTTTTTAAACACATATTGCAAATTATTATACATATATATGAAATATTATCAAGAAAGCATTGAGAAAATATATGATGAATTACATTCATCAAAAGATGGATTAACTCAGGTGCAGGCTAATCAAAGAATTGAAAAGGACGGATTTAATCAATTAAATACATCTGTTAACATTTCAAAACTTAAAATTTTATTTAATCAGGTAAATGATTTTATAACTTATTTATTGCTGTTTGCTGCATTTGTGTCTTTTATTTCAGCAGTTTTTGAAAGCAGTGAGCATTATGCAGATGTTGTAATAATACTAGTTATACTTATTGCAAATGTTACAATAGGGTTTTTTCAGGAATATTCTGCTCAAAAATCTTTAGAAGCATTAAAGAAGATGAACATAATAACTGTTAAGGTTTTAAGAAATAATAAAATAGTTGAAATGGATTCAAAATTTCTTGCAAGAGGAGACATAATATCTCTTGAAGCAGGAGACAAGGTTCCTGCTGATTGTAGGATAATAGATGCAAAAAGATTGAAAATAGATGAATCAACATTAACTGGAGAATCTGTTCCTGTAGAAAAATATTCTGATGTTATAAAAGATGAAGTGCAAATTTGTGATCAGAAAAATATGGTATTTGGTTCAACAACATTGTCTGAAGGAACATGCAAAGCAATAGTTGTTGAAACAGGAATGCAGACGCAAATAGGAAAAATAACACAATTAGTTAAAGATGCCAAAGATGAACTGACACCTTTACAGGTAAAACTTGAAAAATTTGGAAGACAACTTGGATATGCTATAATAACAATCTGTTTTATAATCTTTGTAATACTTTTTGCAAAAGATGGTTTTGATCAAAGTAACATAATGTATTTTGTACTCATTGCAATATCACTTGCAGTAGCGGCGGTTCCTACAGCACTACCTGCTGTTGTTACTGTTTCTTTGAGTATAGGGGTTAAAAAATTGCTTAAAAAAAATGCACTTGTAAGAAAATTATCTTCTGTTGAAACTCTTGGTAGCTGTGATATAATCTGTACAGATAAAACAGGAACACTTACAAAAAATCAAATGACTGTACTTAATGCTTGGACTCTTGATGATGAGACTGAAATAACTGGCTTAGGATATTCTATACATGGTGAAATTAAAAATGGTAAAATTAATAACCTGCTTTTTGAAATAGGAATGTTTTGTAATAATGCAGGAGTTTACAAAGAAAAAAATGTTTGGCAGATTGCTGGTGATCCAACAGAAGCTGCATTAATAGTAAGTGGGAAAAAAGCACATATTAAGGATGATGCCACAAGAATTGATGAGATTCCTTTTGATTCTAACAGAAAAATGATGACAACGCTTTGCAAGAAAGATGAGAAAAGTTTTATTGTTTATTCTAAAGGATCAGTCTCAAGTATATTAAAATGTTGTACTTTTGCCCTAGTTAACGATAAAAAAGTTCCTATAACACAGGATATTAAAAAAAGAATACTTGAACAAAATGATGAATATTCATTGCAGGCATTAAGGGTTTTAGCTTTTGCATACAAGGAAATAAAAAATACAAATGATTTTAATGAAAAAGAACTGGTCTTTGTAGGTTTACAGGCAATGGTTGATCCTCCAAGAGAGGAAGTTGCAGAAAGTATGATGAAAGCAAAAAAAGCTGGAATAAGAGTTATAATGATTACTGGTGATCACAAAACAACTGCAAAAGCTATTGGTGAAAAAGTTGGAATATATGGAAATGTTCTAACTGGTGATGAAATAGATGAATTAAATGATTTTGAACTTAAAGAAAAACTTAAGGATGATACAAATATATTTGCAAGAGTAATCCCTGAACATAAGCAGAGAATTGTAACTTTGCTACAAGAACAAGGTCATATTGTTGCTATGACTGGTGATGGTGTTAATGATGCACCTGCTCTTAAAAAAGCAAATATTGGTGTTGCTGTTGGATCTGGAACAGATGTTGCAAAAGAAGCAAGTGATTTTGTATTACTTGATGATTCTTTTGCAAATATAGTTGATGCAGTAGAAGAAGGAAGAGGTATTTATGATAATATACAAAAATCTATTATGCTTCTTTTAAGTGGAAATTTCGGAGAAGTATTAATTGTCTTTCTTGCTGTTGTATTTAATTTTAATCTTCCACTAACAGCAATACTATTGTTATGGATAAATATGATAACAGATGGAGCTCCTGCATTAGCTTACAGTGTTGATCCATATGGAAAGAATATAATGCTTAAAAAACCTTTAAATCCTAAAGAAGGAATACTTCCAAAACGAAAACTTTTCTTAATATCTTATCTTGGAATAATTGGTTCTGTAATCGGATTAATTCTGTTTAAATTAATCGGAGGAAATCTTGATAATCATATTTTAGGGCAAACACTAATATTTAATTTTATTGTAATGTATGAACTTTTGTTAGTGTTTTTTATAAGAAATGAATATTCAATAAAACAATTCTCAAATATATGGCTATGGCTTAGCGTTATAATTTCAATAGTGCTTCAAATCATAATAGTTCACACTGGATTTAATAAAATATTTAAAATTGTTCCCCTTAACTTATTAAGCTATCAATTATTGTTTGCTGGAGGAATGTTGTTTACTGCATTTTACATGGCATATTTCATTACAGTGAAAAAATATTTAAAAGCTTAATATTTGTTAATTAATATTTATGAAAATTTTTATTCTTGTTGGAGGATCTGGAACAAGACTTTGGCCATTATCACGAAAACATTTTCCAAAACAGTTTTTAAAATTTGATTTTCTTAACGACCAATCATTGTTTCAATTGACATTTAAAAGAGCACTAAAAATTTCTGATGCAAAGAATATTTTTATAATAACAAATGTTCAACAAAAAATCATGATAACAAAACAGATAGAAGAGCTTGGAATTGATGGATTTGACCCATTAAAAAATGTGCTTATTGAGCCTGAATCAAAAAATACGATGCCTGCAATAATTTTTGCAATGCTTAATGCACATGATAAATTTCTTATTTTACCATGTGATCATTTCATAGAGGATGAAGAACCATTCATACATGCTGTAAAATATGCTAAAGATATATGTGAAAATAAAATTGTGACTTTTGGAATAATTCCAAGGTCTGCACATACAGGATATGGATACCTTAGAGAAGAAAATGGAAATGTGATTGAATTCTATGAAAAACCTGACAAAGAAAGAGCATTATTGTTTATTCAAAAAGGGTTTTTGTGGAATTCTGGAATTTTTATGTTTGATAAGAAGATGCTGTTAAAAGAATTCATTAAAATTAATCCACAATTTGAAGAAATATTTGAATTAAAAAATATAGAAGAAATTTATCAAAAATTGCCTAATGAATCTATTGATTTTGGACTACTTGAAAAAAGCTCAATGATTGCAAATGTTCCTGTTGATATAAAATGGAGTGATCTTGGTTCTTTTGATTCAATATATGAACTTTTTTTTAAGGATGAAAATCTAAATGTAAAGAGCAATAATGTATTTTGCGAAAATTCTTTTAATAATCTTGTACTTAACGATAATAATAAAAAAATTATACAATTGTGCGATATAAATGACCTTATCGTTGTTGATACTTGTGATGCACTGCTGGTATGTAAAAAACAGCAATCTGAAAAGGTTAAAAAAATAGTAGGAAACTTTAAACAAAGTGATAATGATATAATAAATTTTCATAAAAAAATATATGAAGAATGGGGAAATTCTACAATATTAAAAGAGGGGAATTTTTTTACTGTAAAAGAGATTGAAATAATGCCTTTTAAATGTATCATAAACTGTAAAAACAATGTCAGTGGGAATAAAAATTTATGTATTGTGCAAGGCAATGTTGTTTTAAATGTAAATGATAAAATAATTTATGCTAAAACTGGGGAAATCGTTAATATTAATAAAAGTGATACTATAGGTTTTATTAAAAATGATTATGAAGAAACAGTAAAAATAATTGAAACAATAACTGTCAAATAATGATTTTGATTACTTACCACATACGTATATGAACAAAAAATAATAAAATTTTATAAAGAGTTTTCTTTTAGATAGTCTTTATGAAAAAAAAATTTTACATAACAACTGCAATTGATTATGCAAGTGGCAAACCTCATATCGGTCATGCTTATGAAAAATTGTCTGCTGACATAATCGCTAGATGGAATAGAAAATTATTAGGATCAGAAAATGTCTTTTTTATGACAGGAACAGATGAACATGGTCAAAAGATAGCTGAAAAAGCAAAAATGCTAAATAAGAATCCTGCTGAATTTGTTGATACTATTGTTCCCCTTTTTAAAGATCTTTGTAAAAAATTGAATGTTTCTTATGATTATTTCATAAGAACAACAGATGATAAACATAAATTGTTTGTTTCAAAAATGCTTTTAAAATCTTTTGAAAATGGTGATATATACAAAGGAACATATACTGGACTTTATTGCGTTGACTGTGAAAGATATTATGCAAAAGAAGATCTTATAGATGGAATAATTTGTCCTGATCATAAAAAAGAAGTAAAATTTGTAAAAGAAGAAAATTATTTTTTTAGATTATCTAAATACGAACAAAAATTACTCAATTTTTATGATAAGAACCCTGAGTTTTTATCACCTAAGACAAGAGCGAATGAAATTATAAACAGAGTAAAAGAAGGACTTAATGATATTTCAATATCAAGAAATAAAAAGAATCTTTCATGGGGAATAGAATTACCCTTTGACAATGAACATGTAACTTATGTATGGTTTGATGCATTATTTAACTATGTATCTGGTCTTGATATTAATAGTAAAAATGATTTTTGGCCTGCTAATGTACATCTTGTTGGAAAAGATATAATATGGTTCCATCAGGTTTATTGGCCTGCTTTTTTAATGTCATGCGGGTATTTGACACCTAAAAGGGTTTTTTCGCATGGACATATTCTTGATGCTAAAGGACATAAAATGGGAAAAAGCTTGGGAAATGCAATAGATCCTTTAGAACTTGTTGAAAAATTTGGACTTGATGAGGTAAGGTATGGTCTTTTTGCAATGGGCTCTTATGGAGAAGATATTGCATTTGATGAAAATATACTTATAATGAAAATAAATAATGAATTAAATGATGATTTAGGAAACCTTATATCAAGAGTTCATGCAATGGTTACTAAATATTGTAATGGAATTATAAAACCAATAAAAAATAGCCTTAGTGATATTGATAATGAATTTATAAAATCTATAGATATATTTGAAACCTTTAACAGTGAAATGCAAAATTTAAGGTTTAATGTAGCACTTGAAATATTATGGAATGCTATAAGATCTGCAAATATTTACATAAATCAGGTTTCTCCTTGGAAAATTAATGATGAACTACGACTTAATGATGTAATGAATATACTTGTTAGTGCAATAAGGTTATTTTCTGAATATCTTGAATCTTTTATGCCACAAAAAACCAGTATGATATATGAACAGTATAATCTTGTAAGTACTAATGTGTTTAAATTTGAACTTTTTTTGTCTGAACATTCAATAGGACTAAAGAAAAATCTATTTGAAAAAATAAATGCTAAACAAGCCATTGAAAAAGAAAAAATTAATACTGATGATAAAAAAGAAGGCTTTAACAGTTTAAATCTTATGGTTGGGAAAATAATTAGTGTATTAAAACATCCTGATTCAGAAAAACTTTATATTCTTAATGTAAACCTTAAAGATGAAACAAGACAAATACTTTCTGGGTTACAGAAAATATATACAGAAAACGAACTGTTGGATAGAAAGGTAATTGTTTTAACAAATTTAAAACCTGCAAAACTTGCTGGTTATGAATCTAATGGAATGATATTAGCATGCAGTAAGGAAGATAATCATGATATGTGTGGGCTTTTAATGACTGATATGGATATTGGTGAAAATCTTAAATGTGGAAATGAAATTGCTAATAGCACAAAACAGATTAAAATCAATCAGTTCCAAGAAATAAAAATCATAGGAAATGGATCTAAGGTATATCATAATGGAAATGAGGTAGAACACATAAGAATTGATAAAAATATTGATGGTAACATCTGCTAATTAGGTAAGCAATAATATTTATTTTACTATTTTTGAATGATATTCACTTATAAGACTTGCATAATCTTTTATTTCATTTGATTTTTCAGGTGATTTTGCTCTTTTACCTACACATTGGTTAATCTCTTTTAATGTTGCAAGTTTACCACACTCAGAACCATAACTAGGACCACCATTGTACGATATTCCTATACAACTTAATAGTTGCTTTGCTCCTTTGCAATTGTTATTTATTATGTTGTTTACATATTTTGTTGCAGCCATTATAGAAGACTCAACATCAAATCTTGAATCTTTTGAACATGAACTGTAAACTGGTGGTTTACATAACTGTGCAGTTTTAGGATCAAAAAATTCTGGAAATCCTTTATAGGCTGTTTCTGAACAAAACTGAAGAATTCCAGCACAACCTGTAGATGATACACTATAAGGATTACCACCTGACTCAATTGCTATTATGCTTAGTATTATTTTAGGATCTATATTGTATTTTTGTGCTTGGGATATTAATAAATCAAGTGCACTACTATCACCATTGTTTAAAGGAATGGTTGCAAGACTTTCTATTGTTTTACTTATTTTAACTTCGTTGGATTTAAATTTTTTTAATGATATTTTATCTATATAATCTGATATTAATGTGCCTGTTGTGCCTGTTTCTGTTTCTATTAAAAAATCACCATCCATTTTCTGAATGATAATAGAATTAATAAAATCATTATTTTTATCTATGACAGCTAATTCAATGTCTGCTATATTTGCATAAATTGTTTTTTGGTTCAATTTGGATATTAAACCATCATTTATAAGATATTTTTGTTCTCCTATTGTAATCAGAGAATTTCCATATGATGAAATTTTATTAAAATTTTTGCCATCTGCTGATTCTTGTATCTGATATAATAATGATCCCCCCTTGTTTTCTAAGGTTATTGTTGTTAAATGATCTTGTGATGTTTTTTTATATTCATATTCTTTTCTAAGCACACTGTAAGCAGAAGCACCAAAAAGCCCATCAGCATTCATTCCTTCATGGGATTTTTGCCATTTTATCACAAAATCCTTAAACTCCTCAGAATATATCCCATCAATCTTTTCATAACCAAGGTATTCTTGCAACATTGATATTGTACTTGATTTATCTCCTACATCAAAAAATCTTTTATTCTTTGCTGTTTTTTTAAAATCTATATTTGAAGGAAGCAATATGTTAGAATCTTTTAGTTCTTCTTTTTCATTATAAAGAGGATTAAAACTATATTTAAAATCATCACCGTAAAGAGCAAATGATAATGTATTTTTGTCTGATGAATATTTTTCATCAACAAAAAACATGATATTGCATTCTTTTTTGTTATTTGTTAAAACATATTCATCAACTTTTTTTAAAGTAGCACTTATTAATAAATTTTTATTATTATTTAATGCATCAATCATGTTTCCATTAAGTATCAATTTTCTACCAAAAGCAACTTTTATGTTATTGTCTATTAAAAGCGTATAATCTATATTTAAATTTCCTGAAAAAGCAAGATCAGAATCTGAGTTGATTGTTTTTATTTGTGCTGGTTTTTTATCGCTTGTTAGAATAAGATTTTCTTGTGGAATAAGAACTAATGGAGCTGGTTCATTAAAACAGATTCCATCGATACACTCTACAGTCATATATATCTTATGTTTATTGTTTTCTGTACTCATGATTCTAACCTTTGATGCAGATTCTATAGGGTATCCGGAAATAGACCCCTCTTTGATATCTAATAAACCCTCACTATATGCTTTAAAAACTAAATCATGTGCACTAACCCCTTGTATCATTCCATGATTAAGTTGAATGTTGTCATCATTGAAACTTAAATCTCCTAAAAAAACTAAATTTTCACTACTTTGTTTGCCAGTTAATGAAGATAAGGGAATTATTAGTATTTCTGAATCTTTGATTTTAAGCCCATACATTAAAGATCCTTGCAAACTTTTAAGGTCTATTGATTGATCTTTAGATTCTGACATTAAAACATTATCTAAAAAAAGTACATTTTTATTGCTATCTCCTGTAAATCCTTCAAATTTTATGTTAAGTCCATTTTCAATGTATCTTGAAAATATTTGCTGATTATCCTTATCAATATTTCCAATAGCTGTAAAATATGTTTTAGCAATGATTTTGTTTTCTTCAGAATATGAGTTTTTAATAGAATATAAGTATTCTTTGGCAAAATCTTGGTGTTGTTCAATGTTTGATTTTTCCATTAAAAATGTTTTTTGAGCATTATAATTAAGTTTTTGAAAATTTTCAAGTGTAGGATTATTGATTTTTAAAAACATTTCTAAAGATGGATCAACTAAATTATTGAAATTTTCGCTTGTTGGTTCTTTTATGAATTTTTCTACATTTTCATCACTAGCATTAACAAATAAACAATTGATTGTTAAAAAAAATAATACGAATATAAGACAAAAAAAATTATTAATTTTCATTTTCAATCACCCTTACAGTTACTAAGTGCCTATCAAATCTTTGGCTATCATCAATATCAGTTACCATTATATCAAAAAGATAAAAATCATTATATGAGATTTCATCAGATAAAAATAATGAAAACAATCCATTCTCATCTATTTTAGCATTTTTAAAGTCATTATCAATTATTGTATAATTAAGTCTGCATAAAGGACAGTTGGTAATTATTGCTTCTTTAAACTCATCATCTTTGTAAATATTAAAATAATAATCCCCAATTATTCTTAAATCGCTTGTTTGATTATTTATCATGATTTTTTGTGCAAAATACATATCAATATTGTATGCACTTGCCTTGTATATTATATAAGACTTATCATCTATTGAAAAAGTATTTTCATAGTATATTTTAATATTTTTAGCTTTTGCTAAATTGTTCATTTCACTTATATGAATGATAGAACCATTATTTAATTGTTTTAAATTATCAATAAGCAAAATTATATCATTTAAATCGTTTTCAATCTCAAAGTTAAATCTGTTTAATGAAATGTTTTTTTGTTCTGATGTAAAAACATTTTGAGCTTTTATATCATAAATTATTTTGTTTTTTAATATTTTTACATCTATTAACATATTCTGCTTAAATTCTTCTCGTAAGAAATTATTTGAATTTAAAAAACTTTCAAAACATTGACCTATATCATCTTTTAGTGAAATTGATATCTGATCCTGTAAAAATTCTTTTGTTATGTTAACATAATCTTCATCGTATGATATGTATATTGGAACTATTCTGCTTTTGTTAATAATATTTAAATTTGCAATATATGTATTTTCATTACCTGTTATATAAACTCCTCCATTGTCAAACAATTTTTTAAAATTTGCTGTTGCAGTTAGGTACATACATGTTTCTAACTCACTTTTAGCATATTTTTTTGATGATGTATAATTGTTGAAATTGGCACTGTCATTATTATAAACATTGCCTATTATAAGGACAGAAAAAAGTATAATTATGACTGATATTATTAAGAATAATGAAAACTGTGCCTTTTTCAGATACATGCAAATATGGCAACATATTTAACGCTTAAACCAATGTAACTACTAAAGAGTTTATTGTTTATTTAAATATTGTGTGTTTTGTTAAAATTATACTTTAAAACTTTCAATTAAACAAAGTATTGAGAATTTTAAAAAATCTTGTTTGTCGTAACTCTCTATTATCTTGATTATAAATAATATAAACAACATAAAAAATATAAACATTAAAATATTAATCTATTATAATATGGATAATGAAAAAAAAATTGTTTTATGGGATATTGATGATACCTTATATGATGCATCAGCATTTAAAAAATTATCAAGAGAAAATTCTATAAATGCAATGCATAAAGCATTAAAAAAACAGGGTTTTGCATATGATTTTGATTTTTTATATAATCTTTTTCTTGAAATGTATCAAAAGGATAAAAATTCAACTCACATGTTTAATGATATGCTTGAAAAACTTGTGCCTCTTGAACATGTGCCTTTATATGTTGCAATAGCAGTTAATGCTTATCATGGAACCAAAAGTCATATGAGAACAAGAGATGGGGTAGATGATGCACTTTTTAAACTGTCTGAAATGGGATTTGATATGGGAATAGCATCTTCTGGATTTTCAACAAAACAGTATGATAAAGTGATAAGATTGGGTCTTATGAATTATTTCCCGATACAACTTATATTTATAACTGAGTCTGTTAACCCTAAAGAATTACCTTTTAATAAGGATGTGTTTTTTTATGCAAAAATAAAAAATATACTTGAGAATATGGGATATAAAAGAATAATCATGGTTGGAGACAAATTTGAGGCTGATATTCAACCTGCATGCGGTGTTGGACTTGAAGCAATACTTGTTAACTCTCCAAATATAAATGGAAATAATAATGAAATAATACAAAAAATGACTCAAGAGACAAGTGCAATATATGCAGACCATATTGCACAAATCCCTGATTTAATTGAAAAAAATGATAAGAAGAAATATCAATAAAAAAGCAAAGGGAACTGATGCAGAAAGAGAACTTGTAAAAATGTTTTGGGATAATAATTGGGCTTGCGTTAGAGTTGCTGGTTCTGGTTCTAGCAAGTATCCATCACCTGATATACTTGCTAGTGATGGAAATAAGAAAATTGTAATGGAAGTTAAAACTGTTGCTGATGTTAAAAAATATTTTTCAAGACAACAAGTTGATGAACTTTTGTTTTTTGCAGGAAAATTCTGCTCTCAAGCATGGATTGGAGTAAAATTTAAAGAATCTCAATGGTATTTTATACCTGCTCTTGAACTTGAAAAAACCTCAGCTGATAATTATAAAATTGATTTGATAAAAATGAAAAAATCTGGATTTAATTTTGATGAAATGATAACTATGTGTTAGATTTTTTAAATGTAATCTTTTAAATTTATCTTATCATCATCTATATCTTTTAGAACTTTAAATATGAAATCTATCTCTTGTTTTGTGTTATAAAAATAGAATGAAAATCTGGATGTTGAATTTACATTAAGTTTTTTAATAAGTGGCATTGCACAATGATGACCACCTCTTATTGCTATTCCAAAAGCATTAAAGATACTACTTAAATCATGTGCATGAAGTGTTTTATGTGTTAATGAAAATATTGCAGATCTTTGATTTGACAAGTTCCCATGTAACTTGAAATTTTTCAATTTTTTAAAATTTGATATGAAATAATCAACAAGTATTTTTTCGTATTCTTCTATTTTTTCTAAACCTATTGACCTTAAATAATCTACTGCAAAACCTAAACCTATTATTCCTTCTATATTAGGCGTACCAGATTCTAATTTAAAATACCCTTTCTGATATGTTGAATCAAAAAAATCAACTTCATCAATCATTGAACTTCCAAATTCTAACGGTTTTAAATATTTGTAATTATCTTTTTTAACATATAAAACTCCAACCCCACTTGGACCGCACATTTTATGTGATGAAAAAACAAGATAATCGCATTTTATCTTTTTAACATCTATTGGCATGTGACCTATGCTTTGAGAAGCATCAACTATAAATTTTATATTGTTTTTAATTGCAATTTCTCCTACTTCTTCAATTGGATTAATACTTCCTAATACATTTGATATATGTGTAATTGATATTATTTTTGTTTTGTCTGTTATATTTTTTTTTAAATCATTAATATCTATTGTAAAATCTTTATTCATCTTTACAATCTTTAGTTTTGCATTTTTCCTTTTTGCAAGTTCTTGCCATATGACAAGATTTGAATGGTGCTCCATATCGCTTGTTATGATCTCATCATCTTTATCTATTATATCATAATATGAATTAGATATTATGTTAAGGCTATTTGTTGCACCTTTTGTAAAAACTATTTCGTTTTCATCACAATTTATAAGTTCTGCAACTTTAAACCTAGCTTTTTCAAATTCTTCTGTTGCAATCTGACTTAATTTGTGAATACCCCTGTGCACATTTGAACAATAATTTTTATAGAAATGTGTGATTGCATCAATTACCTGTTCTGGTTTTTGAGTTGTTGCTGAATTATCTGCATATATTAATGGATAATCATTTATTTTTTGATTTAAGATTGGGAAATCACCCCTTTTATTTTTAAAAAAAATTACTAAATCCTGTTCCATTAAATAATAGATTCTTAACTATTTATAAAATTCACCAAATATATAGAAAATTTCTAAAAATCTTTAATGTTTCTTAGTTTCTTATAAAAAAGTTTTGAAATTAAAAATTATTTTAATGTCATCATGATATTTTTAAACATGTTAAAGGCTTTTGTTACCTTATCTTTATTCATGTTTACTGCAACTATTTTTATTTTGTCTGCATCACATATTATTTGGGTTTTATCTTCTAGTATTAAAGATGTTTTGTGTGTACCTAGCAATGTATTGCAAACATCTTGATTGTATCCTTCAAAATTATCCAACTCTATTATGTATACTGGTTTTAAAGTGCTTTTCTCAAACTTCTCATAACCATATATTTTTTTTTCACCTGCTTTTTTAAAAAATGCAACACGTGATATCCCTATATCTTTTCCTCTTTCAAAAACATCGTTAACATCCATTAGATCTGCTGATATGTCAGATTCTCCGCTATAAAAAAGATATGTTTTTGTTATGTTGTTGTGGATGAATGTGAGATTTTTTCCGTCTGATGTTGTAAGTGTATGTTTAGAGCATGTAAGAAACTCTTCACCTGATGTTTTGTTAAATTGATTAAAACTGAATTCTATTTCAGAACTACTATCTTCAGAGTATTCAAGTGTACCAAGTTGTGGACCTTTCATACTCTCTTTATCAAAGAAATATCTTCTTGAATTATCAACAACTCTATTCCCTATTTCAAAGCCTGTTATTATAACCTCTGACTTATTCATGTTTCGTACAACACATGCCTTGTATGTGTTAATAAACACAGAATACATATCAAAATTTACATCAGGAACATTTATCATAGAACCATCATTACAATATACGATTATATCATCTTCCTGCCAACTTGAAGGAATTTTTGTTGATTCAAGCAAGTTTTGTGTTGTTTTACAATAATACATTTTAAATATCTCACTGTAATACTCTGCACCTGGTACTGGACCTGATGCAGGTTCTGCATTGTTTTCAACCTTTACGTAATATTGACCACCTATCCTACAATATGGTTCTTTGGTCTCATCTTCAGCGTATTCATCAAAATCCATAAATTTATCAACTATTGTTGTAACTGTTTGCTCCTGTCTTAAAGAGCTATCATAATTTGCAAGTTGCTGTACTATAATTGTTTTAAATGGACTAAAAACGCTATGTCTTAAAGAACCAGCTGTTAATTTGGGCTCTGTTACAAAATCATCTGGATTGAATGGATTTCCTGTTGAATTATCATCAGAACCACCTGGATAATCAGGATCTGTTTTATCAAAATAATCTGGTTTTGTCAGTTTTTCACCTATTTTACATACCTTTACGCAATATGGAGTACAATTTTGCTTACTTTCAGAATCAAGATTTCTACATGAATTTGCACAATTATAAAAGGAACCTCCTACGCTTTCACATTCTTTTTTTCCAACATTTGCATTTTCGCATTCTTGTTTATTTTCAATCCATTGACCTGAATGTACTTCACATGTCTCTTTTCCCATATCATCTATTTCTTGCTGAGTTGGTTGTGTGTAAGCATAAGGAGCACCTGTTTCACTATTTTTTGTAAAATATGAATTTGGAGATAAATGATTTACAGAACAAACTTTCTCACATGAAGGATTACAGCCACTTTGACCATTTCTACAACTATTTGCACACTCATAGAATTTTCCTGTTTCTTCTTTTATTCCAGTAAAAAGTGCTTCACATTCAGACTGACTTAAAACACTGCCTATACATTCTTTTGAACTTTCAGACCATGTACCTTGATTATAACCTTCACAATACTGTTTTACCTCATTAACCTGAGCTGAATTTACTTGTTGTAATGAAAAACCTGCAAAAAAAATGCAAGATATTAACAATAACAACATATATTTTAAGGCATATGCATCTTTTTTAATCATTATATAAGTCTTTTAACAAAATATTTTTGTAAATTTTAATAACTATTGTTAAGTAATTAATTGTTTTGTTGACAATTTTATAAAAAGTTGTAAAATAAAACTACATATGTGAAAATTATCGTATAAACTCTTCTTAAAATTTTGGGGTTTTTCAAAATTCTCTATAAATTTCACCAGTTGTTGAATCTTGTATACTCAGGTGATATATATACCTTGTACTACATACAACTGTTTATACAGTAAGATTTATTAATATTACTTGTACAAACTATTTATGAATGAAATAAATATTTGCAATTTGAATGAAATAGAATTTGCAAAAGAAATTAAAAAAAAAGTAATATCTATTGATGATTCATATGATTTTGTACTTAATGATGGATTATGTAAGAATTTTGAAATTTTTCTTTATTATATTGATAAACTTAAAATTAAAAAAATAAAAATAGTTTACAAGGATAGTGTTGATATTTTATGTTATAGAATTTTTCAAAAAAAATTTGTATCAGATTATATAAAATATGCACAATCTTTTTCAATAGTATTTGAAGGATTTAAAGAATATATGCTTTATGAACTGCTTGGAGATAAGGATTATTTTGTATATTGTGTTGCAAATAATATTGAACCGAAATGGAATGAAAAAAAATATACAGAACAAGTTGAAAAAATTGACCAATACAAAAAACTTGATCAATATGAAAATTTTCAGATTTTAAAAGATAATTTTAAAAATTACATAGGCTCTTCATTTAATTTTCCAAATGAAGAAAATGCGGATAGGTTCGTATTTTATTTCTATGTTTATTCAGATGATTCTAGAAACAAAATAATAGAATTAATTAAAAAACTTAATATGAAAAATAAAACTTATATTATTGACTACATAAGAGAAATGGATATAAGACTCTTTAGTTATTTTGCAATAGGTTTTTTGTACAATGAAAAAAAAGAACTTGCAAGGGAAACCTTTTATTTGCAATTTAGTATTATTGCAACAAAAAATAGAATAGTTAAAAAATATATAGAATTAAAACATAAAATCAAGTTATTGGAAAATGATAGTGAACTTATATGGTATTATGCAATAGATTTTTTTAATGATAATAGACCACAAGAAATAAAAATATACCAAGAACATGTTTTTAAGAAAAAGTTACAGGATTTAAATCTTAATTCATTGTTAAGAGAAAAACCTTCAATAAAGGTTAATAAATATGTTAATTGCAATATAGTTGATACAAAATATGAATTCCACTTGAAAAAATTTTTTAAGTTATCAGAAAGGAAAAAACTTCAAGAAATAGGATTTGATGACTTAAAGTCAAGAATTCTTTCAATATATGTTAACGATGATGGATGTGTTGTTAAAAAAATATTTTATGATATATAATAGAGAGTTATTATAAACTCCATAAGTTCATTTACAAATTTATTCATTTGCATACTCCACTGCTCTGCGGTTGAATATTTAAAAGGAATGATCAAAAATTGCAGTAAACAAAATTTGAGTGATAAATACCCCGTTATTTATGGTGGGGATAACTTAAATTTTGCGATTTTTGTTTTATAGGTTTTTTGTAACCCTCTATTAAAAACACAATATTTATAAGTTTGTACCCCCAACTTAAAAGACAAAATAAAAGAAAAAATAAAGAATTCTTCCCATAATTTTATTTCTTATTTTCCTTTGTTGTAATATGTATATTTTTTTAATATTTAAAGTTGTTATATTTTTCTTAACATAGGCTTTTTTAATAAATTTTTTAGGTTTATTTATTCTATTGAGAATTTTAAAATAGATATAACCAAATACTTTTAATCAGTAAAATATGAAATGTTATTTAATCGAATATGTTTGGGCAGACTAAAAGATTATTCAGAAATGTTACCACCTAAATCAAATTCATCTTCTATATTATCTGTTACAAGTTCTTCCTGATCCTCAAGTATGTCAAGAACTTCTTTAGGTATTATATGACCATCTGATTTTGCAACTGAAACACTTGTATCATCTCCATCATCACCACCAAATAAACCACCTATAAGACCTATTCCTGCACCCCAACCAGCACCTATACCTATTAGTGGACCTAATAATGCACCAATTATTACTCCTAATAATATCTCAAGATATCCCTGACCACTCTGATCGTTATGATTATAATGATTACCATGTGTTGTATCTAAAGCCTTATCTGGAATAGCTCCTATTTGTATTACACTTGGATTTGTTCCTGCATGAATCACATCTTGTGGTAAAGCACCCTTTTCACAAAATTCGCTACTATTCCTTGCAATAGGTGGATTTGTCTGATTCGTTTGATTTGTTTGATTTGTTTCATTTACTGGTGGAACAACAGGATCATCCCTATTATCACTTTCAAGTCCAAAAATCTTGTTTTGTATTTTTATGTCTGAATTTATGGATGAACCAGAAAGATTATCTTCTGAATCCTCTACATCATCAGGAATAGTTGCATTATCTGGTAAACCTTTATAATCACAATCTTCCGAAATGTAATAATCAGCATTTACTCTATTTTGATGCTGTGAATGATTTTTATGACCTTTTGCATTAGCCTCATCAGCATTTGCCAACATATTTATAGCTATAAATGATGATGTAATGGCAATCTTTGTTGCAGCCTTATCCATCACTTTTGCATCTTCATCTAAAATAAAATCTTTTAATCCTCTTTTTAATTGAGGAAGTTTTTTAACCATAATTTTTGTTTGTCATTCTTATTTTAAAGTTATTTTATTAATCATTGAGTAGTTATAATCTATTTTTTATTTTATAAAATGAATAAGTTATTTAAAATATATTGTTTATTTTTTTTTATGAAGGATAGTGAACTAAAAAATATTGCAAAAGAAATAAGAATAGATGTATTAAAAATGTTAAATACTGCAAAAAGTGGACACACTGCAGGAGCAATGGGTTTAGCTGATATATTTGCAGTTTTATATTTTGACATAATGAATCATAATCCTTTGCAACCTGATTGGTTGGCAAGGGATTTTTTGATACTATCTAATGGACATGTATGTCCTGTTATGTATGCAACTTTATCTTTAGCTAATTATTTTGAAAAGGATAAATTGTTTGATTTAAGAAAAATTAATTCAATGCTTCAGGGACACCCCAGTAAAAATATATCAATAGGAATAGAAAATTCATCAGGTTCTTTAGGACAAGGAATTTCGTATGCTGTAGGATTGGCTGCATCGCTTAAAAGGGATAAAAAAAAAAATAAAGTCTTTACAATTGTTGGTGATGGTGAATTACAGGAAGGTGAATGCTGGGAAGCATTTTTATTTGCAGCAAAAGAGCAACTTGATAATCTTTATGTTATTGTTGATAGGAATTTTATACAGATAGATGGAAATACAGAAGATGTTTCATCATTAGAGAAACTTTCAAAAAAAATGGCATCTTTTAATTTTAAAACAATAGAATTTGATGGAAACAACATATCACAAATAAGACATGCAATCAAAGAATCATTTAAAATAAAAGGTAGACCAATCTGTCTTATTGCAAATACAATTGCAGGAAAAGGAGTAAGTTTTATGGAAAATGATTTTAATTGGCATGGTAAGGCACCTGATGATAATGAACTTAAAATTGCACTTAATGAACTTTGTTTAGATGAAAATGGAAAATAAAAATAATAATAATAAAAATAATAATGATTCTTTTGGAGAAATAAGAAAAGGATTTTCAGATGGATTAATGTATTCTTCTGGTAAAAATGAAAATATAGTTGTTTTGTGTGCTGATTTAACCAAAAGCATAAAAGCTGATGAATTTGCAAAAACATACCCTAAAAGATTTTTTGAGATGGGAATAAGTGAACAGAATATGTTAATGGCTGCATGTGGAATGACTTCTAACGACAAAATTCCATTTGCACTTTCCTATGCAGCATTTAATCCTGGAAGAAATTGGGATCAGTTAAGAAATGGCGCGTGTTATTCTAAACTTAATGTTAAAATAATTGGTGGACATGCTGGACTTACTACAGGACCTGATGGAGCAACACATCAAATGTTAGAAGATATTGCAATAACAAGAGTAATTCCAAATCTTGTTGTAGTAGTTCCTTGCGATGAAGAGGAAACAAAAAAAGCAACAATTGCAATAAGTGAAATTAAAAAACCTTGCTATTTAAGACTTTCAAGGGAGAAAAGTATTAACATAACATCTAAAGATTCTTTTTTTGAGATTGGAAAAGCTAATGTTATTGATGGTGGAAATGACATAACTATTATAGCTTGTGGAATCTGTGTTGGATTTGCTATTAATGCAAGAAAAATTCTTTTATCTGATCATGGAATTTCTGCTGAAGTAATAAATATGCATACTATTAAACCACTTGATGAAAATACGATACTTGAATCTGTTAAAAAAACAGGATTGGTAATAACTATTGAAGAACATCAGATAAATGGAGGAATGGGAAGTGCTGTTTGCGAATTTTTAAGTGATAAATATCCTGTCAAAATTAAAAGGTTGGGAATGAATGATTCTTTTGGAGAAAGTGGAAATGGATATGAACTTCTTGAAAAATATGGAATTAGCACAGATAAAATAGTTGAGGCCGTTTTAGAAATGATTAAGAAATAAATGTGTTAATTTATATTTCCTCTTGCTTTTTCTGCTTTTAATATTCTTTTGATTGATGTTGAATATGCTGATTTTCTTAATGATGCAAGATTGCAATTATTTTTTTCAGTCTTTACCTGTTCATATGATGTTAACATTTTTTCTTTAAGCATTGAATCTATTTTGTTCTCATCGTAATAAAAGCCCTGTCTATTTTGAACCCATTCAAAATAACTTACAATAACACCTCCTGAATTTGAAAGTATGTCTGGTATTATCTCTACTTTTTTGTTCTCAAGTACCTGATCAGCTTCTTTTGTTATAGGAGCGTTTGCAAGTTCTAATATTAATTTTGCCTTTATATTCTCAACATTATTCTTATTTATTACATGTCCTAAAGCTGCAGGAACAAGAAGATCAACCTCAAGTTCTAAAAGTTCATCATTGCTTATTTTTTGATAACCTTCAAAATCTGAAAATTTTTTTCCAAAAGATTTGTATTCTCGTAAGACATTTATATCAAGACCTAAAGGATCATATAAACCTGATGATGAATCTGAAACTGCAACTATCTTAAATCCGTGATTATGAAGCATTTTTGCAAGATAAGATCCTGCATTACCAAAACCTTGAATTGCAACTTTTGTTTCTGAAATATCTTGATTTTCAAACCTTTTTTCTATTATAAAAAAAGCTCCTTTAGCTGTTGATGTCTCACGCCCAAGACTTCCTCCTAATTCTATTGGTTTACCTGTTATCATTGCTGGTGATTTTACTCTTTTTATTCTTTCAAATTCATCAAGCATATAACCCATTATTTTTGAATTTGTATTTACATCTGGAGCTGGAATATCTATGTTTTCACCTAAAAACTCTGAAATTTCACTAATGTATCTTCTTGATATTTTTTCTATGTCTTTTTCACTAAATTCTTTAGGATTAAAACTAATACCCCCTTTTGCACCTCCATATGGAAGATTAGCTAAAGAGTTTTTAAGTGTCATAAGAAATGCTAATTCTGTAACTTCATTAAAATTTACATCCTGATGAAACCTTATACCTCCTTTTGTTGGACCTAATGAATCGTTATACTGTATTCTGTAACCTGTAAATATTTCTGTCTTTCCTGAATCAAGTTTTACAGGAAAATTAACTATTATTGTTTTTTTGGGTATTTCTAAAATTGACAAATCCTCTTTATCAAGAGTCTCTATTTCCTTTGCTATTTTTAATAATGAATTAAAATATGATGAATTAACCATAATTATAAGTATAAGGTTTAGATATATATAAAACTTATCTATGTGTTTTTATAGTTGTTTTTTTTTCACATAAAAAAGGTTTATAAACTGCAAAAGTTTCTACTTTACAGTATGGTTGATTTATATGTTATTGCTGATATTGGCGGAACAAATTCGAATTTTGCATTGTTTGATAAAGATAAGAACAAGATATTGTATAATAAGAAATACATGACAAACGATTATTTAGATGTTTATGAAATAATAAATGATTTTATTAATATTGTAATAGAAAAACATAAATCGTTGCCTTATAAGGCAGTTTTAGCAATTGCAGGAATTATTGATGAAAAACATACCTTGCTTACTAATTCAAAATTGATTATTGACAAATCAATAATATCTAAGAAAACTTCACTTAAAGAAATTAGTTTTGTAAATGATTTTATTGCAGTTGCGTATTCTGTTAATGAAGCATCTTTTAATGATTGTATTGTTGTTCAAAAAAATTCAAGTCCTTATCAACCCCAATTATTTATGGGAGCAGGGACTGGTTTTGGAAAAGCTGTAAAAGTTAAAGATATTGTACTTGAGAGTGAGGCAGGACATTCAAGTTTTCCTATTCAGGATAAAAATGATTTTGAACTGGTTGAATTTGCTAAAAAAAAACTTGAAAAAAAAATAATTGAAACAGAGGATATTTTATCGGGTAAAGGAATTGAAATTATATACGAATTTTTATCAAAATCACATAAACAAAGCTATGTGATATCAAGTGATGTTGAAAAAGATAAGTTTGCTAAAAAAACTTTTAAATTGTTTTACAAGTATTATGCAAGAACATGCCGTAATTTTGCACTTGACATGTTATGTTCAGAAATCTTTCTTTCTGGTGGAATAATACAAAAAAATGATTTTTCACATAAAGATTTTATAAGAGAATTTACTGATAACAAAACACATAAGGCATATCTTGAATCTGTTGGAATAAATATAATTAAAAATTCGGATATGCATCTTTTAGGAATTGGAAATATGATATATACAGATAAAAAAAAGTTCTAACTATTTCTGTTTACAAAATTTTTCTAGTCTATTGATACAATCTGTTTCAGAAGAATATAGGTGAGCAATAAATCCGTATTTTTTTGCTCCTATTACATTTTGCATAGAATCATCTGTAAAAAAAACCTGTTTTTTAGCTTTAAGAGAAGGATATGTCATTTGTAAATTTTTATATATATTATCATAGTATTCATGTTCTGGCTTAGAAAAACCTATATTACATGATGCAAATATAAAATCGAACTCTTTTACAAAATCAAGTTCGTTAAATATTTGATTAAGTCTTTCTTTACATTGATTTGTTGCAATACATATTACAATATTTTCTGATTTTAAAGACAGCACCCTATCAATTAATTTTAATCTTGGCATTATCTTAAGCTCAAACCATCTATTAATTATTTTTTTACTGATATTTTCATCATCTTTTAAATTCCATTTCACAAGATATTTCTTAAGTTCTCTGTGTACAGAGTGCATGCCTGAAAATGTGTCTGTAAATCCATTGTAGAAAAAATCTTCAAACTGATCTTTTAATATTCCATATTCCTCAAAAAGAAAATAATAGAAATCAAAATCATAATCAACAAGTACTCCATCAAGATCAAAGAGCAAAAAATGATTCATTATTTAATAACATAAATGTTCTTTTTAAACTTTATCTTTTAGTGACTTGTGTGTATTATTGCATCATATATTTAGAATTTTTAAAAAACCTTGTTTTTTAAGCATCTTTAGAAAATAGCATTGTAAAACACCCATGTATAGAAGTTTATATGGTTCCATTTTTAAACATGGATTTTTGTAACTCTCTACTAAAATTAATGATTTTTAAGAAATCTCTAAAATTGTAAAATTAAAATGGTTCTAAATAAAAAATATAAAATCAATAGATAAACTTTCAATTGTTTTTTTTATGATATTTATATCTTTTTCCTACAAAAAACCCTACAACAATGCAAATTGCATAAACTACAAATCTAAAAGTTGTACTCTCTTGTGCTGGAGAACTTTTCTTGTTTTCTACAAAAACAGTTATATATTCATCCTGAATCAAAACATCTTTATCAACAACAGATCTAATCTGCAATTTTAATTTGTATTCTTTTGAAACAGCATTATCATCAATGTCTACATTCATTACAACATCTCCTGAATCCATAACAGCCATTTTACCTATAAAACTTGATTTATCTGAAAAATCGAAGGGTTGGGATGAATCTTTAAAAATTTGAACAGATGTTGAATCAGAATCTTTTGAACCAATATTTTTTAATTTAAATCTTATCTGTCCACTTTTTGATGGTTGTAAAGAACTTACATTTATTTCTTCTAACACATATTCAGGTCTTCCAAAAACCTTTATTTCTATTGGCAAAATTACATTCTTGATTTTTTCATTTGATTTAAGATTATCTGCATTATCTTCTTTGTATGTGATGTTTATGAAAGCATTATGATTACCTTTATCAATTCCTTTTAATGTATCAACGTAAAAAACTGCAGTTTTACTTTCTCCTGCTTTAATAGTTCCAATATTAACTCTTGTTGAATATCCAAATGTTTCAACAAAACCCTGTGGGATATCAAGAATTGCTATTGATTGTTTTATGTCTCCTTCACCCATATTTGTTATTTCGACTTTTATTATAGCCTCATCATAATCTGAAATAAGTTTTGCTGGTTCTGTTATTATTTTACCAATGCTTATGATACCTAATCTGTTGTCATCAACTGTTACTGTAAATTTAAATTCTTTTTCAATGTTATTTTCTGATGATTTTTGTATGAGTTTTAATTCATAATCTCCCTTAACAGCATTACTATCAACTTTTAATTTGTATTTAAGCAAGTAATAATCTTTTGAATCTGAACTTCCTAACCAATCACCTAAAAATTTAATTGGTGTATCTGAATTATCAAAATAAAAAGGATATTCTTCAACAAGTCTGTATTGTATATCCTTTAATTCTTTATTTCCTTCTTTTTCTATCTTAAATCTTAATTCTACATATTCCCCAGGATTTGCCTTTAAAGGATCTTGGTTTAAAAATGTTTCTGTAAGTTTGGAATATGAATACTCATCTTTTAATGCTTCTGCATAACTTAACATGCATAATGTTAAGAGTAATAATCCTAATATTTTTTTTATCATTTTCATTTTATATCAGCTTTTCCTGTAATTAAAAGCTTTATTTTTTTTAGTACTTTTATAGGAGAGTTCAATTTATAATCTGGCTTGTGTTTTTCGTATATTACAGATATTGCGGGAACTATTGTTATTGCTGCAAAAAAGCAAAAAATAACTCCAATAGCCATTATTTTACCTAACTCGCCAAGAATTGTGAAATCTCCAAACATCATTGAATAGAATCCAATAAAGCTTGCAACTGTTGTTATAAACATTGGTTTTAAAACATTTATTAATGTTTTTTCCATTGCAGAAACCGGGTTCGATGTTTCGAGTTCCTGTCTAAACCTCATTATGGTTTGTATACCAAAATCAATACCAATTCCTACAATCATTGCAATTGCACCTGATGAAAAACTACTCATTTTTATGCCTGATATTGCCATAAAACCAAATGTCCACATTACACCAAATATTATTGTAAAAAGAGGTAACACTGTATATATTACTTTTCTAAATGTTATAAGAAGTATAACTATTATTGCTATTAATGATATTTGTGTGGTTTTGGCAGAATCAGAACCTGTTAACTGTCTTGTTGTTTCTTCAGCTATAGATTCTCCTGCAAGTTGAACTTTTATACCTTGTGGAGTTTTTGTATTATCTATGATCTTATTTACTTCTTTGGTTAATTCTGTCACATCAAAACCTTCATTAGCAAATACTCTTATAACTGTTAATGTATATTTATCGTTTACTGTTCTTGAAAAGCTATTTGGATTTTGTGATATTATTTTTTTTATTTCCTGATTCGATTTTGTAATAAGACCACCATTTAAAGATCTTATAGTATCTGACATACCTATTGCTCCTGTAACATCTTTTATCTGTGAAACTTGAACTGTTATTAAATCTATATAATCTATAACCCTATAATCCCTTATATCATTTATCTCACTTCCAAATTCAGGTTCTATTTCTAAAACTATCATAAATGCTGTACTTTCTCCTCCGCCAAGATCATCTTTAAGTTTTAATATACTATCTACAACCTCGTAAGTAGGAGGCAATATCTCATCAATTTTCATGGATTTTGTTTCAAGATTTCCATAAAAACTAAAACATATAAGTGTAAAAATTATGCTGAATATCATCACATAAACAGGATGTTTTACAAGTAATGCCGAATATTTTTTTATGATGTCCATTTTTATCTCCTATTTAAGTATGCATGTTTTGCGTTTTTTTCATCAATTGTTTGATTTAAACTGTATTTTTCATAATCTTCATGCAAAATTATGAGTAATGGTGTTACAAGTATTGCTGAAAGAATACAAAAAAATATACCTGTTGCTAAACTGATTCCTAGAACCTGCATCATTGGTGTTATTGAAAATGTTAATGCAAGAAATCCAGCAATGGTTGTTGTACCAGATCCTAAAAGGGCTAACCCTATACTACTTACTGTGATTGAATTAGCAGTTATTTGATTTTTTTGATTTATAAAACGCTCCTCATTGTATCTTGTAAGCATAAATACTCCATATTCAACTCCAAGTCCTAGTATGATTGATCCTAATGCTACTGAAGCAATGGATAATTTCATTCCACTAAAACCTAAAGCACCACCTGTCCATATTAATGCAAAAATTAATGGAATAAATATTATGAATGCTTTTGTGAATGATTTCTCTGTTAATACCAGCAAAAGCAATATTCCTAAAGCTGCAATTGAAATTGTTTTTAATGCATCACTAAAAACTGTTTCACGTATTACTTTACCAAATGGAGGAAAACCTGTCAAAGTGTATTTTACACCTCCAGGAACACCTACTGATTTTATCTTTTCTTCAATCATTTGCTGAAAAGGCACAACATCTTCATAAGCTCCGCCTATACTTGTTGTTATTGTAAGAATAGTCATTCTGTAATCTTTACTGAATAATGAGTCGGTAGCTGGTACATTTTTTAAAAATGCTAAAACATCCTCATCAGATTTTAAATCAACACCTTTTGCAATACTACCTATTGAGGATGTAGCTATTACTCTTGAATCCTGAACTAAAGTTTGTGATAATTTTTTGGTAAAATCCACAAATTCTGCATTTCTTAAATCTATAAGATTGTTTTCATCATATTCTTCAACCTCAAAAAGAAGTATTACAGTATTTTCTCCTCCAAATTCATCAGATATTCTATCTGTTAATACAAATGCAGGTAATTGTCTTGGGTTTTCTTTTGAAAAATCGGATTGAACTTGTAAATTACCAACTCCTATTGACATTATTATTGTAAATATTAATATTATACTAAAACCCATTTTAGGGTACATGCATTGTAATCTTGCTATAAATTCTAAAATCTTTTTAATCATTTTCTAAATTTTTATTCATTTTCTCTAAAATATCAAGAAGGGTTGTTGTCGTTTTATCGTCTAAACCTTTAAGCATCATTGAAGAAACCTGATTTGATATTTGCTTTTTTAACTCAACAATTTTTTTACCAAAATTTCCCAATACTATATACACTTTTCTTTTATCATAAATATCACTAATCCTTTTTAATATTTTTTTTGACATCAATCTATCAATTATTGATGTTAAAGTGCTAGGAGGGATATTAAGATAAGCTGATATTTCACCCATACTCCTGTTTTTAACTGACACATATTCTATTATTGCAAGATCCTTAAGAGTTAAATCACTAACATTTAAAATTTCTTGACACCTTAATTTTGATTTTACTTGAGATTCAAGTTTGTTTATTGCATCGGTTAATTTTTCGGAATAAATTGACATAACTATATTGTTAATGCAACTTAATTTAAATATATTTCCATTTTCGAAATAATTATCTTTTTAGTGACAAATAAAATAGGAAACTTACTAAAAATCCATAATTTAAAAATGGAACCATATGAACTCTTATATATGAATGTTTTACAATGCTATTCTCTAAATATGCTTTAAAAAATAAGGTTTTTTAAAATTCTCAATATTTTTTCTGTGCAATGCCTAAAAAGCAATAATATTATAAATTTTGCTTTATTGCATTTCTTATGAAATATTTAAAAATTTGTGATTTAAACGTATCCGTTTCTTCTAGAACTGTTTTAAAAAATATAAATATTGAAGCTGAAAAGGGAGATGTGATTGTAATATTAGGACCTAATGGTGCTGGAAAATCTACACTACTTAATGCTATTATGGGACATCCAGAATATGAAATTAATAAAGGAAAAGTGTTTTTTGATCAAGTTGATATAACTAAGTTAGATACACTTGCAAGAGCTAAAAAAAAAATGTTTCTAAGTTTTCAAAATCCAATTGAGATTGAAGGAATAAGCATGATTAATTTTCTAAGACAGTCTTATAATCAGATAAATAACACTGATATAGGCATACTAAATTTTGATAAAATCCTTACAGAAAAGATGGTTGAGCTTGAAATGGAGTCATATTTTAAATCAAGAGATCTTAATCTTGGATTTTCTGGTGGAGAGAAAAAAAAATCAGAAATTCTCCAATTGCTTTTATTAGAGCCAGATCTTGTATTGCTTGATGAAATAGATTCTGGTGTTGATGTTGATGCTATTAAAACCATAGGAAAAATACTTAAAAAATTTCAAAAAGATAAAAATGCAACTTTTATAATAGTTACACATAATACATTTATACTTGATTATCTTGTTCCATCAAAAGTTATTATATTAAAAGATGGAGAAATTAAAAAAGAAGGTTCAAATGAACTTGTAGATGAAATTAAAAAATTTGGTTTTTAAATAAATTAATTTTATCATAAAGTAATACTTTTTTGTGTTTTCATTAATGAAAAACAAACATTTAAATATGGTTGGAAATACTAACATTTCTAATGGAAGAAGAAGAATTAGAAAATTCTAATCAGGATAACGATGATTTGGATGAATTTTTTAATGAATTCATGAATACAAAGCCTATTTTCAGTAACAAAGGAGTTTTGCAATCCAATTTTTGCCCATCAATGATTTCTCATAGGGATGAGCATTTAAAGGATATAGCAAAAATACTTGCACCTGCATTAAGAAGAGAAAGACCTTCTAACATTTTTATATATGGAAAAACAGGAACAGGTAAATCATTATGTGTATCGCATATAGTTAAGAAAATAAAGAACATTGCTTCTGCAAAAGAAATTCCGCTTGAAATAATATTTATTAACTGTAAACTTAAAAAAGTGGCTGATACTGAATACAGAATATTGCTTGAATTTTTAAAACAACTTGGAAAAGATATGCCATCAACTGGTATTGCAACAAATGATCTTTACAAGGAACTGTACGAATTAATAGATACAAAAAAAAGGTTTATAATACTTGTGCTTGATGAAATAGATACTCTTATTAAGAAAGCTGGAGATGAAGTTCTTTACAATCTTACAAGAATGAATCCAGAACTTAAACTTGCAGAGATATCTATTGTTGGGATAACTAATGATTTAACAATAATGGATACTGTTGATGCAAGAGTTAAATCATCATTAAATGAGGAAGAGATTGTTTTTCTTCCATATAATGCAACTCAAATCCAAGATATACTTATGCAAAGAGCAAAACTTGCCTTTAGGGATGATGTACTTGACCCAGAAGTTATTCCAAGGTGTGCTGCATATGCTGCAAGAGAGCATGGAGATGCAAGAAGAGCACTTGAACTTTTAAGATTTGCAGGAGAACTTGCAGAAAGAAGTGGAAGCGAAAAGGTGCTTCCAATTCACATAGATAATGCAGATAAAAAAACTGAAAGGAATAGAATACTTGATGTTATTAAATCTCAACCCAAACAGTTCCAGCTTGTGAATTATGCTATAATAAGAACATCTATGAAAGAAAAGCATAATCTTGTAACAAACAAAAAAACACTAGTGATAGAACCTACAACTACTGGTGCAGTATATGATTATTATAATAAAGTTGCAAAAAATTTATCTATACCAACATTAAGTCTTAGAAGAATTTCTGATATAATAGTTGAACTTGAGGTCTTAGGGCTTATAGATTTTAAGCTTGTATCAAAAGGAAGATATGGAAGAACAAGATTTATTACAATAGGCCTACCTAAAAGTATGCATTCTGAAGTACTTGAAATATTAAGAAAAGATCTTAACATTGTTGATTAAAAACACAATATAGCTATTTTAAATATAGCTACTAAAAACTCCATAATTTAAAAAAGAACTATGTGATCCCTTAAAATATGGATGTTTTACAATACTATCTTCTAAAAAGCTTATGAAAAATGAAGTTTTTTTAGATGCTTAGTACATTAATAATAATTTTTTATAGAATAACCCACATTCTTTTAAAAATATAACTGTATTTTTTTAACAAAATTTATATATTGAATTCGCTTAACATAAGATATGATTAGAACTTTAATCATTGTTGCAAAAAAAAATTTTAGGGATGAAGAACTGTTATTTCCCAAAAGATTGTTTGAAAGCAATAATTTTGATGTTACAGTCTGCTCTGAAGAAATAGGAACATGTGTTGGTGTTCTTGGAGCAACTGTTGAGGCAACAATAGAATTATCACAGATTAATCCTGATGATTATGATGCTGTTGTACTTGTTGGAGGGTCAGGAAGTCTTACATTTATGAATAATGATTTTATGGGCAAGATCCTTGAAAAATTTAATGAATGTGAAAAAATTATTTCTGCTATATGTATTGCACCTAAAATACTTGGACATTTTGGAATTCTTAAAAATAGAAATTTTACAATATATAATGAGAGTGAAACATTAAACGAAGAATTCAAATCTTTTAATGGGAATTATTTAAAACAAAATGTTGTTGTTGATAAAAATCTTATTACTGCTAATGGAGCATGGGCAGCTGAAGAATTTTCAAAAACAATAATAGAAATACTCAAAGATAAGAAACTTGTTGAAAATTTGAAAAATAAGTAAATTGCTAATTTAAAAATAGTTGATTACTCATTGTAATTAACTCAACTAAATTTTCTTTGTAATAATTACAAGCATTTATAGTAATACTATTATCTTAATAACAATTAATTTTATATAATTTTGCTCTGCCATTTATAACTCAAGGCAAAAATCCCAAATTTATAGTGTTCGAGCCTTATTAGTTTTGCCGTAAAAATAAATTAATTTTTTATTATTTAATTAAAATAATCTATTGCAAGATAAATTTATATACTTATAAGTAGTAATGAAATCATGACAGAAAAACCAATATTATATCCTCCAACAATAATTGGACACATTACTAAAGATATTACTGATTTATTTAAGGAAAAAGTTAAAGGAAAAAATAGTGCTAAAGTTTATTTTGGATGTCAATTAAATGGAAGGCCTCATTTAGGAACTACAATCGGATTAATTTCATCATATGCTTTAGCTGATAAAATTCAAAAAAAATATTCAATCCCAACTGAAGTAGTTTTTAATGCTTTAGAAAATGGACCTGCCGAAAAAAAAGAAGTAGGTGGAATATTATATCAAAGAATGTTGTGTGATACTCCATATCCTGAGGATACGGAAATGAGTGTAGCTGATTTTAATTTAGGATATTTTAGTAATTTAATGAATAAATTAACTTTACAATCTGGAATCCCACATACTATTGATTTTTATGAGAGTCTTCAATCTAAACCAATAGCAAGGCAAACATTATTAGATTTATTAGCAAGAGAAGATGAATTTGTTGATTTATTAAATCCTTCTGATGATAGACTTCGAGTAAGATTTAGATGTCCGATATGTAAATATGAAGAAAAACATTCTAAAACACTTAAAATTATTGAAAACAATCCAAGAAAATTATTAAGAATGCAAAGTTCTTGTTTTGAACATGGTAATTATGAAATAACTCTTTTACCAGACAACACCGATTTCGTTGATGTAAATACAATGGTTAGGAATGTAATGAAAGAAGCAACTGTAATTTCAGAATCAAAATCAGATAACTTCTTTCCATTAATTGTTAAAGGAGCAGATTGGATGCATGCTGCAACATTAGTTTCAAATGCTTTAGAATTATTAGGATATTCTTATAGAGAAAGACCTGAAAGAATTGCAACTCCAATGATTGAAGATTGGTCAAGTGCTAAATTTTCAAAATCTGTATATGTAAAAGCCGGAAGTTATGAAGGATTACCTGAAGAATTTGTTTCTTTACATGGTTTTTTAGATAAATTTGGAGAAGAAGGATTTCAAAAATTATATGAACATGTTTCATCTTGGGCAAATGACCCGAAAAAGTTTTATAGGAATTATAGTCTTGATTATTTATCGAGAGTATTTAATTAAAATGTTTCAAGAAAATTTATTTAAAGAAGAAAAAAATTACATCATGAGCATTAAAGAAGGGTCTGCTAATGCTATATTTAATAATTTAAAACCACATGAATTTAGAAGAAGATTTGATAGTTATCAAGGAAAAGCAAGAATTTTTTTATATGTAACTAAACCAACTGCTAAGATTATGGGAGAAATTATTTGTGAAACGCCAATTATAGGTTCTATTGATAAAATGATAGAATTATTAAGTGAAAATAAATATGATACCGAAAATACACTTAGAAATTATTTATCTAATTCAAAAGAATCATTTGCATTACCAATAATATCAACTTGTAGATATGAAAATTCAATTCCTCTTTCAGAAATGAGAAATTTGTTTCCTAATTTTTTCCCACCAATGTCTTCACAAAGACTAGACTCAGAAAAATATAAAAATATATTAGAATTTTTATTAAATAGAAAATGAAAACTTTTAATATGAAATTATTTGAAGAACCATTTAATAAGATTAAATCAGGTGAAAAAAAGATTGAATTAAGATTAAATGAAGATAAAAGAAAAGAAATTCGAATTGGAGATTTAATTGAGTTTACAAAATTGCCTGAAAAGAATGAAACTTTAACTGTTAAAGTAGTAGGTTTGACAACTTTTAATTCATTTTTAGATTTATTTACTTATATTAATTTAAACTTATTAGGCAAAGAAAATTTATCTATTGAAGATAGATTAAATAATATTCGTAAAATATACTCTGAAGAAAAAGAAAATGAATTTGGAGTTTTAGGAATATATATTGAGAAACAGCAATAATTAATAAATAAATTCTTGAAATTAAATAATTATTTATAAAAAATCTTAATTAATTGTAATAATTAGACTATTCTTTTAAAAATAGTTGATTACTCATTGTAATTAACTCAACTAAATTTTCTTTGTAATAATTACAAGCATTTATAGTAATACTATTATCTTAATAACAATTAATTTTATATAATTTTGCTCTGCCATTTATAACTCAAGGCAAAAATCCCAAATTTATAGTGTTTGGTCCTTATTAGTTTTGCAGGAAAAATAAATTATTTAATCCTGATTTAACCATTTTATATATCATTAGTATTAACTCTTAATTTAGTTGCTTCTTCTACTAATCAAATCAATCATTGACTCTTTTATATAACAATAGAAATGATTTTTCACTGTGGTTTCCTGAAATTATTTCGCTTAGTAAGATATTCCATTTTTCTTTAATTAAAAACTTTATCATAAAGTTGTGAGAAAATGTCCGTATCAGTCATTTTTCTCCAGTATGCTTCATTTGGGGACTCAAATTTAGCATATTTCCATCCTAAATTCATATGAAGGGCATTATGAATCGAAAATAGATACAGAATTGAAAAAATTAAATATTGAGCATATTTACTGTATTGAAGATAATTCTGAACTCATAATTGAGAATTCTAAAATCATTAATACTTATGGAAACGTTTATTCTATATCAATTAAAAATCTTTTTGAAAAAAATTATTTAAAAATTTACTTTCTTATAAATAAAAGAAAATTGTTGATATTCTTGTTAAAAACTATAAAACTTTTGAAACACATAACTTTTTAAAGGGTTTTTAATTACTAATATACATAGATTGAATAGTTATTATCGATTCAAATTAAAAGAAAATGAAAAGAATAGGTGGAAATAGAAGGAAGTCAAGATATAAGATGCAGAAATCTTTATCTGATAAGGGAAAACTGCACATTAAAAGGTTTTTACAAACTTTTGAAAATGGAGATAAGGTTTTATTAAAAGCTTACCCAAGTTACCATGCAGGATTATTCTGTTTAAGATTTTATGGAAAAATTGGAGAAGTTATATCTAAACAGGGAGAATGCTACAAGGTAGGAATTATGGATGGCAAAAAGAAGAAAACATTGGTAGTTCATCCTGTGCATATGCTAAATGCTTAAATAGATAAGTTTATAATTTATCAAATAAATATATTTTTATATTATTAAGAAAAATGTCAAATTATGAAATATTGTCAACAGATGTTGCATCTAATTCACAGGTTAGAGAAATAATTGCTCAAAAAGCAAAAAAGTATGAATTAACTTACAGGGAAGATAAAACTTTAGAATATCTTAACAAGTTTGCAAAATTATCTATTGAAGATTTTAATACAGCATTAGGCGAACTTAGTGAATTGAATATTCCAAGAGTTGATAATATTCAGTTAATGAAGATACTTGACATAATGCCAGAAGATGGTACACAGTTAAGAGCAATAGTTAGTCATAGTGGAACTATACTTGTTGATGATAATGTATCAAAAATTCTTGATGTTTTGAAACGTTATCGTAAATAATTCTTAATAACATTTATAAACTCTATTATTGATTTATTTTATAATGAAAATGGAAAGGACTAATAATAACAGGAACCTAGAAAATAAAAAACCAAATGTAACTGAAGATTTTGCAATAGTTTTGGATGTTATAACAGCAAATAATGGTTTTGGTGTATCTTATACTGTACAGGCAATAGGTTTTAACACTTTTGTCCTGTTTGAACTTATACCTAAAAAAGGTGTTGATATTGATTCAGGAGAAAAAGTTTATATTGGTGATGGGAAAAGGGATAAAATCCAATATATAAAAAGAGTACTTTATTATGACAAGCTTAGCGGTTCTGCAAATTCTGAACTTTATTATGCATTACTTGATATAATAGATGAAAAGGAAGATTTTTTTGTAAATTTTTTCAATACAGCTGGTCCAATTTCATTAAGAAGACATGCATTAGAAATAATTGGAGGTATTGGAAAAAAACATTTAACATCTTTACTTGATATCAGAAATGAAAAACCATTTGAAAGTTTTGAAGATATTAAGAAAAGATGTGTCTTTATACAAGAACCTAAAAAATTAATAGCTGATAGAATAGTTGATGAATTAAAAGGAACTGCTGATATGAAATTTTTTGTTAAAAAATAAAAACCCTAACCTTTACTAAACTATTGAACTTTTTGTTTTATAGATTTTTTACAAACTTCTATTACAAGCAATCACGTGTTGCTTTTGGCTACTGTTGCTTTTTTCTTTTCATTTTTTAACATCACAAATACGTAATGTATAGGATTTTTTATTGAAGAACCTTTAAATGCCAATACATCTTTTTCAATAATTTTTATAGGAATTCCTAAGTTTTTGTAATAATTCTCATTTGAATAATTTGGTGGTGATATTAATCCTTTTTGATTGTTAAACCATTCTAATTGTGATGAAATGTAGGATGATTGAAGTTTTGAACTCTGTTTTTTAGACCAATCCTCTATTATGTTTTCTATTTGTTTGGTTTCATAATGTAATGAGTACAAAAATGTCAAAAGTACGAATAGAACTCTCTTTTTTCCATCTTTAAAGTCATTATTAAGCATATATGTTATAACTTCTGGAAATTTATCAAATTCAACAAATTCAGATATTTCATATGTTTCTGAGTCTGAATAATCAGATAACATTCTTATTTTCTTATCAAATTGTGAAAATTTTTCAATATCTTTTTCGTATTTTAAAATCTTAACATTTTTATATATTTTATCTAATTCTTCTTCATCATTTTCTTCATAAGCTTTCAATAACAAAGAATCTGCATCACAACCATATTGTGGATTATAAGATAAAAATTCAAAATCTTGCATTGTATCAGGAAAAACATTTGATGGAATGGCAAGAACTTTCTCAAATTCGGATATTTTTAAACTGTCTATTGGCACAGAAACTAACCCTGATTTTTCGTTAAATGAGTATGGTGCTCTAAATAGATGTCTTGATGTTATAAGAATTGTATCTATCTCTATAAGTTTTCTATAATTTAATATTTTCTTTCCATTTTTTTCAATAATCAAATCTTCAATGCTTATTGAGTACCTATTGCTTATCAATTCTATGCTATTATCCTCTTTTAATATTTCATCTATTATTTTGTCTTCTAATTCTCTCATTAAAAAATACGATATCTTTTGTGGTGCTTTTGGGAAGAGATCTTTGGTTAGACCTAAACCTAATATGGAAGATGAAAAAGCTTTTGATGGAATTGCTATGTGAAAACCCTTGTTTCCAGAAAATTTGATTGAAACATTGAAAATGTTAAGTTTGTTTTTAAGATAATCAATTATTATTACTGCAACTATTTTTGCATATTTAAAATCAACACCATCAAGATCTAATATAAGATCCCAACCTATCCTATTTTGATTTTTTTCTTCAGAACTAAGAGATGTTGAAAGTACTAATGGGTTTGCCCATAATTCTTCACTTATATGAAAAGATGTTGCACCACTTCTTACAAATTTATCTATATCGCTTTCATATTCTGCTATCTCAGGCCTTTTACCATAAAAAGTATCATATCTTACAGCAACTTCTCTATCTTTACAAAATTTTAATATTGCCTGTTTTACATCTTTTCTTGAATAGAAATCGATAATGATCTTTTTATCCATAAAATGTTTATATCCTGCTTGATTTAAATATTTTTTCAACGATAATTAGAAAGCTTTAAAAAACCTTTTAAAAGTAGTTTTTAAGAAAATTTTATATATGAATTACATATCTTATTTATTATGAAAATAATAGGATTAACTGGAACTAATGGAGCAGGAAAAAGTACTGTTGTTGATTATCTTGTAAAACAAAGGAATTTTGAATATTTTTCGGTTAGAGATTACTTAACTAAAGTATTGAATATTCAGGAGAAAGAGGCTAATAGGGATAATATGAGAGAACTTGCAAATACTTTAAGAAAAGAAAATGGTGGAGATTTTATAGTAAGAGAACTTTATAAAAATGCTCTTAGCATAGGAAAAGATTGTATAATAGAGAGTATAAGATGTAAAGGAGAAGTTGAATCACTTTATAAAATGGATGATTTTATATTACTTGCTGTTTGTGCTGATGAAAAAGTAAGGTTTGATAGGATTTTAAAAAGATCTAGCTCTACTGATAAAATTGATTATGAAACCTTTATAAAACAGGAAAAAAGTGAAATGAATAATTCTGACCCTTTTATGCAAAATCTTGAGTTTTGTATAAATAATTCAAACTTTATTATTGATAATAATTATGGTTTTGATGAACTTTATGCACAAATAGATTCTATATTAAAAGACATTGATAATTTAAGTAATATAGATAAGGGAGGAAAAAGATGTGATTATATAAGTTGGGATGAATACTTCATGGGACTTGCCCTATTTAGTGCTAAAAGAAGTAAAGATCCTTCAACACAAGTTGGAGCCTGCATTGTAAATGAGGAAAATAAGGTTGTAGGACTTGGTTATAATGGATTTCCTAAAGGGTGTGATGATTCAAAACTGCCATGGGGCAGAGATGGAAGTTTCCTTAATACTAAATATCCATATGTTGTTCATGCAGAAGCAAATGCAATTTTAAATGCCATACATCCATTAACAAATTGTAAACTTTATGTTTCACTTTTCCCATGCAATAATTGTGCTAAACAAATAATTCAAAGTGGAATAAAAGAAGTAATATATCTTGAAGATAAATATCATGATCTTGAAGAATCAATTGCATCAAGAATATTACTTAATACTGCAAAAATAAGGATAAGAAAATTTTATCCTAAGAATAAATCTTTATCAATATCTTTTGAATGATTTTTTTATTTAATCTTTTTTATCTAAATTTTCTATTTTTATACAACCTACAGGACACATTTCTACTATTTCTAATGCAGACTTAATATTTTCATCAAAATAATCTTTTGTCATTTTTTCGTTTTTATAAGAACCAAAATCCTTAAGGATTGGAAAATCATCCTCTTCATTAATCTTAAAAAATAAATCACTAAGAGAACAACAAGCACAACAACCTATACATTCATCTCTTAAAAATGTTAATCTATATTTTTTGCTCATATATAAGTATGCAATAACTGTTCATTAAAAAAATTAACGGATAAAATCTATTTTAAATGTTTTTAACATTAATTATTGGGATATTATAAGCCACATTCTGTAAATGCTGTAACGCAATAAAAAGTTTATTACAACGCATATTTCAAGATTTGTCTAAGCGAACATTCTGTTCTTGCACCAAGGCAATATTTTCAACCTGATGATTCTTCATATATCTTATACAATCATTTATCAAAAACATCAGGGAGTTTTTCTGTATTAGGCCTTTTTCAGTCCTTGCCCTTTTTAACGGTGTGCGGACTTTCCTCCTTAAAGTTTAGGTTACTTGAAATACCCCAATAGTTTTTCTAAGCTTAATTTTATTTTAAATGTTTCCTTAAAAAAGAATATTTAAGAATTTTAAAAAACCTTTTATTTTTAAAATTATTTTTTTCAATCATAAGATAACATATTTCATCAACAAAAACTCCATTTATTTATCACCAAATTGCTTAATATTTATGGATTTTAGCTCAATTCCAACCTATTTTTGATACTTTTTAATCTTTTTTTCTATTAACTCTAATGCATTTTGTTCTTTCATCATTCTTGCCATTTTATTTACCTATCTCTATTCTATCAAAAAATGAATAAACTGCTCCATTACTAATATGACATTTGTGTTTATTTTCTTCTTTTACAATAAAATCAATTAAAGATTTACCATCTTCGTGAGTGCAATGATGCAAGTGAACTTCATCTTTTTTATGTTTGGATGTTTGATAATCATATGATAATACAATTTCTTTTTTGTTTAATTTGAATGCTGTTTTTCTTCCATGACCAATTAAGTATAATTTTTGAATAGAATCATTTTCAATTATCTTGTTAAATTCTTTTTTAGAAATATTCATATAAATTCTAAATTTAATATCCTTTTCATTGAAATAATTAATTTGTTCAAATAATTTATTAATTTTATAAATAGTTAGAAGTAAAGACGTGGTTAAATTATCAACTCCAAATATTATTGCAACTGTTGGGTTTTTAGTTTTAGTATATTTATTTAGCCTTTGAATAATAACAAATTTACAAATATTATTATAAACTGACCATAAAAGTATTGAAAATACAAATAAATAATAAATGCCACCTACAAAATATAATCCCAAAATTCTATTAAAAAAAAATAGGTATATTGTGTAAATAAAAAGTGCAACTAAAATAGTAAAAATCAAATACTCTTTTAATTTGTGGATTTTGTTCTTCATCTTTATTTACCTCATTTAATTTTTTTAATTTTTATTTTCTTTTAATTTAAATTGATAATAACCATTAAACCTATATGTTATTATATAAAAATCCTTTAAAAAATTATGTTTTTCAATTCTTTTTAACTTAATAGAATTTTCTAATTTGTATTTTACTCTTTCTTCATATAATTTCGCAATGTTTTCTTTATTTTTATTAGTTAAATACTTTTTAAATCTCTTCTAATAAGATATATGTAAACATATTCTTTATATTAAAATTAGTTTTTTCATTAACCATTTAATAGGAAAGAATTTAATGTTTAAAAGTTCTTAAATAATGATAATTGCATTTTCATTGTTATATTATATTGTGTAATATTATTTATAACTGGTTGATGTTTAAAACTTAAAAAACTCTCAATATTTTAAAAAATACATTTAAATTTAAAGTTTATAATACAAAACAGTACTAAATTTCTGATAAGTTTTATAAAAAATGATTATTTAATTAATCGTATGAATAATTTATTTGATGAATATCTTAAAAAAATAGGTATTGAAATAATAACTTCAGCATTTTTTCTTTCATCAGATGAAGAAATTAGCTTTACAGAAAAATTCAAATATTTTAAAGATAATGGAGTAGAGTTTTTTTTTTTTGACAACAACATTCATCAGATAATAGATAACATGAATAAGGATGAATGCTCTATAGGATGGCTTAAAAATTTTAATTTTTTTTTACTCAAAAATGTATTTATATCAAATCATGAATTTGCAAAAGACATGCTGAATCTTATAATTGATGGTAAAAAAAAAATATTTGAAAACGCAAAAAAGGATGATTATGATTTAAAACTTGATTTGTCTAAAAAAATTAAAAAATACAAGATAAATCTTTTATATGATTGCAATTTAGAAGGAATTGAAGGAAATGTTAATGATTTTGTGATACATTTTAATAATAGGTTAAGATATTATCACAAGATTATTTCTGAAAAAAATATTCTTAAAAATACATATAGAATATCTAACCTTAAGGATATTTTAGAACCAAAAGAGCAAATTAGCATAATTGGGCTTTTAACATCTATAGAATTTACAGCAAAAGGTCATGTAATAATGATTATTGAGGATAGAAGCGGATATGTAAAATGTATATTGAAAAATGAGAAATTAAATGATAGATTTAAATTGGATAGATTATGTCTTGATGAAGGAATTGGAATATCAGGCAAAATGGGGAATAATGTTTTATGGATAGATGATATTGTAACAGTTGATGATTGTAATAATAAATATGATGAACCAATTAAACTTAATACAACTAATTTAAACCATAAAGTACTTTTAACATCCGATTTTCATATAGGTTCAAAAGATTTTGATTATGTTTCTTTTTATAAATTGTTAAAATTTTTAAATTCTTTAACAGGAAATTCTAAGCTTGATAATCTTGCAAAAGAAATTGAAACTATAATTATTCCAGGAGATTTGGTCTATGGAATAGGAAAGTTTGAACATGAACATAGCGAGTTGTTGATAAATGAAACGGCAATCCAATATGAACTTGTACATGTTTTATTAAAACAAATTCCTGAGGACAAATGCATAATCATTATACCTGGTAATCATGATGTAAGTAGAATACAAGAACCTCAAACAAAAATACCTTACGATTTTGCTCACTCACTTTATAGAATGGATAATGTAATACTTTTAAGTAATCCATCATCATTTGAATTATATAATGAAGAAAAAACTCCTTTAAGCTTTTATTTATATCATGGTTCATCAATTCATTACTATGCATTAAATATAGAATATTTACAAAAAATAAAAGAAGATAAAAAAAGATTAATTGAAACTGTAAAATTTTTTATAGATAAAAAACATATATCCCCTACACATAATTTTACTCCTTATGTTTGCGAATCTTTAGAAGATGGATTAAGGCTTGATAAAAATTATGATTTTTTCTTGTATGGACATACTCATTATATAGATAATACAGATTATAAAAACTGTAGTATAATTAACTGTGGTACCTTTTCAAAACAAACATTAGCCCAAAAAGAAAATAATATTAATCCTGATGTAGGAAAATGTATACTTATTGATACTAAAACAAGAAAATTAAAAATCCTGAATTTTTCAGGCAAATGATTTTTTAATCAGTAATCTAAAATTGTCTTATTTTTCTTTGAAACATCTTTATATGTTTGCCAGCTTTTTCGAAAAATAAAATCAAATTCCTTGTTTTCATAATTTTTTAATAGAAAATCATGTGTTCTGCTATCGGAAGGATAACCACTTCCAAAATCAATTCCTATTTTTTTCTTTATATCCTGAATTTCATTTTCACGAAGTTGTTTTGCTATAATTGATGCAGCTCCTACTATTTCATACTTATCATCAGCCTTGTTCTCTGCTATGATTTTACATTCAAAATTAAGCTTTTTTAAAATAGATTCTTTAAACTTTTCTGGATTAGAGGTTAATGCATCAATTATTACTAAATTTGGTTTTTGCTCATTAAGGATTGATACTATTGCGTTTATTTCAAGATTGTTAAGAGTATCTCCTTTTTTATTGTTAGAATCAATCATAAAAGGTGTTAATTGTACATATTTTATGTCTAATTCATTAGCAAGTTTTTCATAAACCTTAAGTCTTGATTTTTCTGTTAATTTTTTAGAATCCTTAACTCCCATCTCTTTTAGATAATTATGGAAAGAATTTATATCATTAACTCCGTTTTCAAGATTTACAATAGCAAATCCTATGAACATTGAACCAATAACAGGCCCCTTGCCTGCTTCATCAATTCCTATAAGTTTGTACATAACATAATAAAACTAATTTTATTTAAATATTTTTATCTATAAATTCTTTAAATTTTTCAAGACTAAGACCTCCTGATGTACTAGCAATAGTCTTATTGTTTTTTATTATCATAACAGTTGGAACAGACATTATGTTATAAGAAGATGCAATATCAATACCATCGTCTATATCAACTGTTATAAAATCTACATCCTTGTAAAGCTGAGATGTGCTTTCAAATATCGGCTTAAAAGCTCTACATGGATTACACCATGTAGCCCAAAAATCAATTACAACTGTTCTGTCTGATTCTCTAACTTTTTTGTTAAACTCATTCAATTCATCTATACTAAATAAAGCCATGATACTATTACTTGTTTTTTGTTTTTTATAAAACTATTTTTGTATTGATTAGTGTTAAAAAAAAATCACACATTGCTTAGTTTTTCTTTCATTTTCTTTGCAAGATCTTCAAGCTCTGCAATATTTAAATGCTCTTTTGAGTCTATATCAAAATTTATTCCATCATTTTCATATCTTGGAATTATGTGCATCATAAAATGCTGTGTTAATTGTCCTGCAGCTTTTCCATTTGCAATAAATATTGTTACATCTATTGGATTAAATGATGCCATAAGCAAATCGCAAAGATGTTTGGAAATAATACTTATGTGTGATAAAATTTCATCTGGAACCATAGGAAACATCATGTAATGTTCTTTAGGAAATAATAACATATGCCCTTTTGTTGCAGGATTAATATCTAATATTGCCATACACAAATCATCTTCAAAAATTATGTGTGAGGAAATTTCTTTTTTTATTATTTTGCAAAATATGCAGTTTTGCTTCATTAATTCTATTCTTTTTTGAATCTCCTGCTCTGATAAAGTTTGCTCCATAATAGTTTAATGTTGTTTTGATTTTTAAATTTATTCTTTTATACTTTCTCTTCACCGTCTGAATATTAAGAAGTGGATGTTTTTAAAATGAAAAGTAAAAATTTGATATAACAGGACAGATTTAAAGAAAATTTGTTGAAAACAAAAATTTGGATTTAAGAGGTTCAACCAAATAAAAACTATGAATCTTGTTAGTTCATCACTAATTGATATAAGGATAGTATAATAATTTTTTACGAATTGAAAAGATCCATAGGAATTATTTTTAAGGGCATACAATTCATGAAAAATATTGGAAATTAAAAAAGGACTATTCGTCCTAACATAAGCTGAATATGATGCAGGAACATACAACCCTTCACTATTAACATCAAAATCATTAATTTGGCAAAATTTTTGCCAGTTTTCAAAAGAATAAGGTTTTAATTGAGATTGTTGTAATTGTAAATTAAATTCTGATTGAACAAAATAAGAAGCATCAAGAAGTAAAGAATTGAGTGATTGCATATACTTTACCTCTCACTTTAATTTAATTTCAACATAATTTTTCATTTTTCAAATCTAAAAGTATTTGATTAGCTTGTAATTTTGGTAACTTGGGTTCAAGATATATATATCTAAGCCCACCAATAGCTTTTTCGATAGGTTTTTTAAACAAAAAATCTCCACTCCAAAGACCATCCATTTTTTGAGCTTTTTCATATGCTATTTTATTTAAGTCAGTATTGCTTGACAAGTAACATTCATAAATATAAATTAAATCTTTTTTTAGTTTATTTGGATCGATTTCAAATACCATAAACATTCCCTCCAAAATAAGAAAAAATGAAAAATTTAATTACCATTTTTTGGGTTCAATTGGTTTTATTCCAGCTTCTGTCAGATAATAATCAGCCATTGAGGATTCATAAGAATTTAACCTTTTAAATGGTTCATGACTTCCAATAGGCCTGACATCTCCACCATAAAGAGTATTTCTATCTGCACTACCATGAATATGAATTGTCGCTCCTATATTTGAAAGATCAAATATTTTTACTGGTGGTGTGTATAGTGCAATTGTTCCGCTTCTGTATGTATCTATTGTTTGATAAATTCTATTTTGTGCAATGTTTGGCACAAAAGTGTTTTCTAACATTTGTTCTAAAACTTGGATTGCCATTTTTGTTTTACCATTCAATGTTTTTTTGGCCATTTGACCGATAATTATTAATAGAACATTGAAATATATAAAGTTTTGTTGATTTTTCTAAAAGATTTTATGGAATAAGCTCATCTTCTTTGAATAGTAAGGTTGTCCCCTTCCACTTTTAGCCATTGAAAATAAATTGTAACTAACATCGGGATTTAGAGAAGTTTTTGCGAAGCAAAAATTTGGGAAAATTCAGCAGGAAAATTCCAGATAATCGCTGTTATGTCTTCCGAGGCATTTATGCCGAGAGCCTGCAAGGCGTGACAAGAAAAATCTCTGATTTTTCGCAGAGAGTTGTTCGAAGGCACTTGTATTTATTTTAAAGATGGCACTTCAGGACGGCGGGACGCTGTCCAAATAAATAAGAGATGTGTGAGTCTTCTTTTCTTCTTTGCTTCTTTCTTTTTAAGAAAGAAGATGAAATAATCTTAGGGGTGAAAAGTTTTATATATCTCTTTCTTTGTTTTATTTTTATGGAGATAATATTTGTTAGGCATGCAGAAACAAAAAATAATGTAGATGGAACTATTCAGGGCCCTGAACATGGGGACATAAATGAGAAGGGAGAGAAAGAAATTGAAAAAGTTAGTGAAATATTGAAAGATGAAAAAATTGATTTTTTTTATTCTAGTGATATTCCCAGATGCAAAATAACCTCAGAAGGTATAAATAAATTCCATAATTTAGAGGTAAATTTTACAGAATTGATAAGAGAAAAATATAATGGAGATTGGACTGGGAAAAATTATAAAGATGTTAGTTGGGATCAATTAGAAGGAACATTTGAAACAAGAAAAGTTAATAATGGGGAAAGTTTAATTGAGGTTAGAACTCGTGCAAGAGAATTTATCAAAGAATTGTTAGATAAATATGGTGAAACAAATAATAAAATTTTAGTTGTGAGCCACGGAGCATTTTTAAAAATATTGATTGGAGATTTATTGGGGATGGAAATAAAAAATTCTATATTTAATCTTAAAATTAATCATTGCTCGCCAATTAGAGTAAATTTTAGCGATATGGTTTTTGAGAACAAAGATCATAAAAATGTCCCAAGCGTTTCTTTATAGGAAAATTTATAAGTAACCTTTTTAAAGTAGTAAATATGGTAGAACTGAAAAGCAAAAAGGTTGTTTGTCTTGAAGGAATAGTTGGAGCAGGAAAAACAACTCAGATAGATTTATTATACGAAAAGTTTTCTCCAGATTGTTATTTAATGCCTGAATTAAACGAAATATCTCCTATGAAAGAGGTTAGAGATGACCTTAAAAAAACCGGGAGAATTTCCAATATGACTAATCAAGATGTCTTAAGACTTATTAGAGCAAGAGGAGAAATTCACCAAAGATTACTGCCTGAATCAAATAGTCATTTAGTTTTAATGGACAGGGGAATTTATACAGGAATGGTTTTTGAATCTGGAGAAATGGATATGTGGGAAGTTGAGCAAGCAAGTAAAAAAGAAGGAGTTATAGTTCCAGATTTATGTTTTGTCTTGTATTGTGATTCTTCTAAAGCATTAGAGAGAGTCGATGAAAGGAGAATAAGGGTTGGAAAATACAAACACAGAGCATTTCATGAAAATCCCGAATATATTGAAAAAACAAAAAAAAGATATTTCGATATCGCTAAAAAAAGACAGGTAATATTGATAGAAACTTCTGGAAACAAGGAAGAAATTCATAAAAGATTAATGGGGGAAATTTACAATGCTGGATTTTTATAGCCAAAGAAGAGTATGGGGAACTCATAGAATCTATAAAGAAACTATTAAGTTCGATAATATTGTCAAAGAAGTTTTTGAAGAAGCTAAAAAATCTGAAAGGATTAACTCTCCTATGGCAGTATTTGCTTATGGATCTCCTGGAAGGTATGAACTTACTGGAGGCGATTCAGATGCAGACATTTTAATTGCAGAACCTTCCGCAAATAAAGAAAGCGATAGATTGAAAAAAGTTCTTAAAGATAGGTGGGGCGATTTTGATTTTTCAAAAGTAGATGTTCCACCTTGGAGCACATACGGAAATATAGAAACTTTTTTGAGGACAAGTCTTGTTGAAGGAAATCAAGTTTTAGAGACAAGATTTATTTGCGGAGACGATAGTGTTAGAAAAGAAATAGAATCTCAAAAGAAAAAATATGATTCTCCACATAGAGAATTAGTGAATATAATTTTTAACAGATTGTACTTTGATCAATATTTTAAGCAAAGAGTGAGAAATGGTGCAAAAAATATAAAATATTGCAATGGGGGAACAAGAGATTTTTTAGTATTTTATTGGTATGACAGATTATGCAGAAAAGTTGATGGAGAAGAAACTTCATTATCTGGTTTAAGACAACCCAAAATCAAAGAAGGATTAGAAAGATTAATGATGGAAGGAGCAATTAATGGAGAGCAATTTGGAAGAGCTATAGAAGCAGTTAATGGATTGATTGAACTGAGAACAGATGCACTTATTGCAAATAGGGGAACAGAAGAAAGAGGGTTATCTGTTTTAGACGATAGATTAATTGAAAAATTGCAAAAAGATTTTCAATATCCTACTAAAGAAAAGGTTATAGAATTTTTTAACTATGTTACTCGTTCTATAGATGAAGTGGTAAAAACATCTTTAGAAAGAACATTAGACATAGGATCAACTTTTTATGGGGACAAATGGAAAGAAAGGATTAAATCTGCATATTCTCCTGAAACCTCTCAAGAAGAAAGACTTAGAATCCCAGATATTGATGCACCAACAAGAATTGCTTTGTTATGGGGTGCTTCTAATTCAGGAGATTTAGAGGGATTTCAAACCTTATCAAAAAGATATACAAATACGACAGATTGGGGAACAATAGTTTCAATTGCTTGCAGTCCCCTTTGTAATTCTGATATTCTTCATGAAATTGGAACAGGAATTGCTAAAGAGAACGGATATGGTTATATTTTAAGAATTGTTGGCAGAAATAAAAATACCCGTGAAGAAACATTAAAACGAATTGCAGAAGATCCTAGATTAGATAAAAGATACACCGAAGTCGCTAAAACTGCTTTAGAACACGGAACTCAAAAAGCGAATAATTTAATCTGAATTCTGGGGGGAAGATTATTTCAATAAAATCCTTTTTCGAAGAAAAAAACTATCTGTTTTTCTGAAAGAAAAAACAAGCACACATCTCCATTTTAGGGGCGGGTGGTCGGGGGTATTGAAGTGCCATCTTTAACTATCTTTTAATTTTCAAAGTTTAGTGCCTTCGAACAATTAGACATAACATCCACGATTATAGGTAGTCTTACTACAATTATCAAATATTTTTTTCATGCTTTTCAAATACAAGTATTTGGTAAAAATTTACAAAAATATATAATATTAATATAATAGATTATTAAATATATGCAGAAAACATATCATAGTTTTAAGGAAAAATACGATGCTGTCTTTGGCTTTAATACATATAATAAGTTATTGGAAGCTCAAAAACAATATTGTGATGATAAATATTTAAGATTTAATAAAAATAAAATAAATTTTAATGAATTGAACGCTTTTTTAACGTCTAATCGTATAAAATATGAAAAAACTTTTATAGATAACTGCTTAAAAATCAAAAAAACCTTTTTTAGTTTATCATCATCAATCCCATATCTTACAGGTTGTATATATATGCAAGATATTGCATCTCAAATTCCTGTTTTGTGCATAAATTTTGATGTTTTAGAATCAAATGCTAAAGATAGGAAAATTCAAATACTTGATATGGCAGCAGCTCCAGGTTCTAAAACTACCCAAATAGCAGACATCTTATCTTTTAAAAAAATTCCATATGTAATCGATGCTATTGAGCCTGATCAGAAAAGAATTGAAAAACTTGTAAATAATGTTCAGATACAAGGGTGTAAAAATGTAAAGTTTTTTAATTGTAGTGCTCAGAATTTTAAAACAGATAAAAAATACGATATAATATTACTTGATGCACCTTGTAGTGGAAACCTTATAGGAGATAAAAATTGGCTAAAAAAAAGAAGCATTAATGACATCATAAAAAAATCTCAAATTCAAAAAGAACTTCTTTTAAAGGCTTATGATTTATTAAAAAAAGGTGGAACTATGATATATTCTACATGCTCAATAGAACCTGAAGAAAATGAAATGAACATACAGTATATAACAAAAATAAAACATGATTTGATAGAAGAAAAAATTGATATAAAAATCCCTTTTGATACAAAATCAATGTACAATATGAAATCATTAAGGTTTATGCCACATATTAGCAAAACTCAAGGTTTTTTTGTTTCAAAATTAGTAAAAAAAAATTAATCGCAAAGAATTTTAACAAGATCCGAATAATTTTCTTTTGCAAATAAATCTTCAAAATCCTCAAGTTTTAGAAGTGCTTGATGATTTTTGGATAAAGCCTTTCTATAAAGATATATGTTGTGATTTTTTACTCTGCAATCATTATCCATAAGAATCTTACATGCAATAAGCCTTCCAGTTCTCTCATTTTGACTTTCAAATGGTCTTATATAAGAAATTGCACCTTGAACCATTGCAGCTCTTTCATATGGACTCATGGATAAATCTTCATTTACAGCGTGTATAAGGCTATTTATACCAAGATCTATCAAAGAAAAATCAAAAGGCTCTAAAACAAAATCATTTGTTGTATGATTGTGTAATCTAAAACTTTTACCTTTAATAATATCGTATGGGTATCTGTTTTCCATACATGAATTGACATTTAAAATTGTATCCTGATTAATTGTTCTTTTAGTATTTAACAAATATTCTATGCCTTGCTTTACTCCTGATAACAATTGTTCTGAACATTTATCTGTATCATCTGTTAAAAAAAATGTACTTTTGAATGTATTTAATATATTTTCTGGTGTATATCTCATGGTAATAGGAATAAATCTGTTTTTATATAACTTGCTTTTTTAACAACAGATAAAACAAAAATCATAAAAATTGCTATATTTGTTTTGTAAAAAAACTTACATTTAGAATAATTAAACAAGAATTTATATAGTTCTTGCGATTTTATGCAAGAACTACACTTAAAGATTAAAAAAACACACCCAAAAAAATTAAAAATCTTATGGGTATCATACAATTAAGGTTAATTAACTCCCTTAATTATGATTATTTTTTCTTTTTTGCTTCAGGCTTTTTTGCTGCTGGAGCTGCCTTTTTGTTGTCTTTTGCGTTTGCTGGCATATGTATCAATATCACCAAATTACTGTTGGTTTTCTTTATTTAAATACTTTACTATTTTTACAAAAAAATTAATATTTTTTTTTACTATAAAATAATTATATATACAAAAATTAAAACAAAAAAACGTTACTTAAGTAATGTAAAATAATTGTTTTTATAATGTCTTTTATCTTGATTATACAATCATTTTTAATGATATTAAAAAATCATAAATTATGGATGAAAAATTGATAGTGTTTACAGGAACTATCTGTAATAATTCATGTATTTTCTGTGAAAAACCTAAAAGAGCACAAATTAGTAAAAACACAAATGAAATCATTAGTTTGCTTTTTGAAAAAAAACAAAAGGGTTATGACTATGTTGAATTTACAGGAGGCGAGCCTACATTAAGAAAAGATCTTGTAAAACTTGTAAAATCTGCTAAATTATATGGATATAAAACAATTAGCATGATGACAAATGGAAGAATGCTGTCAAACAAAAACTATGCAAAAGAAATTGTTGATGCAGGAATAAACCTTATAGTTGTTTCAATACATGGGCATAACTTTAAAGTACATCAAGAGCTTACAAGAGGTTTTAATGGCTTTAATCAAACAATGGATGGAATCAAAAATTTGCATGAACTAGATTTTTACAATATAGGAGCAAATTGTGTAGTAAACAAATTAAATTATCAGTATGTAATTGAAATTGCAAAACTATTTAGAGATCTTAGAATTAAAAAAGCATCATTTAGTTTTGTTAACAATAATAAAAATGCTTATTTCTTGCCTACTTATCAAGAAGTTATTCCTAAATTTTCTGAACTTGTAAAATTTGCAAAAGATAATAAACTTGATTATAACATAAAAGACTATCCTTTATGTCTGCTTGATAAAAAATTATTCAATAAAACTTTTTATACATCTTACCCTATGTTTATTAATGATAAATCTAAAAATCAGATATTGATTAAGCCCTTAAAAAAATGTGAACTAAAATGTAATTTTTGCTATGAAGGCTCAATGGATAATAAGCCTAGTAATGAAAATAATCTTGATATTGAAAGTTTTGAAAAAATAATAAATAAAATGAGAAAAGAGTCTTTTAGTGAATGTATTTTTTATGGTTGTGAAATCACTTATTGGGAAGGTTTTGATGATGCTATTGAAATGATAAAAAAAAATAACATAAAAACAAGTATTTTTACAAATGCGATAAGACTGCTAACAACGTATGACTATAAATCACTTAATCGTATTTTTTTTGATATTAACCTGTGCAGTGTTGAAAATATAATGATAATAAAACAAAATCCTCTTATTTTTACACCCGTACTTGTAGTTGATTATAACATAAAGGAAGAAAAAATTGATGAATTACTAAATACATTTAACTTTTTTGATAGAATCTATATTATATTAGATGCTTGTGAAATAAATAGTGGAAAAAATATTGAGAATTTTAATAAAATAAAAAAACTGATCAATAAAAAGAATATATCTATAATAGTTCCTGTACCATTGTGTATGTTTTCTGATGATCAAATTAAAATAATTACAAAATCTTCTAATATTATGATACCTAAAAATGAAAAAAATTTAATAGTTTTTGATAACAATCTTATGATGAACTACTCATTGTTCACCAAAACTAATATTTTTATTGATTTAACACTTGATTTATCAAAGAATCTTAATAAAATTTGTTTTAATGAAAAACCACCAATTATGAAAAAATGCAAAAACTGTGTTTATTTCAATTCATTGGAATGTGTTTGTGGAAGTAATCTTTGGAAATACATGTTTTTTAGATATCTTAAAAATTCTTTAAAAATATAAAGAATTTTTAAAAAACCCAAAAAATTCTCAGAAGAGTGTTATCAAAAAAACATTATAAGCCCTAATTGAACAAGTTCTGATAAAAAATCGCAGTAAAAAAATTTGAGTGATAAATATCCCATTATTTATGGTGGGGATAACTCAAATTTTGCGATTTTTGTTTTATAGGTTTTTTCTAACCCTCTATAAAATATCAATTTAAATTGTTAGTACCATTATTTATATTTAACAGTTCTTCTGCTTCAAAAATCATGCTACATGGACATATTTTATCATATGAAGCTTTAATATTATTGTTTATATGGATAATGTAAGAATCCCAAACATCTATACCATATTCATCTTTTAATATCAAATTATAGATCCATAACTGTAAAGAATATTTGTAAAATTTGTTGTTTGGAATAGTATCAAAAGGTGTTTTCCCCATCTCCCAATATTCTGTTTTAGATATTGGCTTTTGCGATGTTTTCCAATCAATCGTATAAATTTTTTTTGTTTTAATATCTTTTACAATTAAATCTATTGTTCCTGCTGTTTTGTATTTATGTGAAAAAATTTGTATTTCTGATGCAATTACTTCAAAATCAGGATTATCCCTTAAGAATAATAATGCACCTTGTATAAAATTATTAGTTTTATCTGTACATTTACCTTTTATATAATCATCTATTAATTCATGTGTTAATGAACCTATTTTTGCCAATAAATTCCACTCATCTTCTATTTCATACTGTGTGCTCATTGTTTTTTCTGCAACTATCTTTGAAATTTTTTCTTTTTTGAATGGAAAATATTTTTGTATTTTTGTTGTAACTGAAATGCATTCTTCTTTGTTGACATAATATTTATGATTTATTTTATCAAATTCAAGATTATGTATTTTATTGTGATCAATGATTTTTTTTGCTATTAAATCTTTATGCATAGAAAGTATAAATTTATTTTTCTATAAAAGCATATCCAATACTTGCAATACTTGCAAGTATGAATGTTAATGTAAATGGATGAAAATTTACCCAAAAAATAAGCATTAATATGGGATATATTATGACCCTTGCAATATTAAATGCTATTTCTCTGCCTACAATAAATTCAAAATATTTGGTCCTTTGTGCTAAATCGTAGCTATGTGCTCCCCATGACAAATGAAGGATTTTCTCACTTACATTTTTGTAGGAATCAACAAACAATATTTTAGATGCACTATTTGCAAATATACGTGCAATCCATGCAAAAAAATATAAAAAAGTTCCAAGTTTTAATATTTTAATTTTGCTTGTATTATCTATCAGTTTTCCTAAAATAGCAAAAACAAATAATGATATTAACATTGAAACAGTTATTAATAATCCTGTTTTTTTAATTGTACCAATTATCATAATTATAAATATCGGCCATACAACACTTCCTATTGTAGAATCTATCGCATATCCTGAAAAGCTTATAAGATTTTTAATGTTCTTTTTGGATGTTATATTTGAAAAAAGAGAATGAAATGAAAAAGTTAAATCTTCAAATTTATCTTTTGATAAAAATAAAGGAATTATTCCAATAAATATGAATATAGAACTTACTGAAAATAGAAGAATGAAATTGAAGTCTGCAAGTATACTACCTATGTATGGTGCAAATGTTACTGCTATTAAAACAATAACCCCAATAAATGCCAATTCTTTGCCTACATGCTTTTTATCTGAATGATTTAAAAAATTTAAATGATATCCATAATTAAATAGCATCATTTTAAATGCAAGTAAAATTGGAAGCAGTAGTATAAGAAACATATATTTTTCTACAAAAATTAATCCTAAATTATAGAATAATAAACATACTGTAGATATTATAATTGAATGTTTGTCTCCAATTTTAGAAGTTAATTTTGCACCAAAATAAGCAAAAATTACAAAATAAAGTGAAACTAAAAAATAATATAAGAAAACCTCATAGATCTGTAAACCTATTTGCATAAAATATATTGGAATAAAAACACTTATTAGTGATTCACCAAAAGATATTATAAATATTGCAATGTAAATATAATTCATCTCCTTGTTCTTAAAAAAATTAAATTTGTTTGTTAAACCAAGTAAACTCATAGAATTGTTTGTTTAGTTCTTTTGATAAATCTTTTTGTTAATTAAAGTGTAAAAATTGTAAAACTATTGTGGTGGTGTTATATTCTTACAAATGAAAGCTTATATTTAAAATATGTTATAAGATTCTTTGTGTAGTATAGCTTAATATTATTAATAACAGAAATATTTTGTAGATTGCAATTCTTAGAAATTATGACCCGTCCGTGATTTGAACACGGGACCACTCGATTATCAGTCGAGCATTCTAACCGGGCTGAACTAACGGGTCAAATCAAAATAATAAACGCCTTAGGCAGGACTCGAACCTACGACCTTGCGGTTAACAGCCGCACGCTCTACCTACTGAGCTACTAAGGCTTAACTGATACATATAGGGAAATTTTGTTTGTTTATAAAACTTTGTTTTTCATTGAAACATTGCTTTTTTGAATAACTACTTTACACCATATTTATAAACATGTTTTAAGTTGTATATTTATGATTGTTGTACATGAACGATTCGTTTTGGTTGGCACTTCACATGTTGCAGATGAATCTGTTAAGAATATAAAATTGGCTATGGAAAAGTATAAGCCAGAAGTTGTTGGAATTGAACTTGACACTGAAAGATTTAGAGCACTTATGAGCAATCAAAATGAAGACTCTGGCAAAACAAAAAATAAAGAATATCAAGCAATAAAACATATAGGTATGTTTGGGTTTCTTTTTGCAAAATTAGCTGGATTTACACAGGAAAAAATCGCAAAAAGTTTGAATATTCAACCAGGAATAGATATGAAGTCAGCATATGAAATATCAAGAGAAAATAAAATTCCTGTTGCACTTATAGATCAGGACATTAGAATAACACTAAAAAGGTTGTCTCTTATCTCTTTTAAACAAAAGGTTGGAATGTGTTTTTCAATACTTACTAGTGGTTTTAACAAGGAATATAAAAAACTTGCAAATATGGATTTTAGAAAAATTCCTGATAGTGAAACGGTTGTTAAGATGATAGACATAATCAAAAAAGAGGCTCCATGTTTGTATAAAGTACTTATTGCTGATAGAAACAAGTTTATGTGCAATAAGTTGATAGATTTAAGTAATATTCATCAAAATGGTTATATAATGGCTGTAGTAGGTGCTGGACACATAAGTGGAATGGTTAAAATTTTAAAGGAACATAAATTTGATTCAAATAATGATCCAAATAGTGTTTCTTTTTCTTTTAATTGTGTTGTTGAGAATAATGAATTCTAAAATCTCTTTTACATAATTAAGCTTATAAATTATTATATATAGTTCTTTTTATGGCTGATTATATAACATTTGAAGAAAATAAAATTAGAATGTTTAAGATTGGAAAATTTTCTTTTTCATCTATAGAAATAAGGCATCTTTTAATAGCTTTTATTATGATTAATATTACATTTATGAGTCTTAACAGATCTTCTCTTGCTTTATTAGGATTAGTTAATTTTATTATAGTATTTACATTATCTGTAGGATTTGGATTTGCCTTTCATGAAATAGCACATAAGCTTGTTGCACAACACTTTGGATATATCTCAGAATTTAGAGCGGATTTTATGATGCTTGCTGTTTCTTTTTTTCTTGCTTTTACAACTGGATTTGGATTTTTAGCACCTGGTGCTGTTCTTATTGCAGGAAGATTATCGATAAGAGAAAATGGAATAATTTCTGTTGCTGGACCTTTGGTTAATCTTACATTGGCAATCCTTTTTTTGCTTATTATTTTGATATTTCAACCTATCGCTGGATCTCTTCTTGCTATAACATGTAGGATTGGAATATCTGTTAATGCATTTTTGGGTATTTTTAACATGATACCTTTCTGGGTGCTTGATGGAAAGAAAGTACTTGCATGGAATAAAAGAATATATTTTCTTGTACTTGTTCCGCTTGTAATGTTGTTTATGCTGTTTTAATTAAATATTTTTTAAAATTCTTTTTATTTGTTTTGAAATAGATAATATTTATAAATTTTAAAAATTTGTGTGTGTGTATGGATAATAAAAATCTTGGAACAAGGAATAGGATATTAAGAATTGTCTTGGGACTTATTCTTATAATTCTCTCTTATAAGTTTGTGCAAGGGTTTTACGTTTACCTTGGATATCTTGTTGGTTTTCTACTAATCATAACAGGAATTATCGGTTTTTGTGCAATGTATTACATACTTGGATATTCTGGAAAGGGTAGTGGAGTTGATAAGATAAGTAAAAGAGATATTGAAGAAGCAATAAAAAATAGTAAACTTAATAATCCTAACAAGGAATTTGAAATGATTAAACCTGTTAAAGAAAAAACAGTTCCTAAAAAAGTAAAAAATAAAAATCAGGAATCAAAAGATAAGACTACTATAAGTTCTGTTAAAAAAACAAAGAAAAGTAATCCTAAAAACAAAAAACAGGAAAATAAAGAATAAATAAAAAAATTCTACTAATTAAACATAATAGTATTCACCAATCCTTTTTTGCTCTGCATCTTTTACACTTCCTTCTTTATTAACTCTTGGTCTTTTATTTTCACTATCTCTTCTAAATGTTATGTTTATGTCTTTTAAGAAAAAATTCATACCACTTTTCATATCAAAAGTCTGACTGCTAAAACCTTTTATGCCTGGTTCTCCATAAAAAACTATCAACCTATCTGAAAGATAATCCATAAATACTAGATCATGATCTATTATAAATGCACTTTTACCTTTTAAGGACACGAAATTTTTTATCATTTTAGATATTTTAAGCCGATCTTCAACATCTAAAAATGCTGTTGGTTCATCTAAAAGATAAATGTCTGAATCATCTAAAAGACATTTAGCTATTGCAAATCTTTGAAGTTCACCTCCTGATAAATCGTTAATGTTTTTTTCTAATAATGAAGATATATTTAATGGATCTAAAACGTAAACCTCATAAAAATTGTCACTAAAATTTCCATACATTGACAGAATGCTTAAAACTGTTTCTTCTGATCTTGGAATTAACTGTGGCTTGTATGATATTTTTAGGATGTTATTATCGGATAATCCTTTCTGTGATATATTGTTAATGAATGTTGATTTTCCTAATGCATTCTGACCTATTATCCCTAATATTTCACCTTTTTTTATTTCACCACTTTTAATTTCTAACTCAAACTCTCCAAGTTTTAATGAAGAATCATCCCATTTTGAAAGTATTTCAACTCTTTTTGATTCAAAAATACTTTCTTTTTCAAAAGAAATGCCTTTATCTCTAAATCTTACGTTCTCTTCTTTTGAAAATCCCTTAAGATAATCGTTAATTCCTATTTTTGCACCTTTAACTCCTGTAAGTGTTCCATATGCTCCTGGCTCTCCATACATTATGTGTATGTAATCAACAAGAAAATCTAAAATAATTAAATCGTGCTCAACTATTAGTGCAGTTTTATCTGAAACTTTCTCTTTGATATGTCTTGAAACATTTAATCTTTGATATATGTCAAGATAATTGGTTATTTCATCTAAAACATAAAAATTTGCGTTTTCCTTTAGGATACATCCAGCAATAGCAACTCTTTGAAGTTCACCTCCTGATAATACTTTTATGTCTCTTTCTAATATCATGTCTATGTTCAGGAACTTACATGTACTAATAATATCTTCTTTACTCTTGGTTGTTTTTGATAGAAGATCTATAACCTTTCCTGAATAAACTTTTGGAATGTTTACTATCTGTTGAGGTTTGTATGATACTTTGATTTCGCCTTTTTGAAGTTTTGAGAAATATGTCTGAAGTACTGAACCTTTAAATAATTCGTTTAATTTCTTGAAATATGCTTCATCACTATTATCTTCTAAACCATTTAATATCCCAAAATTAGCTCTTATTGTTTGCGACAAGGCACTTATGACTGTTGATTTACCTATACCATTTCTTCCCATAATACCTGTTATCTTCCCTTCCTGTATTATTGGCAAATCAAATATTCTGAATCCATTTTCACCGTATTGATGTATTGGATTTTTATTAAGAATTTCAGGGAGATTGATTATTGTTATTGCATTAAATGGACAATGTTTTGGACATATTCCACAACCGCTACATAGAACTTCATCTATTTGTGCTTTTTGATTTATACCCTCAAAAATACAATCACCTCCCTTCATATTAATAGGACAAACCCTTTTGCATGACCAGCCACAAACACTTGGCTTGCATTTTTCTTTTTTTATTATAGCTAATCTGCTCATTTTAAAATTAATAAATTTAAAAAAGACGGTTTTATAGAAAAATTACTCTATAAGCAGTTTTTTTGTTCTTAAATTCTTGTCTGCAGAAACATTTGTCTTTTTGCATTCCTGACATGTATATCTTAAATCAGTTCGTTTTGTGTGCTTTTTATTGTATCTTTTCCATGAATTTAAAGCACCTCTGCTAACCTTTCCTATGTTACCCATTCCTGTAGTAAGGCCCCTTAACTTCATCCTGACTTGTGAAAACTGTGTCATTGGATGTGTCTTGTTTCTTCCTCTATTCTTCTCATTCTTAACTTTTTGTATGGTGTGTTTTTTACAATGAGGACAATATCTCTTGATTTCCTTTGGAATTTTCATATTAATTAGAAATAAAAAACACTTTATAAATGTTATCACTAATAAAAAAACAAACTCAAAAATAAGCAACAATAATTGTTAGAAAATAGTAGTGGGGAATCCGGGATTCGAACCCGGGACCTCAGGCTATCTTAGCCAAGAAGCGTGGTCATCAAAGAAGTACAACTGAATCGTTGACTTATAAGACCTGCGCTCTAACCAGGCTGAGCTAATTCCCCAAATCATAAAAATGCAATGGCCGGGACTCGAACCCGGATAACCAGCTTGGCAAGCTAGTGTCATAGCCGTTAGACCACCACTGCACTCTTATTATCTCTTAACAGGAATTTATTTATAAAATTTTTGTTTCTGAGGCCTGAGTTCTACATATACTGTTTTATGCTTTTTAAATTGAATAATATTTATACCTATTTAAATTGTTTTTTAGAATAAAATCGTTGTATGTTAAAATACAAAGAATAAAAGCCTATGTTAATAGACTTTTTAGTTTGATGGACCTGGCCGGAATCGAACCGGCGAACTTCGCCTTGTAAGGGCAACATCATAGCCACTAGACCACAAGTCCTTCTAAGATTTGTTAATTTTTAATGATTTATAAAGTTTTGTTTTTAGTGAAATTTCTCTAGTATAGAAATGTTTTTGATTTTATTATGATAATTTTTTGTAAACACCTTTTCTTGGCTCAAAAATACTTCCTTCTTTTATCAATTTGTCTAATATTGTTTTAACATCTGTTTCTGATATGGAATTTTTAACTGCCATTAATAATATTTTTTCATATGATATGTCAGCATTATCTACCTCAAGATCATTTATTATGTTTTGAATGATCTTGTACTCGTTTCTACTGCTTTGACTTATACCTGATGTTATTGTATCTATGTCAAGATTTCCTGTCTTAGGATCAAGACCTATTTTTTCAAGACAATACATCATAAGATCTATTGCACGTTGAGCATATTCAAGTTTTACTTTGTTGTCAAGTTTAATTTTAGCATAGGCCTCTGCAAGTCTTACTATTGCTTCTAATTGTCTTGCAGTTATTGGAACTGCTTTCATTCCTGCCTCTTCTTCTTCTCCTGAAGCATTTCTTATGGCAATATAGAAATCTCTTAACTTTTCTATTGCTTGGTCTGTTAATTCAGGATGTATATTTTTTTTAGCATATGCAATGTATTTTTTTAAAAAATCTTCACTTATTTCTGTTTTTGCCCTGCTTACATCTTGATGAATTTCTAAAATATGTCCAGCAATCAATCGATCCTTTTTTTTGTCTGGAATGTCTCTTACTATAAATATAAGATCAAATCTTGAAACTAATGCAGGAGGAAAATCTATCTGTTTCATTATGTTTGTGTAAGGGTCAAAACGACCATATTTTGGATTTGCAGCTCCTAAAACTGTTGTATTACATCTTAGAGTTGCTCTTATGTTTGCTTTTGCAATCGATATTGTTTGCTGTTCTAGTGCTTCGTGCATTGCTGATGTATCTTCATCACTCATTTTATCCATTTCATCTATAGCACAAAGTCCGCCTGAAGCTAAAACCATAGCACCTGCTTCAAGAGCCCATCCTTTTGTTAATTCATCTCTTAAAACTGTTGCAGTATTATGTACCAAAATTCCATCAACTATGAAATTGTGTGATTTTTCAACTGTTAAATCGTAAACATATTCGTCCTTAGAGTCTATATGTTCAATGGATTTAATGGGTTCAAAAAACATATCGCTATTAATTATTGTTAATATTTGATTGATATCTTCTGATTCTAAATGATCTGCTTTTTTTATTATATCAAGGATGTCTTTTCTTGTCATATTTTCATAAAAATCTATATCACTTACCAAAATATTGTTTCTTATCATTATTTCTTTAAGTCTTAAAGCTAAACCTGATAATACATCATAATCGTTGTTTTTAATAGCTAATTGTGATATTTTTTCTACATCATTTCTTAAATTAGTGTTTTTTAGCTCTATATTTTCTAAAAATCTTTTGATATTGTCAGTATCACTAATACTTATTATGTATTTTTCTTCTTTTGCTGAATTGATTGTGTCTGTTTCTTCTTTAATTATTGAAAAAATTTCAAACCTTAAAAGAGCAAGCTGTATCTTTTTGGCAAAAGTTTTGGATTTTACTGATATTTCTAATGCAATATTTAATTTTTCTGAATTTTTTAAAACATTGATATAACCTGTTGAATCATAAATGCCTGCAATATAATTTGATAATAAATTATTGTCTAAACCTAAAAGTTGATTACTTAAATCACAAAAATTTTCTTTGGATTCTAAATCTGTACAAATTCCAAAAGAAAAAAGTATTTGTCCTAAAATCTTGGAATCTACTTTAATTAATTGAAGGTTTGAATCTAAAAAATCTTCACATTTTAACTTAAAATTTTTATAAACTATTTTCTTAAAATCATTAACTATTGATTTTTTTATTTTGGGCATGATTATAGAAATCTCATTTTCTGTTGTTTTTATTCTTCCTATGCCAGCAACTAAACCTGTAAGATATAAAATATCTTTATTTAAAACTGATGGAATAATTTGTTTGTATCCATCATCTAAACTTAAAGAAAAATAATCATTCTTAAAACTGTAATTATCTAATAGAGATGATAGCTTTATTAAATCATCCTTTGTTTCTGATATTTGTGTATCATTGTTAGAATATATACATATATTTTTTTCATCTATACAAAATTTTTGCATTATTTCTGTTGAACTACTGCCATATTTAATTTTAAGCTGTTTAATTATATGCTTTAATTCACTTTTAAATTCTTTTATTGTTGGATTGTAATTTATAAGGCTTAATATGTCATGATTCTTGTTTATACTTAAAAGTTTTTTGGGTGTTGCAATATACATATTTTGTTTTATGTCTTTTGATTTAACCCATTCACATAAACCATCATGCATGCAATAAAGTGCAGTGTTTTCTGTTAATTCTATTTCTTTTCCTGATTTAAGTGTTACCCTGTATATTTTTTGTGGAGATTCTAGTTTCCATATTGCATAAGGGTTTTTAGAATGCATGTGTAAATTTTCATCCATACTTTGAATTTTAATATCGTCTATGCCCTCTTTTTTCCATATTCCTTTACTGTAAAGCTTTTCATCACCATTAAACCTGCTCTCAACTAAATCTTTTATCTTATACATCTGTGAATTTTCTGTTATGACAAGACTTTTAGGAGATACGCAAAGACCTGCAGCTGTTGCCGATTTACCACTAACAAACATTGATTTGGGAGCTATTTTTACAGATGATTTTAGTAATTGTGATTTTGCTGCTCCTGGATCTCCTAAAAGAAGAATATGTATATCTCCTCTTTTTTTTATACCAGAACCTAGTGAGAGATTATTTCCACCAAATAACTGCAATAACATTGCTTCTTTGATTTTTTGATGGCCATATATTGCTGGTGCAGTATTTTTTACAAGTATATCATAAACATCTTCTTTTTGTGATAATTGTTTGATTTCTTCCTCTTCCTCTTTGCTTATTATGATTTCTGAATAATCCTCATCTGTTAGATCTATATGGTTGGCCTCAATTATGAGATCATAATTAACGCTATCAGCACCTGTTTTTGTTGTAAGAGGAACCTCTTTTACAAGACCTATTACAAAAACTCTTGTTCCAGGATTTGTTTTTGAATCTTTAAATGGGGATACTAAGTCTTCCTGTAATAAAACATTTATCCTTTTGGGCTGTTCACCAGAATTTTGTAAATGCTCTGGAATCTCTTCTAATATTAAACTTTGTGAGTCAAGAAGTATTTTATTTAATACTTCAACAGAACTTCTACACTTAGGACAATTTTTTAATATTCTTGCTTTATCCTCAAACTGTGGCACTCTTATTTTATCTTCACTAAAATTGCAACTTGGATTTGTACACAAATACTCAAGATATTTTAATCTTGGCCTTACATCTGTTTTTCTTCTGACTAAACCTTCAATTAAGACTAATTTGCCTAAATGTTCACTTCTTATGTCCCTTATTAATAATTTTTCATTATCTGGTAACGATGTAAATCTTATTTTGATGTTTTTTTCTGGTTCATCTATTTCTGCAAATTGCTTTAATGTTTCTTCCATTATTGTAATTATTTCTTGTGGATTTGCAAGTATTTCTTCACAAAGTTCAAAATCGTATTCTGAAATTTCCTGAAAGCTGATTGGCAAATATGATTGACCTATACTTATTATGTTTTTTATTTCCTGTTTCTTATAGTTTTCAAAAAATTTGTAAAATTTTTTTATCAACTCCTTACCATCAAAAGCATCTGTCATTTTATTTTAACCTCTAATATGTTTTGTATTATTTTATTTTATATGTTTTGCTTTTTGTAAACAAAATCTTCTCCATTATCATAGATATCATTGTTTTTTGCTATACTTAAAAACATGTTGTATGTTTTATTATTTCCACATAGTCTTTGAACCTGAAAAACATCCATCCAACCTTTTTGTTTTATTTTATCTATTATTGCAAAACATTTTTCTTGTTCCTCGTCTTGCTCTTGCCTATTGATAAAATCTTTTATAAGAAGCTCTTTTTTTAAATACTCAAAAACCTGATATTTTGATCTTTCAACTTCTAATTCAGGTTTTCCTACTATAAGAGGCTCCTTTTCTATATCATTTGCATTGTTTTTTGCCTCAAGACCTATAAGATCTATTGTGTTAATTATCTTACCATTGTATATGTTTTGATTTATTTTATTATGCTTTTTTTTAATTTCGATATGAGAAATAGATGAAATGTTGTTATTATTTATTGCAATATTTTTATTAATGGTACATTGCGATTCAATCAGTTTTAATTTAGGTATCTCACTTTCAAGCTCTTTTTTAACTAAAAGGTATTTTTGTGTTGGGGTCTCATATTCTATACCTGTTGAATGATCTATCCTTTTTCTATAAAAACTGTTATTTTCTATATGTGTAAATTTATTTTTAATTTTATTGTACGCATTTGTCTTATCTATTATAAAATCTATTGTTGCCCTTAATGATGAATGTTTTTTTGCTTTTTCTTTAAGTTCTGAAAGTATTGTAAGTTCTGCTTCTTCTTTTCCCTCTAATGAAAGTGTATATATTTTAGGATGTGTTTTAAGCAGATAAGAATAACCCGCATTAAGACATTTTATTGCTTCTTGAGTATCAAGGTCAAGACTCCAAAAATCTTTGCTTATTATATACCCATTATTTTCAAGTATTAGCAATGCCTTATCAACTATTGAACTTGATATATTAAATTCGTTTTGTAATTCCTTTTTCCAGGAAAAACCCTTAAAATATAAAACCAAAAAGACTTTTCCATAATCAATATATTTAAATTTAGAAAAATCCTCTATGTCAACCATACTTTTTTCTGTACTTAAGTTTTTATAAATTCTTTGTTGTTTTTTGCATAATAACAAGTTGCATAAAAAGATTTATAACATAATAAAAACATATAGAAGTAATGAAGCTGATACTTTTTACAGGAAATGAAAAAATTAATCCTATATGGAATGAAAATATTTACGAAAGTACAAATTCTGATTTTGACAAAATAGTAGTATATAAGAGCTTTGATTGTGTAAAGATGGATTGTCCTTATGATTTATTTTTAAAAGAACTTGAAAGAATAAAGCAATTTGCAAAAACTATAGAAAATGAAAAATATGCAGTTTTTGCAAAAACCACATCTATTCCTCTTGTGATAAAAGCAATAAATCTTAATATATTAAAACCTGAAAGATGTGTCTTTGTGGGAATACCTATCGTTTGGGCAAGAATAAACAATATTGATATTGATTCTGATTTTATGGGATTTAATACAAAAACCATTTATGTGCAAAGGATTGAAAATTGTGATTTTTATTATGATAACTTAAGCGAATATCTTAAATCGAAACGAGTTGAAAATTATAATGTTGTTGAATTTGATCTGCTCAATGCTGATGATAAGATACTTAAAGAATTAAAAGATATTGCTATAAGATTCCTTAAAAATGATGAAAAACCTCAAAAATTGTTTTTAGAACTTGACAAACATTATTTTAAAAACAAGAATAAGAGATGCTCTAATTGATACTTGAAAAAACAACTATAGTTCTTAAAAAGGAGTTAAAAAAAATAATTTTAAAAAGGAGTGATGTAATTCTTTAGTATGGGATTTACTCACCTTCATTTGCATACTGAATACAGCTTTCTTGATGGTGCAATAAAGATAGCAGAACTTTTTAAAAAAATCAAAGAATTAGGGCAGAATAGCGTTGCAATAACTGAACATGGGAATATGCATGCTATGGTGCAAAAATACAAACTGGCAAAAAAAGAAGGCATAAAGCTTATATTTGGTGCTGAGGTCTATCTTTGCGAAAATATAAAAAATAAAGATTCTCAAAGATACCACCTTGTGCTTTTGGCTGAGAATGAAAATGGGCTTAATAATCTTATAAAAATTGTTTCAATTGCAAATACAGATGGTTTTTATTATAGACCACGTGTAGATAAAAATATACTTAGACAATATTCATCAGGTATTATTGCAACTTCTGCTTGTATTGCTGGAGATATACAAGTAAATATAATCAATGGAAAATATGAAAAGGCGAAAAATATAGCTCTTGAATATGTTGATATATTTGGAAAAGATAATTTTTTTTTAGAACTTCATAATCATGGAATAAAAGAAGAAATAATTGCAAATGAAGGCATGCTAAAAATTGCAAAAGAAACAGGAATTAAAATAATTGTTGCAAATGATGCACATTACCTTAATTCTGATGACCAATACGCTCATGAAATACTTTTATGCATACAAACTAAAGGAAAAATAAAAGATCCAGATCATTTCCAATTTGAAGGAAATGGATTTTATGTAAAATCAGAACAGGAAATGCATGATCTTTTTCCAAATAATCCTGAATTTATAACTAATACTCAACTTATAGCTGATAGATGTAATGTGGAACTTGATCTTGGAAATACATATTTTCCTGAGTTTAATGTTGAGAGTAAAAGAAGCTATGATGATGAGATAAAGTATTTGTGTTATATTGGTTTTAATGAAAAATATGGCGGTGCTGAGAATGAGAAACAGGCAAAAGAAAGGCTTGAATATGAATTATCTGTTATACAAAAAATGGGGTTTAGTGCCTATTTTTTAATTGTTGCTGATTTTATAAGAGCTGCTAAAAAATTTTGTCAAGTTGGACCTGGAAGAGGAAGTGGTGCTGGATCAATTGTTGCATATCTTATGGGTATAACTCAACTTGAGCCATTATCATTGAATCTTTTGTTTGAAAGATTTCTTAATCCTGAGAGAATTTCATTACCTGATTTTGATGTTGATTTTGGAGATAGGGATAAGGTTTTAGAATATGTAAAAGATAAGTATGGAAGAGATAAGGTTGCCCTTATAGGAACATATGGAACGATGATGGCTAAAGCTGTACTAAAAGATGTTGCAAGAGTTTTAGATATTTCGTTTGATATTGCAAATGATATGACTAAGTATGTAAATGAGAAAAGTATTCAGGATTCTTTGGATATTAAAGATGAAAATGGAAAACACATAAATGTTGAACTTTTACAATATAAAGAAAAATTCCCAAAGTTATTTGAAATAGCACAAAGACTTGAAGGAACTGTAAGACAACCTGGAATACATGCATGTGGAGTTGTTTGGGGGCCACTTAACATAACAGATTATGTTCCAGTATTTAAAAAAGATGATAATATAGTAACACAGATGGATAAAAATGAAGTAGAAGAAAGAGGACTTGTTAAATTTGACTTTTTAGGACTTGAAACATTGAACATAATACAAAAAACTTTAGAATTTATAGGAAAAGATTCAGGATGGATGGAGAATATTCCTCTTGATGATTCTTGTGTTTATAAAATGCTTGAGATAGGCAATAGCTGTGGTGTGTTTCAACTTGAAAGTGCTGGAATGCAAAAAACACTAAAACTTGTAAAACCTAATTGTTTTGATGATATAATCGCAATAGTTGCACTTTACAGGCCAGGACCAATGCAATATCTTGAAGTTTATGCAAACAGAAAATTTGGAAAGGAGAAAGTATCTTATCCTCATGAAACTGCACAAGAAATATTAGAACCTACATATGGAATAATGGTTTATCAAGAACAGGTTATGCAACTTGCACAAAAACTTGCTGGATTTACGATGGGAGAAGCTGATGTACTAAGAAAAGCAATAGGTAAAAAAAAGCTGGATCTTATGCAGAAAATGGAAGGACAATTTAAAGATGGATGCATGAATGTTGCTCATATGGAAAAAAGTGTAATTGATAGATTATGGGATGATATAGTAAAGTTTGCATCTTATTCGTTTAATAAGTCACATGCAGCTGCCTATGCACTTATATCTTATAGAACCGCATATCTAAAATATTATTTCCCATTAGAATTTTATACTGCTTTGATATCATCTACAATAAATGATCCAGAAAAAATGGCATTTTACCTTCAAAAAGCTAGAGATGATGGTATTAACATAACACCTCCTCATATAAACAAATCTGAAAAGTTTTTTTCTTTTTCAAAAAATTCTTCAAAAAGTGAAATAGGAGATATTATATTTGGACTTGAAGGTGTAAAAAATGTTGGAGATAGTGCTGTTGAAACTATTATTGAGAATAGACCTTATGAAAGTTATCAGGATTTTATAAATAAAGTTGATTTAGGAAAAGTAAACAAAAGAGTTTGCAAGCATCTTATAATGTGTGGTGCTTTTGATAATCTTAAATTTAATCAAAATAGAAATAAATTATTAAAAACATTTGAAGATATAAAAAAAGAAGAAGATAGTATTAAACAAAAAAGCCTTGATTCCTTTTTTTCAAATGTTAAAAAAAATGTCAATGATAATGTCAAAGATGATTTAGATGATGGGCCATCACTATCAGAAATACTTAAATATGAAACAGATATACTTGGTCTTCCTGTATCAGGACATCTTTTAGACCAATATAAGGCATCATCTCATTCCGGATTTGATAGAATTGATAGGATACATGATGATAGAGAATTTAATATATTTGTAATAGTTAAAAATTTTAAAAAAATTATGACAAAAAATGGAGAAAATATGGGTTTTCTTGATGTTGAAGATAGACATGGTTATGCAAATGTTGTTATATTCCCTTCTGTATTTAATGAAATTAATTTTGATATAAAAGAAAATATGCCACTTATGATAGAAGGTAAAAAACAAGATGAATCATTAATAGCACAAAAAATAAACCCTTATGGAAAAATAACTAGGATAAGCAGGAAAAAAGAAGAAAAATTAATAGATGATGCTAAATCTAAAACTTTGAAGGAAAATTTGAGTACGTATAATTCAAATTCTGAAAAAAAAACAGATGATTGCAACAATTCTTCTGTACTGTCTGGTAAAAAAGCAGGATTAATGAAGTTTGTTTGATGTAATGATATTAGAGGGTTACGAAAAACCCCTATATTTAGAATTAAACTTGTTCAATTCGGGCTTATAAGAGTTTTTTTATTTAATTAAAATCATCAATTTTATTTTAATAAAAAATAAAAATATATAAATAGTATTGTCAAAGTATTTATATGAACTTTGAAAAAACTGGTGATGAGTCGTTTATGCTTAAATTTAATAAAAATATTTATGATTTTAAAACTATTGAGAAATCTCTTGAAGCCTATTCTGATTTTATGTTTTTTGAATTTGATGAAAATGAAACTTATTTTAAATTGACAATTAAATCCTTGGATACAAACTTTAAAACTTACACATTGTGTTTAGAATTCTCGAATTATGTTATTGGAATGATAAAAGAAAATGGATTATAATAAATTATTGAAAACAAAAGATACATTAACAGAAAAATTACTTAAGGACCCTATTAATAATATTCCATCACTTAAAGAAGCAATTGATATCTCAATAAAATTTGATGTTCCATTACATCCACATTATTTGCTTTACATAAATGAACTTTCAATTGAGGATTTTGTTTTTTTTACTGATTTTTTTGTTAAAAATGTTGATATTGCAAGCAAAAAAATAAATAATTCTTCTAGAAAGTTTAAGAGATTTCTTGAAATTATAGGGCTTGAACATAAACAAAATAAGGATAATATAATACTTACTTGTAACAATTTTGATATACTTTTAGTGAATCTTGGAATAAACCCTTTTTGCGATAATTTTTGCTTTGAAATGATATATAAACATGTTGAATTATTAAATTCATTCCTTAAATCAAATGATAATTCTGGATATATTCTAAATGAATTGATATCTAAAAAGTCTTTCATAAAACTTAAAGATAAATCAGGAACATATGTAGGAGCAAGAATGGGAAGACCTGAAAAGGCAAGAATGAGAAGTCAGGTTAATCAAGATAAAAAAGTTCACTCATTGTTTCCTAGTGGATTTAACAATAATTCGCAAAATCTTAAGGATCTTTTTGATAAAGGATCTGTTGAGGATTATTTTAAAATTTATTATTGCAAACATTGCAATAAAGAAACTATTTTTAGAAAATGTAAAAAATGCAAAAATAAGTGTATTCCTGTTTTTTTTGGGTTTAATGATGAAAAAATGATAGATGAATTGCATCTTAAGAATATTATAGAAAAAATTTGCAATGATGTTAATATAGATATTGATAAAACATCTCTTATCAATTTAAATGCTAAAAGAATCGTTGTTGATGAAAAAAATCTTGAAATACTTAAGGTTATTTTTGGACAAATTCTATTAAAATACCCTAATCTAAGATATAAGGCTGAAATTGAAAACATAATAAAATATCAGCAATATAAAAAAATTTCTCAAGATATAAGTTTTTGTAAAAATGAATTAGATGAATTAAGTATAGATAATGTAAAACTAATAAAGAACATCTTTAACAAAAATAAACATACTGAAGAATTAATTAAAGGTGTTTTAAGAAACAAGTATAATCTATTCTTAAATAAAGATGCAACCATAAGATATGACATGACTCAAATGGGAATAACGCACTTTAAACCATGTGAAATTGGAACAAGCATAGAAAAACTTGTAAAGTTAGGATATGAATGTGATTATTTAGGCAAAAAACTTGAAAATGATAATCAGATAATTGAAATATTTCCTCAGGATATCATTCTTCCTGATTGTGTTGAGGATCAAGAAAATAGTGCCTCTGATTTTGTAATTAGGACTGCTTGTTTTATAGATGAGTTGCTTGAAAAACTTTACGAACTAAAAGCTTTTTATAATTTTAAAACTAAAGAAGATACTATTGGAACATTGATTGTAGGAATTGCACCTCACATAAGTTCAGGAACAACTGGAAGAATCATTGGATATTCAAAGACTCAAACATGCCTAGCACATCCTTTATGGCATGCTTCTCAAAGAAGAAACCTAGACGGTGATGAAACAGGAATAATTCTTCTTCTTGATCTTTTCATCAATTTCTCACAAGATTTTCTTACAGATAAAAGAGGAGCTAGAACAATGGATACTGTTTTAACACTTACATCTAATATTGATCTTGAACAAGTAGATAATGAAGTTTTTTCTCTTGATATTAACAGTTTTTTTCCAAAGGCTTTTTATGATTATGCAAAATTATCAAAAAACTATGATCATAATATTATAAAATTATCATTTCTTAAGGAAAAACTTTTGCTAAAAGATGATAAAGAACGGTTTAATGGACATTTTTTCACACATTCTACATTCAATTTTAATGAATATAATAATTTTTCTGCATATAAAAGCCTTGAAAGTATGAATGAAAAAATTGATGCTGAAATGATACTTTCAAATAAAATAAGGGCTGTTGATGAAACAGAAGTTGCAACAATGATAATGCAAAAACATCTCCTTAGAGATATTAAAAACAACCTTTTAAATTTTTCAAAGCAAAGTTTTAGATGTGCAAATTGCAATAATATAATACGAAGAGTCCCACTTAATGCAAAATGTCCTTTCTGTAATGCTGATTCTATAATGCTTACTGATTATGAGAATTCTGTTAAAAAATATGTTCCAGTCTGTGAAAAACTTATAAAAGAAAATAATGTTAATGGATATGTTAAAGCAATATTTAATGTAGCTGAAAAGAGCGTTAAGATGTTGTTTAAAAGCAAATAGAGATAAGTGTTGTAAAAAATAAAGTTTTTTTAAAATTCTCAATATTTTGTTAGTTATTTTTTTCGTGAAAATCAATATCAACAACATTATTCTTTTTATTGTTGTTGGACTTTGTTGATGATTTCTTAAAATCAGCATGAGAACTTGAATTTTTGTATCTTATTATTCTTATACTCTTATATGTTAATGATTTGTATGTTATAATATCTAAAAATATGAGCGGTATAAGAATTATTTTAAACACATATACTAACATTGAAAGAGTAATTGCTATGTACTGAAAACTTAAAATTAGTATTGGAATTACTATTATTACTATTAGTATAAAAATTATACTCTCTATAAATAAAGGTATTATGTTTTTTCTTAGTATTGATATTGACAATTGCAAAAATGCAAAAAACAAAAGATATGCATAAAATTCCTTAAGCGTGAATGGTATAAGACTAATAAGTACCATAATAAGCATACAAACTGATAAGAAATATTGAACTGTATCAAAAATTTTATCTTTCATATTATATTACATACTTAAATATTAATAAAATTTTGCCCTTTTTGTTTTTTATGTATATGATCTTAATGTCAGTTTGCCTATATGGTTTTTTCTTGTTATAGGGTTATATACTGGGATAAGCGTTCTAAAGGTTTCTATATTTCTTATCTTTGATGGAGTATTATTGTAAACTATTATGGTTTGATTTAAAGTTAAATCAAAATTTAAGATATCAACAGAAACCAAAGAGTCGCCAAGTTGAGAACGAATAAAATCTTTACTTTGCGGATCATTCATATATGATTTTTCAAATACTTGTAAAGCTGTAAGATCAAATTCCTCGTCAATATCGGTATGTTCTGTTTTGTGTAAAAGATTAAGATTAACTATAAAATAATACTTTTCAAATGATCTTTGCATCTTATCATTAAACTGCATCTCTTCTACTTTCTTAGAATTGTGCTGATTGTACCATACCATACCAACAACTATTACTATGTATACTATTATTATTATAGCAAATGTTTCTGCAAAATTTATCTGAGCTTTTTTCACTATTATTTTTAATTCAAATAAATTTATAAAATTATTTGTTATGTTCCTATTATGAACTTTAAAATATTAAATAATCAATGGCTAATTAGCAAAAAACAACCTAACATTTTAAAATTTAACTTCATTATGATTACATTTATAGCAATAGTTGCTGTCTTAATAAATAAAATTCCCAATTATTCAGATTATTCTTCTTTATTTGTAATATTTTCCATATTATTGGGATTGCCATTAATTATTGGTTTGTTTTTTTCTGTATTTTATGTAATAATAAACGCATTTGAAAAAACAAATAGGACTTTTCTTAACTCTTTAAACATTTTTATTGCAATTACACTACCTTTAATACTAACACTTGACATTATAAAATTATTAACAGGTTATACGTTAAATAATATTTTATATTCTTTGAGTTCTTATTTGGTTGTCTTTTTGGTTTTGTATTATATTTTTTTTTCAGTTAATTTTATGAAAAAATATTTTTCTGTTGACTATTTCAAACTTTTTGCATCTTACATATTTACACTTATGTTTTTTATGCTTGGTATATTTATATTGTATATTAATTATCTTATCAACAACCTAAGATAAAATTTTAATAAGAATTTTTAAAAAAAAAATTCTTAGAAGAGTGTTATCAAAAAAACCTTATAAGCCCTAATTGAACAAGTTCAATTCCAAATTTATTTCTTTTAATATTCCACCATAGATCAGTTGATTATTAAAAGGAATGATCAAAAATCGCAGTAAAAAAAAATTGTGTGATAAATACCCCAATCACTTATGGTGTGGATAACTCAAATTTTGCGATTTTTGTTTTATAGGTTTTTTACAACCCTCTATTATTAACTCTCAATAGTTTTTTAAATAGAGATGTTTTTATAAAATTAAATGGATAATTTTGAACAGAAAGATCTGATCGTAATAGAAAATCAGACATGCCCTATATGCATGGCTGAAAAGGCTACTCTATCTACATATGAGATAGATGATCCATTTGCAGGACCTATTATGATTTACTCTATAAAGTGTAATGCATGCGGATATAAAAGCTCTGATCTTGAATTTTTAGATGAAAGAGATCCGGCTGAATATAAGATAGATATAGAATCTATAGATGATTTGAATATAAGAATTATAAAATCTGGTGAATGCCTTGTTAAAATCCCAAATATAAGAATGGAATTGGATTCTGCTGAAAGTTCTGATGGATTTATATCAAATGTTGAAGGACTATTATTAAGATTTAAAAAAAGTGCTGAAATATTAAAGGAAAGCGAAGAAGATAATGATGCTAAAAAGAAAATCAAAAATGTAATAAAAACTATTGATGATGTCTTGCGTGGAGAAAAAAAAATAACAATCAAACTTATAGATAAGACTGGAAATTCTGCAATAATATCTGAAAAGGCTCAGGTTAAAAAGCTTTAAAATTATTCTTAATATTTTTTATGACTAAAAAGTAAAACCTAATATTTAAAAAACTTTTTTACAATCATTCTAATATGAATATACGGAATTTTATTATAATTGTATTTTGTTTTTTTGCTTTTAATTTTATGCCTTATTCGTTTGCTGTATGTAAGAATCAACCTGATTTTGTTCAAATATATTCTGGAAGCAATTATATGGGACAGTTTAACACAAGCGATTCTATTTTTATAGACTCTGATTTGTCACAAAAACCCTTAAAGGCAAGATTTTATTTTCAAAACATGAGTGCTGATTGCTATAATACTATTTCTGATTTTAGAATGAAATTGTTTCAGACATCTTCATTTGTGCCTGCAAGTAATATTTATAATAATAGTGATTATCTTATAGTTGAATTCGTATATAATCCTGACATAAAAACTTCTTCATCTTTTATTTCAAATTATGCATTTAGCGTAATAGGATATGGAATTGGTACAGGAAATCTTAATTTTTTTACGGATAATATTGCTCCTGTTTTTACCGATTTTTATGTAAACAATACAGATTTAATGCAAAAAGGAAACAGTATTATTGAAATATCATACAGTATTGAAGATAGTGGATCAGGGCTTAAAATGATTAAATCTAATATTCCTAACATGAATCTTGTTGAACTTAATGGAACTAAAAATTTCACTGATACTTTTGAGTTTGAACTTTCTACATCTAAAACTATAAGAATTGAAGTTTATGATAAATTGGATAATATGAACTTTAAAGAAATCACATACAATGTGGACTCAACTGCTCCAACTATTTCAAATTTTAATTCTGATTCTTATTCAAAAAATTCACAAGGACAAAGAACTGCAACTTTTACTGTTGAAGTTAAAGATGAAAGTTTTTCAGGAATAAGTAATGTTCCTGTTGTTAATGCAGATTTCTCACAGATTAATGATGCTTTGCTGATAAATGCAAAATGTACAAGAAAAAGTAATTCAAATGATTCTTTTATATGTTATTTTTATGATGTGCCAATAAGTAAGGTATCAGAAACATCTTCTTTTGATATATCAGTATGTGCAAGTGATGTTGTTGGGAATAATGGATGTTCAAATTTTTCTTCTGAAATATTTTATGATTCAAGTGCCCCCATTATACATGATTTTTACTTGACCAACAGATATGGAATAAGAAACACATTTACATCTTCTGATCAAAATGTTATTGTAAATCTTTTGTTTAGCGATGAATCTATAAAAGGATTATCGGACATAAGAATTATTCCTGATTTTGACTCAATGCAAACATTCATAACACCAAAGTGCGTTTTAACAGAGAATGGCTCTTTTATTAATTGTGCATGGAATATTTCAAAAAATATCAAAAAATATGATGGAATAGAAGGAAAAGATGTTTCTTTTAAAATAAAATTGGTAGATCCTTATGGAAATATTGCAGAAGAAAAAATAGACATAAAAATTGATAATGTGGGACCTAAAATAATAGATGTTGTAATGACTGAGAAATCAGATATTAAAGATGGAATAATCTCCTCAAAAGAAGAGATAGATTTTATTGTTTATATTAATGGAACTGATCTTGCAGTTGATTATGACTTGGTATATGCAGATTTTTCACAGATTGATTATTCTTCTGGAATGAAAAGGAAAAGTGCTCAATGTAATCTTTACAATGAAACAAGCTATGAATGTTATTATGATAGTGTTGTTGTTGAAAATGGATACATAAATGGAACTGTCAAATTTTATGCAATAGATTATGCAGGAAATACTGAAAAATTTGATTATTATGTTGAGGTATTTGCAATTGGAGACGAAGTATTTTCATCATTTAAGATAGAAGATATAGATGTCACAAATTATATAGATAAAAATATGCTTGCAAAATCTTCTGTAAATGGATGGTTTGAAGGAATTATAATAAATATGCATGAGAACAGCAGAGATATAAAAATAGTTAATTATCAGCTTTTAGGATGTAATGATTCTATGATGAACCCTATACTTATAGGGGAAAGAAATCTATATCCAACTGAAGTTGTAATGCCTGATGAGTCACTTACAGCAAGAAATGATTTTATACTTAAAATGTTAATTAAACCTCATCCAAACAAACAAGATCTTGTGAATGGAAAAACTATGAAATGTTCTTTATCTGTTTTAAAAAGAGATAATGAAACAGTTTATCAACCTGAGATTGTAAGCTTTAATGTGAGATTATTTTTCTATGATTTGCCTTATAATGACTTATTGCAGGCTAATGCAAAAAAAATTCTTGATATGATTGATGATTCTGATTTTTTAGGATCATGGTTTGATACTCTTTATAACATACTTGATATTTTTGGAAACATTTGTGGACTTTTAAATAAGGTATCAGGACTTATGCAGTCTGTATCTACAATAACAACTGTTGTACAACACTATATGAGCTATGGAACTGGTGGAGCATGGGAAACACTTGCTGAAAAACTTGGAACAGTATATGCTCAAGAAGGTCAAATACAAAAAATAAGAAGTATGGAACCAATAAAGACAATGTGCGATTTTGTCACTTGCAACCTTGCATTTAATAACAATGCGTTTTTGGATAAACTTAATGGATTTGCAGATGGTATAAATGAGAAGGTTGCAAGTGCAATCTGTGAAGACACAACAGGAGATGATTAAAATGAAAAAAAAAATAAATAGCGTTAAAATGGGTAGAATGTTTTTGATTGTATCTATAATCTTGTGTTATGTTGTATCAATTCCTTATAATGCAGTATCTGCATTTGCACAGGAAGAAACAGAACAGGTTTTTAAACCAAGCGTTACAAGAAATCAATTATCAAGTACATGTGGCATAGTGCCTCCTGTTGGACCTAAAAGCTCTCTTATAATGTCTGTTATTACATTATGTTTGCCAGGAATAGTTGAAAAACTTATGGAATGGAAAGAAATAAAGTGTGAAGAAGTTGTATGTACTTATGAGGCTGTAAAAAATAGACTTGATCCATCATTTTGCGAGATGCAGGCATCTTATAGAACATGTGTTTTTGTTGTGGGAGAGATTTTTGCATTTCCACCTCTTTCTGCGGTTGAATATTTAAGAGGAATAATATCAAACATTCTTGCAAATCCTGTTGGTACTTTATTTGGTGCTGTAACAAAACAGGCAAGAGATTTTGTAATAAATAGATGCTGGATTGCTGGAAGTGGATGTAATGTTGCAATATCAATGGATGTTAAGAGTGCTGTATCAATTGTTATTGTAGCTGACACATTATCAGTAATTCAGACAATAAAAGACATGCTTGAAAATGGTTTGAGCGGACTGTTTGGAGATAAACCTGAAACTTATTGTGATAGAATGGATGAAATAAAATCTGAAATGCAAAAAATAATTAATAGTTATGAATCTTCTGATACAGAAGAACAGGAGGAGCAGGAAGAAGAAGAAGAGGAAGAGGAGCAGGAAGAAGAGGAAGAGGAAGAGGAGCAGGAAGAAGAGGAAGAGGAAGAAAATGCAACAGAAACCTAAATATCTAATATTAAGGTAACAGGTCCATCGTTTTCAAGATTAACTTTCATGTATGCACCAAATTCTCCTGTTTTTACAACAAGACTTGTACTTTGTTTTAATTTCTCAATAAATTTTGTATATGCACTAAAAGCAGTCTCATATTGGGCTGATCTTTTAAAATCAGGTTTGGATGATCTTAAACAATCTCCAAAAAGAGTAAATTGTGAGATTATAAGTATTTCTCCTTTAATTTCTTCAATGTTTTTATCAAAACCTTTAATATCTGATTTCCAAATTCTTAATTTTAGAATTTTATTTATCGCCTTATCTATTTTTTCATAAGTAAAATCCTTAGAAATAGCCAAAAGAACAACCATCCCTTGATTAATGCAATTTTTTGTGCCTGTTTCATTCATTTCAACACTTGCATGATTAACTCTTTGTATAACCAATCTCATTATAAATATAATATTAGATTTCTTTTTAAAAAATTAATTGAATATAAAATTAAATTATTGATTAAGAATGTCTTAAATCTTATTCGTTATTTCTTAATCTTTTTGATCTTCCATAACCACAAGAGGAGCATACTCCTCTTTTCATATGGTATGATTTACTTCCGCACCTTCTGCAAATTATATGTAATTTGCCTGTACTCATCTTACCTTGTGTTGGAGTTCCTTTTACCATTTTTCATTAAATATTTTTTATTGTAACTATGGCATCTCCTCTGATAACCATGTCTCCTATTTGTTCATCTTTACCATCTTTGATTTCCAAAGAATCAAAAAGCACTAAATTTAAATGAATATCAAATGCTTTAAGTTTACCTTTAAATACTTGTGAATTTTTCAGTTCTATTGTTATTTCTTTTCCCTTAGAACGATTTAATACATCTAATGGTCTTACTGTTTCCATCATTATAGTTATAAACAATGGGTATTAATTTATAAATTTATTCTATTTTGATTTTTTTAGAAAATTCTTCTTAAAATCTAAAATATAACAGCATTGTGATAACTTTTATAAATTGTCTTCGATTAGTTGGCTTTTAGATTCTGATAAAGTGAATGCCGGCAATAGTTTTGATGAGAAAAAAATGGATGATATTTCCATAAATGATTTTGTAAGAAATAATTTTAATAAACTTAATTTTGAAATAACCAAATCAGGACAGTCTGATTTTTTAATAATCTGTCATATTGATGATTTAAAAATTAACTCTTTTGATTTAAAGGCATTGTTAAGATTGGATGATGAAAAAAAATTTTTAAGTGAATCAGATCATAATTTTATAAATTATCTTGTGCATAGAATTCCTGCAAATACACAATCTTATTATAAAATAAGTAATGATTTTGAAATAATTTTTAATTTTTTGAAAAATTCTTCATTAAATGTATTTTTCAATGGTGAACCTGCCGTTTTTAGTCAAAACAACAAAAAACTTGATATAGAACTTTTCTTAAATGATGAGGGAAATGCTGAATTTTTGATAATTGATGATGCAGAATACATAAGAGGGCTTGATAAAATGTTTTTTGTATCATCTAATATTTTTTATCAACTTAGTGATAAAATACCTGTAAGTTTTTATGTACAGCTTATAAGTCATAATAATATTTTTTCTTTAGATGCTTTTTTTGAGTTTCAAAAAAAATATATGCAAATACTAGAACAAGAACATAATATACGAAAAGATGAAAATATAATACGTATATCTAATCTGAAAGTTATAATAAAAACAGCACCATTAGTACTTGAAATTGATAAAACACAACACTTTCTTGTAGTTGAACTAAAATACAAAATAAATGATCAAAAGTTTAGAATTGATAATTATAAATATGCAGATAATGTAAACTGGCTTGAAAAGACAAATCTTATATGTACCAAAATTGAAAATGATACACTTGTAAGATATGAGAGCGATATAAATATTTCTGAAGATTATTTTGATGGAATTTTTAAAGAATCAAGAATCTCATATCAAAGATATCTAAAATCAAAATTTAGAATAATACTTCCATTATTCCTTCTTAATCATTTCATAGAAAAAGTAGTCCCCTGTGCTGAAAAAATCATAGAAATTGAATATATTAAAGGTAACAAACTAGAACTTGCTGATGGAGTGGTAAAATTTGAAATTGATGCAAATCTTAATAGTAAAATAGATCTTTTAGAGTTTAAAGTAAAATTTAGAATAGAAGATGATTTTTTTGATCTTGATTTTATTAAGGACTTGCTCTTAAAGAATAGAAAATATGTTCAGCTTAAGAATGGCAAGACTGTTAATGTTGAAAATATCCGTGATCTTAATAAGTGGATTGAATTTTTAAAGCAATTTAACTTTAACAGAAATAATGGTATGTATAAATCAAGTTCATTTTCAGCATTAGAACTGGACAGATTTCTTGAAGATTTTAAAAATAATGTTAATGTGATTTCTAATAGTGACTATAAAACTATGATTCAAGAAATAAAAAACAAAAATAACCTTATAGAAGACATAAATATGCCAGAAAATATAGATGGAGTATTAAGAAATTATCAAAAACTTGGTGTCCAATGGATTTATTTTCTTCAAAAATATAATTTTGGAGGTATCCTTGCCGATGAAATGGGACTTGGAAAAACATTGCAAGCACTAACAGCATTAAAACTTAATCCTTTAAAAACTCATATAGTAATATGCCCTAAGAGTCTTGTTTATAACTGGGAATATGAAGCAAAAAAATATTTTCCAGAATTAAAAGTCTTAGTAATTGATGGTGATAATGAAAAAAGAAAAAGAAATATTCCAGAAATGAAAAATTATGATGTTATAATTACTTCTTATTCTATGATTCAAAAAGATTATCAATTTTATATAGACAATGATTTTGTTTTTGGATATCAGATATTAGATGAAGCACATTATGTTAAAAATATAAATACATTGTCAGCCAAAGCTGTAAGATTGATAAATGCGAAAAATAGATTACTTATAACAGGAACACCTATAGAAAATAATTTGAATGAACTTTATGCAGCATTTGACTTTATAATGCCAAATTATCTTGGAAGCAGAAATGATTTTTCTAAAGATTTCATATCTAAAATTGAACGTAACAATCTTATTGCAATAGAAATACTGCAAGCAAAAATAAGACCATTTATACTAAGAAGAACAAAAAAAGAAGTATTAACAGAATTACCAGACAAACAAGAGCAAATTGTATATTCTGAAATGACAAACAGACAGACTGCAATATATATGGAACTTTTAAATAGAGTAAAACAGGAAGTAAATGAATTAGTAAAAAATAATGGTTTTGAAAAATCAAGAATTCAAATACTTTCAGCGTTATTAAAATTAAGACAGTTATGTAATCACCCTGGACTTGCAGATAAGGTATTTTTAGAACATGATGATATTTCTGGGAAATACGCACAATTTAAGACTATTCTTTCTGAAACAATAGATAATGGTGATAAGGTACTTATATTTTCACAATTTACATCAATGCTTGATATAATGGAAAATGATATGATAAAAGATAATGTAAAATATGTAAGACTTGATGGACAAACAAAGAACAGACAGGATGTTGTTAATAAATTTAATGAAGATGATACTATAAAAGTATTTTTACTTTCCCTTAAAGCAGGAGGCGTTGGATTGAATTTAACATCTGCAAATACTGTTATGCTATATGATCCTTGGTGGAATCCTATGGTTGAAAGGCAAGCAAAAGATAGAGCACATAGAATAGGACAAAAGAATAAAGTAAAGATATATAAATTTATAACTAAAAATTCAATAGAAGAAAAAATTTTAAAATTACAGGAAGTAAAAGGCAATCTATTTGATAATCTTATTGTTGAGAACAGTAATTTTGTAAAAAAACTTGAATGGGATGACTTAGCAGATATTTTTGAATAGAGGGTTGTAAAAAACCTATAAAACAAAAATCGCAAAATTTGAGTTATCCACACCATAAGTGATTGGGGTATTTATCACACAATTTTTTTTTACTGCGATTTTTGATCATTCCTTTTAATATGTTCAATTTGGGCTTATAAGGGGTTTTTAATAACACTATTCTGATAATTTTAGGGGTTTTTTAAAATTCTTAGAAGAATTAATTATTAGAATTATCTTTAATTTTGTTGTCTATAATCTTTTTTATGATATATGAATCTGATGTTGCTTTCTTTAATTTTGAAATCTCAATTAGACAATCTTGTGAAAAAAATTTCAAATAACACTCATTGCAATAATATATATCTTCATTTATGATTTTAAAAGATGCAGGTTTTCCACAGATCACACATTTTGTTAACATGTTATGCTTAATATTATTATTATTTTTTATTTGATATTTCATTTAAATAAAGAATAAACATGTTCATTACATCATCTAATGCATAATCAACACATCTTACAGAACCAGCATGTTCATGTCCACCACCATTAACATTTGCAAATGGCATTTTTGACATTACAATATTTACAAACTCAGGAACACTAAAGTTTTCAATTGCATCACTAGCACGTATAGTCATAAAATTTGACCCGTATGTAACAGTTATTACTGGTTTGTCTAATTCTTCTTCCATATTTTTGTGTATGTGATTTGTAGCCTTTCCTATTGCTGGATATTCTCCTCTAAAAGTTCCCTTTTCACCATCAAATGAGATAAGATAAAAATTTTTAAAGTCTTTTTTCTGCATATAATGTCTTGCAACTTCTAATACGGCATCATATCTTTTTATAAGCTCAGGTTTTAATAAATCAACTATTTTTTGTTGAACCAACATGTTACCTCCAAATAAATCATCAAAAAATTCTCTTGATTCCATAAATCTGAAATAGTGAGATTCCATATCAACGATTTCTCCTAAATCTAAAAGATAATCTTTGGTAAATCCTTCTTTTTGTGCAAAATCTATGTATTGATCTTTTTCAACTCCTTCTGTATGATCAAGAATTGATGCCATGGCAGGAATAAATACTGAATTAGTATTTTCAATATCTATAAACCTTGCTAATTCATATCCTAACATTCCAGCACAAATATTTGAATCATAACCTGTAAGATATGGATTTATATGTGCATCTATGTATTTATCAACTTCAACTTTTCCATTCTCAACTTTTCCAGGAAAATGATGATCAACAACAACTATTTCAGCATTATATATTTTCATCTGCCTTATTGATAGTATGTCCTCTTCTGTAGATCCATTATCTGTTATTATTATAAGTGGTTCTTTTGCATCTAACCTATTTTTATCTCTTAACCAATTTGAGATATCTTTTACACTATCCTCGTATTCATAGAAAGGAGCTTTTGATGGGGCTCTTTTATAATTTTGGAACTGTAATTGCCTATCTTCACCTTTAACTTTATTCATATAACTTATGATTGCACGTTCAATTGTTATTGCTGAAGAATAACCATCACAATCTGCATTGTGTCTTAAAAGAATGGGCCTTGAATCAATTATTGCTTTACGTATTATTTTTGCTATTTGTATAAATCTATCCTTCTGACTTTCAAGCATATCAGATTTGATGGAAAAACTTGTATTTTCAAGTTCTATCTTCTTTTCGTTTATATCTGCTATTTTTTGAGAAAAAAGTTCCATATCATTTGCAGATAATTTAATCATCGAGGTAACTTCTGCCTCAATACCTCCATTTCTTTCATTAATTGTTGCTTCAACTCTTACACTATCGCCTATATTTATATGCGGATATGCTCTTAAACCAGGCTTTACAAATGCTTTAAATGTAAAATTTTGTGTTCCGTCGTTTAATATCATCAATGTTGGACCTGATGTCTGTTTTATAGTTTCAATACGTCCAATCATCTCATAACTTTTATTTATATCTGATTTTGTTAAATCTTTAAAATGCCTAAATTCCATAACTATTAATTACTAAAGCCGTTTTATTTATAAAACTTGATATATAAAAAATTTTATAAATAATTAAAAAATAAATTTATTAAATGGAAAAAACATTTGTTATGATTAAACCTGATGGGGTTCAAAGAGGAATAGTGGGAGAGATTATCTCTAGATTTGAAAAAATAGGATTAAGGATTGTTGGAATGAAATTTATGCATGTAGATAAGGATTTTTCAAAAAAACATTACAGTGAACATATTGATAAACATTTTTATAGTTTTCTTGAAGATTTTTTGACATCTGGACCAGTAATTGCAATGGTTCTTGAAGGATCAAGTGCAATAAGCTTAGTAAGAAAAATTGTTGGATCTACTGAACCTGCATCAGCAATGCCTGGAACAATAAGAGGAGATTATTCGCATGTAACATATAAAAGAGCAGACTCAAAAAAAACTGCTATTCCTAACTTGATACATGCTTCTGATTCGGAAGAATCTGCACAAAAAGAAATTTCTTTGTGGTTTTGCCAATCAGAACTTTTTGATAATTATGAAACTGTTTATTCAAAATTCATGTAAATTTTTATGGTGTTTAAATGGTTTTTATTGAATCTTTCATAATTCATTTTACCTATATTGCAGTTTTTTTTCTTCTTGCAGTAAATGGAATTATAGGTTTTCCATCTTCTCAACTTGTATGTGTTTTTGCTGGCTATTTTTCAAATCAAAATTTGAATGTATTAATGGTAATTATATTTGCATCCTTAGGTAATTTTTTGGGAAATGTAATACTTTATGAAATATCAAGATATAAAGGATTAAAATTTATACTTAATATTTCAAAAAAAATGGGCTATGATAAGTTTGTTAATGAACAAAATATTAATAAAACAAAGAAAATAATAGAAAAAAAACCTCTTTTGTATATTTTTTTGGGTAAACTTGTAAATCCTGTAAAATTATTTATAAACATTCCGGCTGGAATAGTAAAAATTAGAAGAGATCTGTTTTATACTATAATACTTATCACTTCTTTTATATGGTGTACATTATTTACACTACTTGGTAAATTGTTTGGAACTGATTTGAAATTTGCACTACTGCTTTCTTTTATTATGTTGTTTATAGGATTAATAGTTATGTATCTGTTTTACAGAGAATTTAATAAAAATTAAACAAAATTGTTTTAAAACTAACTGATGTTGCGTATACAAATAATATAAAGAAAATGAGTATTGAGAATTTTAAAAAATTACATGTGATTTATTTTATCTTCTATTACTTTTAAATTGTTTCTTATCCTATCAAGCTTGTTAAGTTTTCCATTATCTGCTGCTTTCTGAAGTATATTTTGCTTGATTGGTGCTTTTTGAATTTTTTCTACTGGTGCTTTACTTGGTTGTACTATTTTTTTTCCTGATTTCATATCAAGCTTATCAATGTTAATCTTGCCATTTTCTTTCAAATTCAACTCTAATGATTCTGTTAATACAAGATTGGCTTCTTCTGTTTTAATCTCTTTTTTAAGTCTTCCTATTTCAGATTCAAGCTCATATATTTCTTTTTCAGTGTATGATAATACATTCTTAACTTCTGGAAGATCTTTTCTTAATAACTGATAATCTTCGTTTAACTCTTTTAAAACTGCTTTTATTTCTTTGATTACTATTTGTTTGTTCTTTCTTATATGCATTACTTTTTCATATTCTTCCTGCATAAATAATGCATCTTTTATTGAGCATAAAATCTGCTTTCTTTTTTCTTTTGCATTCTGCATACACACATAAAAATCGTCAAATGCCGCTTTTTTGCCGACTTCTGGTTTTTTGTTTGTTTTCTTTATGACCATTTTTTTATAATGTAACGTGCTCTAATTTCTGAATTATTTCGTCCATGTTAGAACTCCAGTTTTCAAAAATTTTATTTTCCATAAGATTAAGTTTATCATATTCATTGAATAATCTTTTTAAGTACTTGTCTTTATCTCTTATGTTCTCTAAAACAGAAACTATGTCTGAAATTTTTTCAATTTTTATGAATATATCTCTTTTTTTTTCTACCATTTTATATTTTTTATGAATAGTGTTTACCTGTCAAATATTATGCTATCAACTTCATATAATTTGTCTTCAATATATTCAAAATCTTTTCTTAATTTTTCAAATTCAACATCTTCTTCTGATTTGATGTCCATTAATCTTAAATGCGAATCACATGCCAATTTTACACGATTTTTTACAGAATCAACTATTTCAAGCAAATCTTTGAATTGTTTTGCTGTTATGAAATAATCCTTATCTGATTCTTTTATTCTCTTTTTGTTTTTGATGAAACTTAAATCCTCATCCTGCTCTGCAACATCAGAAGGTTGAGACTGGTTAGATTCTTTGACTTCTGATGAATCATGTTCTAAATCCTTAAGGTTTAAGTCCGAAAAATCAAATAGAGAATCATCACTCATGTCAATATCATTTCCAAAATCTGCTTGAGATTCTTGATTTTGAAATGGATTATTCTGTTGTGCAAAATTAGGAGTTTGTGTTTGCTGGCTTGGAACATTTTGGTTTGAAACTCCAAATGCACTACTATGCATACCACCATATGGAGCTGATACCTGACTTTTTATATCAGCAAGGTTAGAACTGCTAGGAACCATAGGACTTCTTATGCCATCGCCTAATGATGGAGGTTGTATTCCCATAGACATCTGATTGCTATGTGACTGTAAAACACCTTTTGATTCCATAGAAGGAATCCCAGTATTACTTTTATCATCTTCTTTTTTAAACAATTTAAAAGCCATATTATTTACCATGATAAATTATATTTAAGAATTTATCATTATTTACAAAAAGATAATTAAAGTTTTTCCTTAAAAGTGAAAAATAAAAACATTTCTTTTATAAGTATCATACTATTTGATATTCACTAGATTAATTGAAATTCTATACTGTTTTCACTTTTTTTTTTGATATGTTCGTTAACACGTCTGCCAGTTATTAAAACTTCCTTATTAACGCAGGCAAGAACATTTAATAACTCATCTTGTGAAAAATGTTTATCTTCAAAAGATCTTAAAGCATTTATTCCTACAACAGGACTTTGCTTGTTTACTGATGTTTTTAGAAGCATAAGAGAATCTTTTGACTCTCTTATTTTTTGTAATTTATCAATATGTTCGTAATTCATTTTACCCTGTTTTTTAGGATATGCAAAATCAAATTGTCCATAGAAACTTGCGTTTTCACAACTCCATTTTTTTAAATTTATAAAAAAATTTATATCAGGTTTAAAAATTGAAAACAAATCAAAATATATGAGTTTTACATCAGATTTATATAAAAATTTTTTTAAAAGACTTCCATACGAATATAAAGATTTTCCAAAACCTTCCCCATATATGCTTGTAAGTCCTTTTATTGTTAACAAATTATTCTGTTTCTTATTATCAATCCTTATTTTATAATCAAAATATTCCTGCATTTTAACAAAAGCTGATTTCTCTGATGTAACTAGTATTATCTGTTGTGATATTGGTTTATTCTGTAAATATTTTATAATTTTCAAATAATCTATTGACTCTAAAGCAAAGTTATCAAAAATTAATACATCTGAATCATAAAGTTCGTTAATAAATATGTCCTCGCTTATATTTAAAAACTCAACTGCAGGTATTAGGGTTTTGGAATATTTTTTATCTAACCCTATTGGTTTGTATATCTTGAGTGAAAAGTTGCCCATACTTTTTACAAAAGAATAAGATAAACTTATGTTTTCAAAAAAATTTGACAATTTTACAGCTTTTGATTGAGTATCAATGTATACAATATTTTTAGAATCACCTATTAACCTTATAAGTAATCCTGTTGCCAAATTGGAGAATCCTTCTTGTGATGTTTCATCATAATACAAGTATGTTTTGCCTTGACATATATCTAACATAATATTTTTTTGTCATCCCTATTTAAATTTGTTTTGCTTATATCAAAATAATAACAAAAAAAACTAAAATTTATAATTAGTAATTAAAATATTGTATTTATGAATCTTACTCTTATAACTGTAGGTAAAATAAAAAACCAAAATCTGTTAAATGAAATCTTTGAAATAAAAAAAAGAATAAACAGATTAAATCACATAGAGTTAAAAGATATTAAGGGTAAAAATATAGAAGAAATAAAAAATCAGGAATTTAAAGAAATAAAAAATCATATAAAAAACAATTGTTACAACATTCTTCTTCTTGAACATGGGAAAATGATTAATACTTTTGAGTTTTATGATAAATTAAAAAAAATAAGTACGGATGTCTGTTTTATAATAACTGGACCAAATGGACCAAATGATGAATTGAAAAACATAGTTGATGAAACATTGAGTTTATCTAAAATGACATTTACACATGAAATGGCACAAATGCTCTTAATAGAACAAATATATAGAGTACAATGTATTGAGAAAAATATTCCCTATAATAAATAGAGGGTTGTAAAAAACCTATAAATTTGGAATTGAACTTGTTCAATTAGGGCTTATAAGGGTTTTTTGGTAACACTCTTCTGAGAATTTTGGGGTTTTTCAAAATTCTCAATAAAAATTCTTAAAAGTTTATATTTCTTGTAAAAGGATGAGAAAAACTGAAGTTTTTCGAAATTCTCTATAAATTATTTACAATCTGCATTGTGTCTTTTGCTATCATTAATTCTTCATTTGTAGGAATTACAAAAACTTTAACTTTAGAATCATCGCTACTTATTTGTGCAATTTTACCTCTAACTTTGTTTTTTTCATCATCTATAATAATGCCTATATGCTCCAAATCTTTACATATTATTTCACGTGTTTCTGGACTGTTCTCACCTATTCCAGCAGTAAATACTATAGCATCTACTCCATCCATTAATGCAATATATCCTCCTAGGTGCTTTTTTACAACATTTGAAAATTTTTCAAGTGCAAGTTTTGCCCTATCATTATTTTGCTTAAACGCTGCATCTTCAACATCACGAGCATCAGAAGATACCCCTGATATTCCAAGTAATCCTGATTTTTTGTTTAATATGTTCATCACTTGAGAAATTGTCATATTTTCTTTTTTCATTATAAAATCTATTATTGATGGATCTATATTTCCACATCTTGTACCCATTGTAAGCCCTTCAAGAGGTGTAAATCCCATGGTTGTATCTATTGAGATTCCTTTTCTTATAGCACAAAGACTAGCTCCATTTCCTAAATGACATGTTATAACATTTATGTCTTTTACATCTTTTTCTAAAAGTTGTGCAACTTTTTGTGAAACATATCTGTGAGAACTACCATGAAAACCATATTTTCTTATCTTGTATTTTTCGTAATATTCTAGAGGTATTGAATAAATGTATGAACTCTGTGGCATTGTTTGATGAAATGCTGTATCAAAAACTGCAACATGAGGAACATTTGGAATTAATGATTGACATGCTCTTATTCCTATAATATTTGCAGGATTATGTAATGGTGCAAGTTCACAAAGATCTTCTAAAGTCTTTATAACTTGTTCATCTATTAATGTACTTTTAGAATACATTTCTCCACCATGTACTGCTCTATGACCAACTGCTGATATCTCACTTAGACTTTGTATTACTTTACCTTCACCTTGTGTAAGTATGTCAAGTATGGTTTCAACAGCCTGCTTGTGATCTTTAAGATCTTTTTCAAGTCTTATCTTTTCTGATGATGTTGCATGTTTTATGAAAGAATTTTCAATACCTATCCTTTCAGCAACACCTGATGATAATACATCATTATTGTGCATATCTATCAACTGATATTTTAAAGAAGAACTACCGCAATTTATTACAAGTATTTTCATTGTGATATATTTAAAACTGATTGATATATAAAATTTTGTTAGGTATGATTAAAGAAATAGTATTTTTTAAAATTATGGATTGTAGGAACAACGAAAGCCTACATAGTCGTTAACTGAAAAAGGAGAATTAGACAATTCTAATGCAAAAGCACCAGCTCCATCACTGTACCAATAACCACCAGAGAGAAAAGCATGTATGGTTCCAGAAGGATATGCATTATCAGCATCAGTATAGACTCTACCTATTCCATTAGATGATGTTAAAAATGTATTGTATGGCTTAAAATGATTGTAGGATGAACTTATATCTGTCCATTCATAAGAACCACTTACACCTTGACCTAATGAACTTTCGGAATTAGTGTTATAAACATCACTATTCCATTCCCATACGTTACCTGCTAAATCCCATATTATTTCTCCACTATATAATTTTAAAGTTCTTCTCTGTTCTGAGGTTCCGGAATTACCCGTATCAGTATAACCATCATTTAAATCTGTAACATGTAAAATATAATTAGGTATTCTATCACTATGTCCTCTATACATACTTCCAGAATATATTGTACCACTATCCCAATTATATGTATTGTTTTCTGCTTCCCGTGCTGTTGTTGTCCATTCAGCACGAGTTATTAGTTTGTAACCTGTACCTAAAGCAACACATGAAGCAATTGCCTGTGTTTGAGTAATATATGTTATTGGTTCAGGTGTTGAATATGATCTTATACTTAAATCACCTCCAGCAGTATCATACCTCCATCCCTTATATGTTACATCCTGTGTTTTACTACCTATATCTACAAACTTTGCCTCATATTTCATAATATAAAAATCTTCATTTACACCTAAATCTTCATTTGCAAATACAAGCACCCATTCTCCACCTTGTGTTGGCGCTAAACTATCATTACATGATAAATATGAATATTCATTTGTGCCACTTAAAACACCACCAGAACATGTTCTTTCCTGTGAAATTGCTGAGCATCCTGCTATGTTATTGTATGGTTTATCATATTTATAAAATGTATAAGAATCTCCTGTTTCAAGAACTAAATTTCCAACAGAACATGCTTTAGGTCTTGGTTTGTAATAAATCTTTTTCTCAATCAAACCCTTATCTGTTACAACTACAACATCTGGATTTGAAATGCTAATATTTTCAAGACAACTACTTATATCAATTTCAAAAACTCCAGTATTGTAAACAGTATCATTATCATAACAACTATAGCCACCAACTTTTATCTCTTTAATACTAAGGTTAGATCCACTATTTTTAATATATAAACTGTTTCCTGCAACTGTTTCAATGTTTATTGATGAGACATCATTTACTGATGAACCCTCAACTCCACTTAAAACATTTGTTGAATATGTTGCAAACCAATTCTGAAAACCAACTACTGCTACAACTGCTACAACTAATAATAAAGCTGTTGCAACAACTGGAGATATACACTTTTTAGAATGAGAACTTCTTATCATAACATTCAATTTTTATCTTTAAATATAAATATTTGTAAAATATTTGTATAGTAATTTTTAGAAATAAAAAATAACATAAAAAATGAAAGCCTTCTGGTTGATTGCTAGGTAATTTCTAAAAATTTATAAGTATTAAAATTCAGTTAATAAATTATGGAAGAAATTGAAGGGATAAAAATGGGCAAGTACAGGCATTTTAAAGGAGATGTCTATAAGGTTATTGGTGTTGCAAGACATACTGAAACATATGAATTGCTTGTAATATATCAAAATCCTGATGATGATTCAAAGCAATGGGCAAGACCTATATCAATGTTTAAATCTGATGTGTTGTTAAATGGAAAGAAAATTGAAACATTTTCTTTTGTTGAATAAAATATTGAGAATTTTAAAAAAACCTCATTTTTTCTTAAGCTTCTTTAAAAGATAATGTTTTTTAAAACGCCCATGTTTGAGTTTTTTGTCACATTATCATTTGTAAAACCTCAAAATATATGGTTTTTAGTAACCCTTTATTAATTTTAAATTTTTTAAAAAAAACAGATTCTTCTTAAGTATTTAAGTGATAGTCTTCTAAAACGATCTCTTAATAACAAGTTTTTTAAAATATCTAATTTTTCAAATAATATGATTTTAAATAAAGATAATGTTTTTTCTGAATCATCATATTTTAATGTTCCTGTTTATTATGATTCTTACAAAAAAATTTATTTTTCAATAATTGATGACAAAGAAATAAGTGAGTTTTATAATAAACAGTATTATGATAATTTTTACGGAAAAAGACAAAAAGGTTTATTTACAAGAATTATTGAATCTTTTGATAAGAAATTTAATTTTAATGAAATAGTATGCATAAATGATTTAAACATATTGATAGATAAAAAATTGTTAAGAAAAAAATCTACATTGTTAGAAATTGGCTGTGGAAATGGTAGAAATGTAATGTTTTTAAATAAGAGGTATAAGATAAAATCAGCAAAAGGTATTGAGCCAGATAAATTAATTTTTAAGGATTTGGATAAAAAATATTTTGTAAATTCTGTTTATAAATCAGGACTGTTTAAAGAAAAATTTGATATAATATACATGAGACATGTACTTGAACATGTAAACAAACTGGATGATTTTATAAATGAAATGAAAAAAGACATGATGAAAAATGGAATCGTTTATGTCAATGTACCTAATGCTCTTAACAAAAAAATTCTAAAAATTTCAATTAAGGATCATCCACATGTGTATCACTTTACACAGTTTGGTCTTGATTATTTATTTGAATCACACGGATTTAAAAAGGTTGATTCTTTTACGTACGATAAAAAAAAACACAATAAAGTATTAAATATATTAAAAAAATACTTTTTTATGCCATCGTATGAAATAAAAAAGGATAATTATTCTGAATTTCTTGTTGGAATATATAAAATACAGTGATTCTAAAAAATATTTTAATTTAAAAAGGTTTTTATATGATTACTTCTATTTTATTTTTATGGATACAGCTTGCATGTCTAAAATTTTAAAGGAAATTGAAATTGAAATAAAACTTCGTGGATTTTCTAACCAGACAAGCAAAATGTATAAACTGTACAACAAACAGTTTCTTGAAAAATATGGAATAAATCCTAAAGATGTTACTGATATTGATATTAAAGTTTTTCTTACTGATAAGATGAGTAATGATAATCTTTCAAATAAATCTCTTGCACTTGTAAAAGCTGCATTATTGTTTTATTATAATGAAATACTTAAAAAAAATATAATAATAAAAACACCAAAAATACAAAAGAAAGTTCCTATTGTAATAGACAAAACTGCTATCAATGCTTTTTTTGATAATATTCATAATCAAAAACATAAATTGATAATAAAGTTATATTATTCATCTGGATTAAGATTAAATGAAGCATTAAGAATTAAAAAAAAAGATTTAGATTTTAATGAAAATGTAATATGGATAAGGGATGGAAAAGGAGGAAAGGATAGAATGTCAATCCTTGCACAAGGAATAATTCCTGAACTTAAAAAATTTGCAGAATTTAAAAAAAATGATGATTTTATATTTACAAATAGTAAATCAGAACCTTTAAATCCAAGAACTATACAAAAAACAATTGAAAATATAAGAAAAAAAATTAATATGAATGATGTTCATGTACATACTTTTAGACATTCTTTTGCAACACATTTACTTGAAAATGGAATTGATATAAGAAAAATACAAGAACTGCTTGGACATTCAAATCTTTCAACAACACAAATATACACAAAAGTTACAAATGGAGAGTTAAAGAAAATAAAATCTCCTTTGGATTAAATTTTATTGAGAATTTTTAAAAAAACCTTGTTGTTAGTAAGCTTATTTAAAAGATAGTACTCTAAAACATCCATATTGTAAAGGCTTACATAGTTCTCTTTTTAGACTATGGGATTTTTCTTAAACTATCTATTCTAAAAACTCAACATCATCAACTATTCCATCTGAATTAAGATCTATTCCTTCAACAATTCTTGAGTTTATGTTTTTTTTAAATTTGTTACCTGACTTTAATTCAGAAAAATGTTTAAGAAATGCAAGTATTGCACTTTTGGTTCCAGTGTTTCTAAGACCACTTATTAGAAGTATATTTTTTTCTTTGTTGAATGGATTTTCAAATTTATTGATATAGCCTATCTCATCACTAAAGTATGTTTTTTTTGTTATTTTTGAATATACTCCTTTTTTATCTTCATCGTAATAGATGTTCATATGCTCATTTAACATAGAAGAAACTTTGTTTACTATAGGTCCACCTATGACTATAAGATTGTTCCCTTTTACCTGTTCTTGAGTTATTTCTGTATCAAGTTTTATTTTTGAATCGTTTATACACGTAAGAAAACTACCAAGAAATAATGCAAGATCCATTCCAAAATATCCATCTTTTGACCTTGCCTTTTGAGGTCCATGAGGATCAGGACTACCTACAACAATTATTGAATTCATTTCTCCATTTAAGATGAAAGGTTTTAAAAAATCTGACTCTTTAACAAATTCTTTTGAACTTTCTTTAAAATTACCAGCAATAAAACAAAATGCCTGAGAACTTGGTTTATAATAATTAGCAGTAGTTCCATTTATATTAACAGTTCTTTCAATTTCTATGATTTTAGCTAATTCAAGCTTTCTTATGTAATAGTATACATTTTGTTCATGTAATAAAAGTTTTCTTGCAATCTCTTTTGGATACATGGGCTTTAATGAAATAAGTTTTAGTATCTCATTTGAGGTATTGTTTTTTAAAGATGAAATATCTTCTACTTCTTTAGCACTTATAACGTATGTTTTTCCATCTTTTTGCTTAATTAATTTCATATATGGAATATTAATACACTACCTATTATAAATTTTTTCATAAAAGTAATATGATTTTTTTAACAGACTTTATAAATATTCTAAGCCTTTTTTTAGCAAGGTGAAAAAATATGTGTGGTATTATTGCAAGAATTTCAGAAGATAAAAATCCTGATCTTTCTCTTAAAGCATTAAGTTTTCTTCAATACAGAGGTTATGATTCATACGGAATATTGTTGCGTTCGTTTGGAAACAATGATTTAAAAATTGAGAAAAATGTAGGATCAATTCCTGAAAATATGTTATTGAGTCTGTCTAAATTAAAGAGCAACATAGAGATTGGGCATACAAGATGGGCAACACATGGAGGAGTCAGCATTAAAAATGCACATCCTCATAGTAGTTTTTCTAACATTTTTCATGTTGTTATGAATGGGATTATCGAAAATTATTCTAATGTTAAAAATGAATTGATTAACCATGGCTATTTGTTTAAATCGGATACTGATACAGAAGTTATAGTTAATCTGTACGAGTATTACATGAATTTGTATAAAATATCTTTTGAAAATATAGATTATAAGATATTGCTTAAAGTTACAAAAGAGGTTATTTGTAAACTTGAAGGAGAATTTTCTTATGTTTTAAACTGTAATGATATGATTATTGCATACAAGAATATAAATCCACTTATTGCAGGGTATATAGGAAATGGATTCGTATTATCTTCTGATATGAATTATGTAGATGAAAACTCACTATTAAGAATTATACTGGATGATCAGGATATATTTTTTGCTTATAAACTTGAAGACAAATTGCATTTTGGTTTATCTTTTATGCACTCAAATACTATTCTTTTGGATGATTTTACACAAAAATGGGAAAATAATAAACAAGTACATAAAAGAAATATTTGTAGCAATCTTATAAATGGTTTAACATTTATGGAACAAGAAATATTTCAATCACAAAATATCAACCTATTTAATGATTTTAACATTAAAAATATACAGTTGATAACGGATTTTATCAAGGAAAATAAAACAGACAAAATATATATTATAGGTTCTGGAACATCTTATAATGCAGGAAATGTATTACATTATATTCTTTTAAGAAATGGAATAATTTCTCAAATGATTTTAGGATGTGAGCTTGAAAATTATGTTGATATGATTAATAACTCGCTTTTGTTTGTGTATTCTCAATCTGGAGAAACAGCTGATATAATAAAACCTTTGAAAAATATTAGTGAAAAACATAAACTGAATAAAATATGTGTTATAACTAATACTCCTAAATCAACAATAGACAGAATTGCAGATTATAGTTTGTATCTTAATTGTTTACAGGAAATAAGTGTTGCTTCTACTAAGGCTTTTGTTATGCAACTTTTGATAAATTATATTATTGATGCCAGTTTAAATAAATGTATTGACCAAATTGAAAATTTTATCTCACAAGAATATCAAGAAATATTTAAACAAACTACTATTGATGGCAATCTTTTTGTAATAGATGAAATAATTAGAAGATTTAAAAATTCTAATAGCATGTTTTTTATAGGAAGGGGAATCAATTATCCTTTAGCGATGGAAGGAGCATTAAAAATGAAAGAAGTAAGTTATATTCATTGTGAAGGATTTTCAGCTGGCGAATTAAAACATGGATCTTTAGCCTTGATTGAAAATGATGTGCCTGTATTTGTTATTGGCTGTGATAAACTTTCTATTGCAAATGCAACAGAGGTTAAATCTCGTGGTGGAATCTTGATTGGAATTGGAAATGAAAACAATGATGTTTTTGATTATTTTATTAAAACAACTACTGCATTTAAAGAAGTTTTTTCTGCAATAATGATGCAACTTGTGGCATTAAAAATGGCATTAGCATTAGGCAATAATCCTGACAAACCAAGAAATCTTGCAAAAAGTGTAACCGTAAAATAAATTTTTATCTTACGTACAATTTGTTTATGTATCTGTAACCTATAGGGTAACCTTGGTAATAAAATATGTTTATATATGATGTATTTGAATTTATTACAACCTGTTGATTTATTATATCTCCAATATTGACAGTATTATTATCATAAGATAGATATTGCATGTTTAAGGGATTTGAATGACCATCACTTAAACCAAAACTAACAAAAACATTTGTATAATTAGCAGTATCCCAATTTTGACCATTTAATGAGGAATTTGTTATTCTGATTAAACCTAAAGAATTTGATGGAATATTGTAATAACCACTAAATTCTAAAAAATACTCGCTAAAGCCTATATTTGCTATGTTGAATGTTCTTGCATTAGAATCAGAATTAGTTCCCCAACTTATTCCTTTTGAACTATCCTTATGAAAGGTTGATGAAATTTGACTGGTGCTTCCAAACTTACTCATGTAAGCTAGTGTAGTATCGTAACCATAAATTATCTTTGTCCATCCACCATCCAGCAAATCCATTTCACAATAAACATCAAATGCTGATATTGGACCTATACCATCTGGATCTATTCTATAAGTTCCACTTCCTATTTCTCCACCATAGTTATAATTTGAATTATACGGTGTCTTATAACCCTTACAATTTAATGCATAAGTATCATCTTCCCAATGTTTGATTCCTAATGATTCTGTTATTTGAATATAATCTTTTGTCTGAACACTCCATAAGGTTGAATAATTACCTACAGTAATGTTTACAATATGTTTTTCAGACGCATTAGCAGATGAAGTAAGTCTTATACGTAAATTATCGTTTGCAGATATTTGTGCAATGTTTGTAAAAGAATCATTATTGATACTTATTTCTGGATTACCACTCCCTGTTACTGTTACTGTTAATATTCCATCAAAACCTGTTACTGTTACTTCTTCTGATAAAACTAAAGTACTAAAATTTATCAAACTATAATTTGTAAAACTAAATTCATCAGGATGTGTATCCTGATTTTCTAAAAAACAATCTTTAAATGTAAAACTTTCATTGCCAGTATATGTTCCATTATCACATACTCTTAATATGTACGAGCATTCCTGTCCGTAAGCTACATTTGATGAATTATAGAAATTATATCCTTGTCCATGATTTTTTAATATTCCATCTAATGTGCATGATAAATAACGATTTTTAAAATCTTTTAAATAAATTATTTTACTTATCAATCCATAATCAGTTATTAAAATTATTTCTGGTGTAGAACTCTTTGCCATAAGTAAACAATTTTCTATATTTACTTCTGTTGTTCCTAAAGAAATGTTTGATAATTGTATTAGACATGAAACCCCATCTACTTTTATATCTTTTATTTTTAAAGTGTCATTATTTTTGTTGTTTATGTATAATGTATTACCTATTAATGCAGATATTGATACTGTTTTAATATTCCTGTTTGAAACTTCTTCAACATTACTTAATGTTAAAGAAAGATTGCTATCATACCATAATTGAAAACCTAAAACTGATATTATAGTAATGCTTAAAAGTAATAATGTGGATATAATTGCAGATATTGATTTTATATTTTTTTTTTGTCCAAACATAATATATAATATATGTTTTTTTTAAAAATTATAAATATTTGTATAATATAAATGTAACAAAAATTCTAAGATTTAATATACGATTACGAAAAGATTTATATAGTATTAAGTAAATTAAAAAATTAATATGATTTTTTGAAATTTTTAAACAATCAAAATGTTTCTTTATGTATTGTAAAGGTCATGCCTTTTATATCTATTACTTGTGCTGATATTATGTTTGCGATCTTTTCAGCGAATTCTTTGCATGAATCTTTAGATGTTGCAATGTTTACTTTTATTTTGACAACAGAATGAACTTCTAGATAATCTTCAAGTTGTTTTATAAAATTATCACTGATATCATTCTTACCTATGAAAAAAACTGGTTTTAACTGATTTGATATTTTTTTAAGCTCTTTTTTATCCATAAGAATATTAGAATTTTTTGTTTTTTATAAACTTTAATAAAAATCATTGGTTTCTATAATCAATTCTTTGATGCTTAATGGCTTTGTCAATATTTTTAACTCGTTTGTTCCATATCTTAAATATTGGATAATTGACTTAATCTCATTTCTTCTAAGAGACATTGTCTTTGAATTTAACCTTATATCTATTACTTCTGAATCAAAATCACCATACATAACTATATCTATTACGTTGTTAAAATTGTTTATATTAAACTTGTATACATCTTTGTCATTGTAAAAAATACTATTTATTGAATAACCTATAGTATAGTATCCATCTGTCTTAAATGATATTTTATTGTTATCTGTTTTTAATATGTTTAATGGTATTTCTCTATTAACCCTATTGTAATGAGATGTACAATTTGGTGTAAAATCTGCCAAAGTGTAATTATTAACTTCTATTTTTATTGGTTTATAATTGTCTATTTTTACAGTGTCACAATTAACTACCAGATTAGTCTCAACTCTTTCAAGAAATAAATCATCTATACTAAAACTAAATTCTTTGTAATGATTTGACTTATCTTTTATTTTTTCTACTACTTTTAATTCTGAAAATGAATAACTGTTCCAATTGAATATACTGTAAAATGGTGGTTTGTCTATCTCTATTGTTAAAAGAGCACTTGTAACATTTTTGCCTGGTCTGTAATTTATTATTAATGGAAATTCTGAATTTCTAGCAGAACCCTTGTAATATATCTTATCCCCAACTCTTATTATAAGTTCATTTTTGCCTGTGTTTTTTTTTAAATTTCCATATATTAAAAGTTTTTCAATATTTTCTGGTTCATTAAAATTTAAAGTAAAAGAGTAGTATATTTTTGAAAATGGTGTTGATTTAATGTTAAATGCGTTATCCATGTATATTATATTGTCTTGCTCTTTTGATCCCAAATTGAAATTTGGAAAACTATTGGTTGTCTTTTTCTGACGACCTATGTCTGTATCTTTTAGATAAAATATATATGATTCTGGCAAATCATCTGAGTAATTATTTCTGTTTTTTGAATAATTGCTTCTATTTGAACCTGAATCATCCATAAATATCGCACCAACAAGCAGTAATAATGTCATAGCTATTATTCCTGCACCAACCTGACTAACTACTTTTTTGTTTTTCATTTTATACTTGCATGCATAAGATCTTTAAAACGACCTATAACATCTGCTACATCTTTACCAGCCTGTATTTTGGCTTCTTCTAAATCAGAACTTCCAACATATTTTGAATAAACCTTATCTATAAATGCCTTTAAAGGACCACTGTCTGGACCTGCACCTGCATCATAATCTAAAAATGCGTTTATTGCTATTGTTGCTTTACCATTGGTTAGAATTGTTTTTGAATCATTTATTAAAACTTCTTCATCAACACCTGATAGCGAAAATTTGAATTTAATGTTAATCTTAAAGTAATCATTTAATACTCTTGTTGCATCACAATTTGAAACTATTGTTTTTTTGCCTGGCACATTTTCTTCTTCATATTCTTTTTCTGATAAATCGTAAAGCATATTATCCTCTATGTAACCCATTAAACTCTTGTATGCTTTTTTTACATCAAAATAACCTTTGTATGTAAACTGTTTTTCCTTTACAACGGAAATTTTTTCTGACATATTAGTATTTTTATTTTATTTGAATTTTATAAACATTTTTATTTACTTATTGTAAGTTTTTTTTCTATTCTTTAAAAATAGCAAACACTTATAAATTATTTTTCTGTTTTAGTTGTATGGTAGAACACAAATCAAAAAAAAATGAATCGAAAGAAGATGATTTAAAAATTGTATTTGAAAAAGAAATGGAAAGGATAAATCCTGAATTTAAAAAAATACTGAAAAAACAGGAAGAACACATAAGGGAAATAGTTGAATTTGTAGACAAAAAGGATCAAAAACATAATATGGGATTTTTTTTAACTCCTCTTATTGAATTTGTTGAAAATAGAGCAATACCTAATTTTGAAAAACTTTCTTTGTTTTTTCTATTTGATGATTTCGAAAAGAATATTCCATTTTTTGATCCAAAAATATTTTTTGAAAAAGATTTTGATAAATTCCTTGTAGAAAAGAAAGATGAAAAAAATAATGAAAGTACATTTTTTTTGAAAAAGAATAAAAACATATCTTTTAGAGGACTTTCAATTTCAAATGTAAGGGAGAACTGTTTTGATGCTATATATGATGAATTAAAACAAATTGGATCTTCTCTTGTATATCAAGATAGAAGAGGCTTTATATCAGCCTTAAAAACAATTGAAATACATAAAAACATGTTGTTGCAAAAATTTGAAAAATATATTGTTGTTTATGCAGGAGCAGGATCTTGGCTTAGAGGAGAAAAATCTAATGACTTTGATGTTTTTATAGTAGTTGATGATACTGATGTTAAAAAAATGCCAAGATTACAGGTAAAAGATCAATTGACAAGACTTGTATGGCAGATGTCTGCTGAGGTTGCTCAATTGACAGGAATACAGTTGCATTGTCAGGTGTATTTATTAACTGATTTCTGGGATGCACTAAAGGATGCACATCCTGTAATGTTTACCTTTTTAAGAGATGGAGTACCTTTTTATGATAGAGGAATATATTCTGCATGGAAAGAATTATTAAAATTAGGAAAAATAAAACCTTCTGCTGAAGCTATTGATATGCACATGGAAGTTGGTAATAAACTTATCGAAAGAGCGAAAAAGATTTTTGCAGAAGTAATAACAAATGATATATATAATGCTGTTTTAAGCCCTTCACAGGCGATATTAATGCTTAAAGGATTTAATCCAACAACTCCTAAGGAAACAGTAAAAATGTTTAAGGAAGTATTGCATGAAAAAGAAAAATGCATCACTAAATCTCAAGTTGATATATTAGAGAATACTGTTAAAATGTTTAAAAAAATTGAACATGAAAGTGATGTTGATATTAGTGGAAAAGATGTAGATAATATGATTAGGGATGCAGAGAAATACCTTGCAAAAATTAAAGAAATGTTTGAAGAAATATCAGATGATAAAAGTCGTGAATCAATACTCTCAACATATTCAGAACTTATAAATCAGATGCAAACATTACCTGGACTTTTCAACCTTAAAGAAAATGATATAATTAACAAGTTTGTAAAAGATTTTGTTGATTCTGGAAAAATTCCACCTTTTGTAAAAAAATATCTATCTAATTTTATCAAGACTAAGGATGAATTGGGAAAAAGAACACTAACTTCAACAGAGATAAACCAAAGCTTGAAACAGGCAAGAAATATATTGTCAGAAATAAGAGATTATAGAAATAAACTACTTAGCAGTTCTGTTAAAAAAAATAGATTGTTAATAAAACATGGAGAAAATCTTAACGCTGAAATTATAAGCTATGATGGAAATATTTTTGTTATAGATGTCCCAAACAATAAAATTATTAATATTGAAAACAATAAAAAAGAAGAATACTCTGAAAAAATATTCACTGATACTACAAAATTCTCAGATATTGAGATAGATGAAAAACTGATAGTTAAAATTAAAAAGGCATTAAAGGCAGAAAAAATATTCTTCTAATTTTTACTACTTTATATTGACAATTAACATATATAATATAATTGTGTGATTAATTTTTATGAGATTTGGTATATTTCGTATTGTGCTAATACTTGCGTTCATTTCCTGCATTCCTTTTGGAGTTTATGCAGAATGTTTTTTTAAAACTTATGATGATGAATGTGTAAGAATGAACACTGCAGTAAATTCTTTTGAATTGACTGATTTAAAGAACAATCCTGTTTTTGAAAAATACAGTGTTGAGGTCTATAAAAAATATAATCCTGAGAATAAGTTGATTTTTGAATTAAAAAACGGATTTAAACTTGAACAGATAACCCCTTTCCTTGAGAGCGGTGTTTATGTTTTTGATATTAATGCTTATGGTAAAAATAATGCCTTTATAAATAAAAAATTTGAGTATATCTTTGATGATTTGCAGGTAATGCCACCTATTGTTGATGTAAACCTTGAATCTTTGTCATCAAGCATGGTAGTTACAGGAAGTGCATTTGGAAATGTTGAAGTTGTTGCTGAATATGATGGAAGATATGTTACCACAAATGTTGAGAATAATACCTTTAGAATGACTCTTAACAATCTTAAGAGCGGACTTAACTACGTAAGATTTTATGCCAAAAGTGGAAACAGAAAATCTAGTGATGTTGAAAGAATAATAATGACAGAACAGCTTAATCCTAATTTTAATAGCCAAACTAGCAGTATAACATTATTAAATGACAATATTGTTTATACTTCTTTAAGAAATTTTTATGTTAACGGGAAAATAACTAGCATGGGAAATCCTGCTGGAAATGTAATCTATATAAATGGTGTGTATACACTTGCTGATTCATCTGGAAACTTTGGAAACTTTATACTGCTAAATGAAGGTAAAAATACTATAAAGGCTAGTGATCTTAGAAGTGAAAGTAATGAAATAACTGTTTATTATGTAAATCCTGAATTTTTGTTTGAAAAAATTAATTATGAAAAAGTTACAAGCAACAATGCTATAAAAATTGATGGTTATACTAATGTTGATGTTAATAGCGTAATGCTTAGAATGAATGATGGTAAATTTTTTGAAGTTGATGTTAATCAGAAAAAATTTGAATTTTTTGCAGAAAACCTTGCTGAAGGTAAAAATAATATACTTGTAGTTGGACCTCAAAATAAAAAATTCAACTTTAATGTATATAGAGATGTTGAAAAACCTAAAATAGATATGATAAATCTGAAAAATATTGCAAATACTGATTTTTTATACTTTAAGATAACTGATGATTCTGGTATCAAACCAAAATCAGTAACTTTAAAGGTTAATGGAAATCTTTATAGCTCCTCTAATCTTGAAATTAAAGGTGATTATTATATATTTGATATTGAAGAACTTGAAACAGGTACTTATGAAATTGAAGTTTTTGTAAGTGATATTGTTGGAAATACTTTTACATTAAAAGATTCAATAAATGTTAACCATCAAATAACACTTATAAATAAAATAAAAATAAATTCTGGAAATCAGATAGGGAATACTATTTTTGCAAAATCTGGTAATAATGTCTTTTCGATAACCCCCTCAAAAAACATAGCGTTTAAAAAAATATATCTTGATGGAATTGAACAAATTGATTATGAAATATTAAAGGATAACTCCATAAATCTTAATATAAATCTTGATAAGGCAAACGGAATTATCAAATTTATATTTATTGATGCAGATTATAAAGAGGTTGAACAAATTTTTTATTACAAAACAAGCCTATCAACAACAGATATAAAACTTGATTATATAGAGAATTCTGCAACTGTGGATAAAGTTATGATAAGAGGTTTTATTGATGATGACTTTTTTAACTGGAGTTCTTTAAAGTTCAATAAACAAAATTCATATAGTAAATTTGGAAAATATTTTGAAGCAATAATAGATGTAACTGATACTAGAAACTTAAATATTGAAGGTTATGACTTGTATGGAAATAGAATAACTAAAACATTAGGTAGTGTCTTATACAATGATAAAAAAAAATCTGAAATAGTAATAAATAAAGATTTTGTAGATACATATCAGTTTATAGATGGAAACATCTTTAATAATGATGAAAGTTTGGGCGTTTCAAATATTTTAAAATATTATGATGGATTTAATTTTGATGGAATTTACCTTAGTTCAGACTATTTTAAATTACCACTTTCACAAAGATATGGTTATAGGGCAATAAATATGAAAGGTTTAGAACAGTCAGGACTTAAATTTGAATATAATGCTTTTTTCAAATTAAAAAACCCGCAGACAATAATATTTAAACAGACAAGTGGAAATCCAGAAATATTTTTTAATGGAAATGATTTTGTTACAGAAAATGATAATCATTTTATACAAGGAAATATAATATCATTTCAACCTATTAAAAGTGTTACAGTTAAGGGTGGAGAATGTTATTTTGATGATAATTCTTTTGCTTGTTCTGTTGCATTGAATGAGAATATAAACAATATTTTTGTAACTGTTACTGATGTAAACAACAACACTAATCAAAATAATATAACAATAAACAAAACAACACATAAACTAAAAATAAGTATTGATGAAATATATGGAAGTGGAATATACAAAACTGCAAGTGAGATTTATCTTGTAAACAATGATGTAAATTCTGATTCAACAGTAAATCAAAAATCTATTATAAGTGCTGTAATAGATGGTGTTGAATACAAAATAGGATATAAGGAAAAAGGAATGTTTACAATCAATTTGGATTTATCAGACACTATTGATAATTTTGATGAAAAAGAAATAAATATACAAATGAAAGCACAGAATGATAAGGGTGATATTAGTTATTCTGATAAAGTTAAGATAATGTATAAAAGGTTGATAGGAACTATTGCTAAAGTATTTATTAAATAATTTTTGAACTATCTTTTTATTAACAGTTACAAATTTTTATAAATTTACTTTTCTTGTATTAATGTATGAAGATATATATTGATTCTGGAAATTTAGATGAAATAAAAAATGCATGTGAAACTCGTTTAATAGATGGTGTTACTACAAACCCTTCTTTAATAGCAAAAGAGAATATTCCTTTTGAAAAAATTCTTGAGAAAATTATTGAAATTTTTAAAAAAAATGGTGATAAAAACTTTACTGTAAGTGCAGAAGTAACAAACACAAGTTCTGTTGAAAACATATTGATTCAAGCAAGAGAATTGTCAAAAATAAGTAAAAATGTAATAATTAAAATACCATTGACAAAAACTGGATTAAAAGCTGTAAAAATTTTAAGCGATGAAAAAATTAAGACAAATGTTACACTTTGCTTTTCTGCAAATCAGGCATTACTTGCAGCTAAAGCAGGAGCATACATAATAAGCCCTTTTATTGGAAGAATTGATGATCAAGGATGGGATGGATTGGAATTAATAAAAGACATAAAAACTATTTATGCGAATTATGGATTTGAAACTAAAATTCTTGCCGCAAGTATAAGAAGCACAAATCATGTCTTTTTGTGTGCAAAAGCTGGGGCTGATATTGTAACTATTCCATACGAAATATTTGATAAGATGTATTATAACCCTTTAACTGATATAGGAATTGAAAAATTTGATAAAGATTGGGAAAAATATTTACAAAAAATTAAACATTAATAAATAAAAGTTTTTTTAATAATTCCTAAAACCTCAATTTTAATGTTAAAACAAAAATTTAAATAAGCTATATTCTGTATTTAATTTATGAGTCGTCTTAATATGGATTTTTTGGGTCTTGGCTTGTCTAATCATGATTTTGATGAAAAAGATAAGAACATAATAATAGATTATATAAAAGAAATAAAAAGCGTTATCAATAAAAAACAATATGATAATGATACTGCTAGCATAATATTACCGTTTGAAAATGAATTTGTAACGAACTCTTCTAAGCTTGTAAAAAAACTAAAAGATGCAAACTCGTTTTTCCTTGTTGGCATAGGTGGATCTAATCTTGGAACTATGGCAATACATAGTGCACTTGCTAAACAATTTGATAATAGTAATTCTAAAAAAAATATTTATTTTGCAGATACTCTTGATCCTAATAAAATAGCTCAAATCAATAATATATTTATTAATGAATTGAAAGCTGGAAAAAAAGTGGTTTTGAATGTAATATCAAAATCAGGATCTACAACAGAAACTATAGCAATTTTTTCAATTCTTGAAGATAGTATGAAAAAATATGCAAATTATAATTATAAGGATTATGTAGTAATAACAACAGACAATGATTCAAAACTTGAAAAATTTGCAAAAGAAAATGAGTATAGTATACTTAACATTCCTAAAAAAGTTGGCGGTAGATTTAGTGTGTTTTCTAATGTTTCGCTTTTCCCTCTTGAATTTATGGGAATAAATACAAAAAAAATTCTTGAAGGTGCAAAAGATGCTGTGAATGATTCTTTAAATAAATCTATGGTGAAAAATGATGCATTCAAATCTGCTATGTATCATAAGTATTTTTATGAAAAAAAAAAGATTGAAATTGTTAATATGTTTTTGTTTTATACTGCATTTGAAGATATAGGTAAATGGTTTAGGCAACTTTTAGCAGAAAGCTGTGCTAAAGAGTTTAATAACAACAACAAAAAAGTTAATACTAATATAACACCAATGGTTTCTATTGGAACTACAGATTTACACTCTATGGCACAATTATTTTTGGGAGGTAAAAATGATAAACTTCATATTTTTCTAAATGTATTAAAAAATAATGATTCATTAAAAACAAGAAATAAAGGACTAAATAATGTAAGTGATGGTATATTTCCAAATTCATTAAATGACATATATCTTAATATTTTTGATGGTGTAAAATCTGCATTTATTAAAAGAAAAATTGGAATGTATGAAATTAAACTTGATTGTGCTGATGAATATAGTGTGGGATATCTTATGCAATTTTTTATGGTAATGACTATGTTTCTTGGCAAAATAATGAATATTAACACTTTTGATCAACCAAATGTTGAAGAATACAAAATTGAAACAAAAAAAATCATGAAAAATGACTAAAGATAAATATGTATTCAAAAAAATATTTGTAGGCTGTGATCATGCAGGATTGGATGCAAAGAAAAAAGTGTGCGAAGTTTTAAACAACTTTGATTTAGAATTTGAGGATATGGGCACATTTTCGTCAATAAGCGTTGATTATCCTGATTATGCAGTTTGTGTCTCAAAAATGGTTTTAAAAACCCCTAATTCATGTGGAATCCTTATTTGTGGAAGTGGAACAGGAATGCAGATAGCTGCAAATAAGATTGATAATATAAGAGCTGTGTTTTGTTTTGATGAATATTCTTCTAAAATGTCAAGACTTGATAATAATTGTAACATATTAACTTTAAGAGCAAGAGAGTTTGATATTAATAATTATGAAAATATTATTAAAACATTTATTTCAACTGAATTTTCAAATCTTAAAAGACATATTGTAAGACTTGAAAAGATATCTCAAATTGAAAAAAATAATTAATTTAAACTATTTCTTTAATTATTTTGTTAAAAAAAATATTGAGAATTTTAAAAAAAACCCAAAATTCTCAGAAGAGTGTTATCAAAAAAACCTTATAAGCCCTAATTGTTTTATAGGTTTTTTATAACCCTCTATTTATAATAAATCCTATGCTAAGCTTTAAACTATAACATAAAAAAAAAATTTTGAGTGTTGTATGCTAAAGGATTGAATAGATTGAGTAACTTTGTTTTTGTTCCTAAAGAGTGTTTTTTAGTAAGTGCGGGCTAAAATAGTCGCGAAGCTTCTATCTTACACCCCACTCCTATCGAACGAGTCTTTTACTCGCAAACAAGTATCTTTTTTAGAGGAGAGTTTCAGGCTTAGATGCTTTCAGCCTTTATCCCTGATAGCGTAGCTGCTCTACGTGCCTATATAGACAATAGATACACCAGTGGCTACGACACACCGTTCCTTTCGTACTAAATGTGTCTTTCTCGCAGATACTAAACACTCCAAGCAGATATTAAACCAACTGCCTCACAGCGTTGTAAACCCAGCTCACGAACCCTTTTAATGGGTGAACACCCCCACCTTTGGCAGCTGCTGCACTGCCAGGATAGGATGAGCCGACATCGATGTAGCAAACCGCTCCGTCGATATGAACTCTCGGGAGCGACAACTCTGTTATCCCCGTGGTAACTTTTCTGTCACTTCAAGGTCCCATTAAGGAACACATTGAAGCTCGTTAGGCCATGATTTCTCAATTCCGATTGGCATTGTGGCAATCAGAATAAAGCTGGCTTTTGCCCTTACACTCTACGTCGGATTTCTAAACCGACTGAGCCAACCATTGGGCCCTGCTGATATCTTTTCAGCAGGGTGCCACCCCAGCCAAACTGCCCACCAACTACTGTTTCCCATATAGAGATAAGCAACCAACCCTGCAACGGCAAGTATTACTCTTTTGCCGAAGCTCCTTGCTACATTGCAGAATTGATCACAATAGCAGGCTGCAGTAAAGTTCAACGGGGTCTTTACTTCCCACTTGGAGTCCCCGGCTTTTGCACCGGGATAGTGTATTCGGAGAGTTCTTCGTAGGGACAGTGACAATCTCGTTACGCCATTCATGCAAGCCGTCATTTAAACGGTAAGGTATTACGCTACCTTAAGAGGATCATAGTTATCCCCGCCCTTTACCAGACCTTGGCCTCCTTGAAAAGAGGTTTAAGTTGCTGGCAGTGGGCAGACTTCAGGAACTATACACATCGTTACCGACTAGCAGTTCCCTATGTTTTAATTAAACAGTCGGACCATCTTTGTTATTGCACCCTAAAATTATAATATTAATTACCATAGTTTAGGGACCACATTTACCGAAGATATGTGGCTAATTTGCCGAATTCCCTTACGAAGATTAGCTCTACACGGCTTAGGCTTTTCACCTAGGGGCACCTGTGCCGGATGTCGGTACACTTATATAAAATCGCATTTATTTTGTTTTCAAAGAATTTAGGTATCACCGTAAATTACTCATCGGAATTTAAACAACTTCTCACCATAACAATACTCCATTGTCTTATCTTCCTTAAACTAAACAAGTTTAGTAACAGTTAACCCCAATCGTCCAAAATAAAAGCAGTGTCGCCACATCTATTCATATAGTACAGGAATATTAACCTGTTTCCCTTTCTCTTAAATCCAATTAGGACTAAAATTAGGAGTGACTAACCCTTATCTGAACTACATTGATAAGGAACCCTTGCCCTTTCGCCGGATGTGATTCTCACACATCTATTTTCCTACTACCGCCAGGATTCTTGTCGAAACGAGGTCCACATACTCTTTAGAACATGCTTCTACCCTCGTTTAGCACCGACCTACCTTACATGCCTCTTAGGCATGAACATCAGTATCGGCAGTCAATTTAGACCCGATTATCTTCGGGGCAAATACTCTCGAAAAGTGAGCTGTTACGCACTCTTTAAAGGATTGCTGCTTCTAAGCAAACCTCCTTTTTGTCTTCGAATATTTACGCCCTTTACCCTTTATCACTTGATTGACATTTAGGGGCCTTAACTGATGTCTGGGTTGTTCCCCTCACGGAGTGCAAGTTTACCCCGTGCACTCCCGTCTCCTCGCTTCTACAAAGTTATTGGATTCGGAGTTTGACTGATGCTTGAAGCGAAATATCGCCCCAAAACACCTATCAGTATCTCTACCCCAACAACATTCTCCACGAAGACTTGACTAAGGCCAATTTTGGTCGGAACCAGCTATCACCAGATTCGATTGGCTTTTCACCCCTATACCCAAGTCACATAAACCATTAGACGAGGTACTACTTCGGTCCTCCACGAAATTTTACTTCCGCTTCAACCTGCTCAGGTATAGATCATCTGGTTTCGGGTGATTTCCTTATGACTAAAGGCACAGTTAATACCCTTATCCTCAATATTTGCGATAACTCGCTTTCGCTACGACTTTCGTCTCGCCATAAAGAAAAACTCCCTGGCCCGTTATTCAGAACGTACGTTGCAACTCCTAAAAGCCGCAACATCCTATATCTATTATGTTTCAGATCTTTTCACAATCGGTTAAGATTACTTTTCAACATTCCCTCACGGTACTAATTCACTATCGGTCTTGTGTTATATTTAGATTTGGAGATTAATGTCCCCCGTATTCGCGCCTAATTTCCAATAGACACTACTCGTGAAATCATAAACTCCTGTTATGGTGTACATACGGGACTATCACCCTCTTAGGTAAACCTTTCCAGGTTACTTTTGGACATATAACAGGTAGAAAAATGACCCATCCACATCTCAGATATATTACTATATCTGATTCAGTTTGATCTTGTCTGGTTTCATTCGCCATTACTAACAGAATCTCTTTTGATTTCTTTTCCTTTGGATACTAAGATGTTTCAGTTCTCCAAGTGATGCCTCCGTCGAGCGGATAATCAGGAAGTCCAATTCGGAAACCCTAAGTTCAATGAGAATATGCCTCTACCTTAGGATTATCGCAGCTTATCGCGTCCTTCATCGCTACACAAGCCAAGTCATCCACATAATAGATTTGATTATTATTTGGAAAATATTTTTCCAAGTAGGAACCAAAAACTTCGTTACTCAATCTCATAAGAAATCTGTAAAGATTTCCTCAATCCTTTGTTTCCAAGTTAAACTTGGAAACTGCACTCAAATGGACCCGCCGGGATTTGAACCCGGAGCCTCCGCCTTGCAAGGGCAGCGCTATACCGGATTAAGCCACAGGCCCAATTTACCGTATGTCTGCCCCATTGACAGGCATACTATATGATAACAAGCTTCGCTTTATAAATATTTCCATACAGTGTTTACTGTTGCATAACAATATTTAAAAAAGAATTGATGTTTCCTTCGATGTTATTTTTTTGTTATAATTAACATATAAAAAGACTTAAATGTTGTATGAAAATTATTAATTTAACATAAAATCATGATGTGAAAATTGTTATTGAAGCCTTACTGATTCAAGGTTTTCAGGACAATATATTTTTGCATTTGGGAATATCTTTTTTGCAACATTTGCAAAATATTTTATTTTTGTAATTTCACCGTGATTTAATATCATTTTTTTAGGTTTAACAGATATTGTTGATACAAATTTTTTACTAAAAAACAGATCTGAATGACCAGAAAATGCTCCTTTCATCTCATACACAGACATTTCTACTTTCACTTTATCTTCTGCACTTCCAGTATTGCTAATCAATATCTCTTTTTGACCATCTTTAATACGCCTTCCAAGACTACCTTCTGCCTGATAACCTACAAAAATTATTGCATTATTGCTACTTGTTGCAAATCTTTTAAAATATTCTACAGAAGTTCCACCGTTAAGCATACCAGATGTTGCAAGCACTACTGCAGGCTTTGAACTTTGAAATATAGCTTCTCTTTCAACAGATGATCCAACTCTTTTAAAGTTTGGAATTGTAAAAGGATTATCTCCTTTAAGTATTCGTGTTTTTAAGACCTTGTTTAAAAATTCTGGATAAGCTGTATGAATTGCTGTAACTTCCCAAACCATACCATCAATAAATACATCTAAATCTTCTGGGAGTCTACCCTGCTTAATTAGACTCTCTATTACCAAAAGCATTTCTTGTGCTCTTCCGATACCAAAAACTGGAATAAGAACTTTTCCTGATTTAACGTATCTATCAATAATTATTTTTAATAATTCTTCTTCTGCATCTGCTCTTTGCATTGCATAATCTTTTATTCCTGCAGATGTTGTTTCCATAAGAAGAGTTTCTAATCTTGGAAATTCTGTTTCTGAACGATTAAGCAATCTTTGATTGTTTGAGTAATTAAAATCTCCTGTATACATAAAATTGTGTTGTCCATTTCCTATATTTATATGACAGAATGCTGAACCTAATATATGACCCGAATTATAGAATGTTAAACGGATATCAGGAGCTATGTCTGTCACTTCTTCAAATTCTAATGGAATTACATGTTTTATCATTTCCTTTATATCTTCAGCTCTGTATATTGAACCATTTTGCGAAGAGGAACTTGTTATTTTAATAAAATCTAATTGCGACAAGGCCATTAAATCTCTTGTTGGTTCTGTACAATAAATTGGACCTTTGTAATTCATCTTATAAAGATATGGCAATAACCCACAATGATCCATGTGTGCATGAGATATAACTATTGCATCAACATCTTCTAATTTAAAGTCTGGTGAATCAAGGTATGGAAATTCTTCTGGATTACCCATTTCAACAGATGGATCTATTCCGCAATCAAAAAGTATTCTTGATTCTGAAGTCTGAAGATAAATTGCTGATCTACCTATCTGAGAAGCACCTCCTAAAAATGTGACTCTTGACCATCCCTTAATCTTTCCTTTTGTCCATCCTCCATAAATTCTTTTACCAACTTTATTTAAAAATTTCCTTCTGTATTCTGATTCTTGATATTCAACAGAACGCATTGCATCTACAACAGAACTTCTTAATGGAGGAATCCTTTTTACAACTATTGACCACATTGTTTTTCTTTGTATCTCTTTAAGATTGTTTCCATCTTTTCCTACAGCAACTCCCACATTATCAACCTCAACTATAAGCTTACTTCTTGCTGTATCAAATTTAAGATCCCCTATAACTACATCCTGAAAAATTTCTCTTACAATTTTTTCAGTATCTTCCTGTGAAGATAGCATCTGGGAATCAGACCTTAACTCTATTCTTTTTTTGTATTTTGAAACAAGTTTTCTTATCGTCTCTCTTCCAGAAAATAAAAAATTTCTACAATTTGTGTATACCACAAGATTTGCAGCCTCAAATTCAACAGAACTCACCTTTTCTGATGGTAGTTCTTTCATTATCTCGTCTAAGATTTTAACCATTTTTATGATATAAAATTAATTTAGTGAAATCAACACTTTTTAAAAAATAGTTTGTTGAAATATTATATTGTGTATACATTTATTTATAAAATTTTACTTTTATAAAACATTATGAATTTTATTGGTTTGCATTTCTCTTATATTTTATATGAGTTAATTCACCAAATAACTGATTAATTTTTTAAATAGATAAACCGTTGAATATGTTATGGCTGAAAAGTTTCATATTATAGGAGAGATGATATTTAAGTTTAATGAAATAGAGTTTTATTTCAAACAAATAATCATCAAATATCTAAAACCAGAACAAAAATTTGATAAATTTTACTCCCAAGTATTGTTTAATAATTCTATTATATCTTTTTCGGCAAAAATAAAATTGTTTCAAAATATAAACAATGAAATGGAATGGATAACTGGTAAAAAACTTGATGAGTTGATTAGATTTGTTTATTATCTAAACAATGTAAGAAATTCACTTGTACACACCGAAAATGCGATAGAATTTGAAAAAGATGAAAAAGGAAACATTATCAATGCTTATGATATAATTGATTTTTTTAAAACAGATGGAAGTTTAAATGTGTTAAGGATTAATGAAGTATATAAAATTTTTAATGAAAGATATTTAAAAATTAAAAAAGAATTGCTAAAAATATATAATGAGATCTAATGATGTTAAATCAATACTCCATTACATCTTTTGAATATATTTCTTTCCTTAAGACATTAACTGCCTTTAAGATATCCATACTTCTTGAAAGACTCATTTTACCACCAGTGTTAAATGCCTTAAAATGAAGGTTGTTTGATGATATAAAAAGTATATCACCATTGTAACGAATTAGCCAATTAAGGCAATCTTGTCCCTTAGTTTCAAGGATTCTTGTAAGGTAATGATTGTTTGTAAATATATTTACTCTTCCATAATTTTTTTCAACATTACCTTCTGATTTTATCAAATGTTCATGTGGAATAAAGACTCTAAGATTTAAAACCTGAGTGTAAGACAAACCCTCTTTTATTAGATAAAAAAATAATTCACATTTTGTGTTTTCGAGCTGAAATTTTACAATATTGAAACATTTACTATAATTTAATCTTTCTTTTTTGCCTAAACGTTTGTATTCTCTGTCCAAAATCACCTTATTATGAGATGTAAAATATCCTTTTCTTACATAAGAACCTTTAACAGTGTGTGTAAAATGCCTTAAAAAATGATTGTTTACCTTAAAAGAATTCAAAAGAAATTGAACATAATAACTTTGATAAAATATGAATATACTTATGATCGCAAATACCGATAAAAGGATACCCAAAAAGTTCATAATTATTAATTAATGATTTGCTTTTTTAAATTTTACTGAAAAATATCTTCTTTTTGGTTTATTTTTATCAAAAATTTAATTTTTTTTAGAAAAATATTGTTATTTTTTATTTTCTTTGAAACATCAATAAGTCTTCTGTTGTAAGTACTCCACCTTTTTTCATAAGCTTGTCTTCAACTTCTTTTCTTTTCTGTTTCAATTCCTTATCAATATTCTTCTTTTTATGGATTGGCGATTCACCAAGACTTAAAACTAAATCTGATTCTTTTTTGAAAAGATCCTTTAAGTTTTTGCCTAAATCTGAATACTTCTTTTTACTTTCCCTGAATTCTTCAAATGCCTTTTTCTTTTCATCTCTAAATACATCAATCTGTTTGTATCTTTTTTTCTTTTCTTTGGATATAAGTCTTATCTGTTTATACAAAGATCTTACTTTTCTTTCAGTATTGATATATTTTTTTTTAATTTTCCTTAATTCAGCTTTAACAAATCTAAATTCGTTATCTGATTCATTACTAATATTGCCTTCAAGCTTTGATAAAGATTCTTTGACTTCCTGGATCTTCTTAATAAGTTCTGCCTCTTTTTCTAAGGATAGAACCTGTGTCTGAAGTTTTAAGTCAAGTTTTTTTATCTCTTTTTTTGCTTTATCTGCAGAAATTGTCTTAACCACTGGCTTTTTATCTGTTTTTGAATTATCCTTTAAACCTTCAAATTTTTCTGTAAGCTCTTTTAACTTATCATCAAATTCAATTAATTCTACTTTTTTAGCATCAAGACTTTTATTGATGTCATCAAGATTTGATTCTGATTCTATCTTTTTTATTTCTTCATATAGAATATTAATCTGGTTTGCCAAATCCTCACCTTTTTGAAAGTGTAGCTCTTTTTCTTCTTTTTGTTTTGAAAAATCGGATTTGATATTTTTAATATCATCCCTTATTTTTTTCAATTCTTCCCGAATTGCCCCTTTATCCATTTGTTATTATATAAATGAGTAAGTTTGTTCGTAATTAAAATAATGAACCCAACCCTGCGGCTGCATCAACTTCTGGAGCTTCTTCTTTCTTTTTTTCTTCTTTCTTTTCTGCAGAAGGTGCTGGACCTGCTGAAGAAACTGGTGCTGCAACTGAAACAACGGAAGATTCCGCTATTACTTTTGCTACATCAACACCATCTAAAGCTGCAAGTAATGACTTTACTTTTGCAGCATCTACTTCTACTCCTGCAGCTTTTAGAACAGCAGAAACATTACTTTCTGTTAATTCTTTTCCTGCCTTGTTTAATAACATAACACTATAAATGTATTCCATTTTCGTTTTTAAATTTTTAAATTTTCATATAAATTGTTTTATCAGAAAAATCCTGAGAAATCAACATCTTTCGATGAGGCATCATTAGATGAGCCTGATTCTTCTGCTTTAGGCACTTCATTAGCACTTGAAACTTCTTGTGCAACTGATTCAAAAGATAAACCAGCAGGCCTTAAATCTGTGGGCAATACGTTTGCAACACCTAACATTTGAGAGTTTGCTTTTGCAAAAAGACGATTTACTGTATCTTTTGATATGTAATCAATACCAACACCTAAACCTAAAGCTGACTTACCTGCATTGCCTATTATAACTTTAATATTTTCTTTTGTAAAGTAATTAATACCTATAGATAACTTGAAACAATCAAGTGCAGATGACTTAAGACTACTCAAAATTGCCTCATCATCTATATCAAGAACATTTCTTCTATATATAGTGCCAGCTTCGTATATGGACTTTATATTAAGACCCACTTCCATAGGTTCAATCTGTAATCTTGCAAGTATACCTGCAAGTTTACTTGATATTACATCTCCTTCTTTAGCAACAATACAGTCCTCTTTTATTTCTACTTTTCCTGCATTTATACCTGCCTTAATTTTAAAAGAACCTAATTCTCCTATTATAGGACCTGGAGCAAAACCTGTAGGACCTGCTGGAACTACAATATTTGTTGGTGCAATCTGACCTGCCCTTGCAGGAGCACTTGATTTATTCTTCTTTACGAATTTATAAATTGTAAATGGATTGCTGTTTGTAAAAATCAAACCTATAATTCCATGTACAGAATCCATAAGATTTCTTATCCCTTTGTGATCAGATTCAAGCTTTGACAAAACAAGTTCTATAATATTCTTTTTTACAATTAAAACTTCAGCCTTACTCTTTAATGAACTTCTTATTCTTTGAAATTGTGGAGCAGGTAACCCAGAAACATCTACAACACCAATTATAGAATATGTTTTTGCAAGTTTTTCAATTCTATCTGCAAATTCTTTATTCCTTGGGCTTATTTTTGCCTTATATTTACCTGTTTCCATTTTATAACTCCACCAACTTACCCATTGTAAGTTTTAAATTCATGTTTTTTAAATTATTCTCATGGCCAGATAAATTATGTATCAAAACATCATAAATATGAGCAATGTTTTTGGCAATTACCGAATCACTTTCTGTTTCAGCACCAACAGATACCTGTAAAACAAGATTCTTCCTTGTTTGAAGATGTGCTGTTTTCTGTATTTTTTCCTCAAGCTCTTTTAATGGAGTCTTTGATGTTATAATCATACCTAACTTTGGAGATGGCATTTTACTCATAGGACCTAAAAAACGACCCAATATCTGAGCAAACTGAGGCATTAGATTTGCCTGAACAACAAATTTATCATAAGTATGAGATAATTCTCTTATGTTTTTCATGTTCCCTTTTAAAGCAAGTAATTCATCTGAATAAATAACTTTATCAAATACCTGTTCTGCACCAGTTATAGAATGATCTATAACAGCCATAATTTTATATTTTTTAGGTTTTACTTTACAATCAAGCAAAACACCTACATCAACCTTGCTCTCTGGTTTTTTTAGATCAAGGTTTTTAAGATTTATAACAAGGTCAAATGTTTGCGGAAAATTCCTTTTTTTTGAATCTTCCCTGACCTGCTTAATTTTAGTTTTTAAATGTTCTATTTCCACTTTCTCCTCCTATAAATATTTTATAGTCTACACAGAGTGTATACTATTTAGGAATGAAATTTGATTTATAAACTTTGTTTATTTGTTAATGTCCTAAAAAAAGATTGAAATAAAATTATTTGATACAAATTTAAAAAACAAAAGCATATAATATTTTAACGTTCTATTTAATTAAAATATGAACAAACAAGAAAAATTTGCGTTAATAACTGGGGCAATAGGGAACATTATTATGGCTTTTATAGCTTGGATTACATTTTATTATTCAAATTCTGAAGCAATTTTATTGGATGGAAATTATAGTTTTATTATGTTTATTGGTATTATTATTGCTTTAAAACTTGCAACAATTAGAGCAATTAAAACTGAAACTTTTCCATTTGGACAATTCTTTTATGAATCACTATATGGGTTTATAAAAGGATTAATGATATTGGGCGTAATTTTAATTGCAGTTGTTACTGCAATAATCAGAATTATTTTTTATATTTATGGATTAACAGACAATATACCACAATTAAATCCTGAACCAATTATTTATTATGCAATATCTGTAGGTATTATTTGTTTTGCTTTGTCATTAAATTACAAAATTCAAAACAAAAAATTAAATGACTCTAGCATAATTTTAAAAACAGAACAAAAAGCTTCTTTTATAGATGGCATCTTATCATTTGGAATTGCATTAGGTGTAATTATGCTTGTGATTTTTTCAGGCAATGACAAAAACAGTTTTGTTCCATTTTTAGCAGATTCAATGTTTGTATTAATTCTATCAATCATGCTAATTAAAGAACCTATAAAAATTATTAAAGAATCAATCATAGAATTGGCATCAGGAACATTACAAAATAAAAATACAAAAAAATATTTTGAAGATGTAATTGAAAAAAATAAATCTAAAAATTTGAAAATAAAAGATAAAATATTAAGCAAAAATGGAAGTAAATATACGATTATATTATATATTGAAAGTGAAGATGGAAATTATAAATTTAAAGATATGAAAAATATGAAAAATAATATTGAGAAGGAAATTAAAAAATATTATGAATATATTGTTGTAGATATAATTCCATACATAAAATAATTGAAATCTATTCTGTTTGTAATTTATCAAAATACAACTGTTATTTTTATTATTTTAAATAAAATAACACAAATCTTTAAAAATATAAAAACAAGTTTTATTTTATGATTCTTACAAAAGACAACTTATTAAGATTTGTCAGAGATAAAAAAGCTGTTACTCCTACAATGGTTGCAGATGTTTTTGAAACTACAACAATGATTGCATCTGCTGCATTGTCAGAACTTGCAAAGGATAATCTTGTTGCAATAACACATCTTAAACTATCTTCTTCCCCCTACTATTATGATATAAATCAAAAAGAAATTTTAATAGAAATAGGTTTAAAACATTATGGTAAATATGAAAAAGATGTTCTTGAAAAATTAAAAGATAAGGAAATTCTTGTAGATAATGCATTATCGATACAGGAAAGACTTGCAATAGAAAAAATTAAAGATTTTGCAATTCCTTTAACAATAGAAATAAATTCAAGAGAAATAAAATTTTGGATTTGGTTTTTAAGAGATATAAACAAAACTAAAAAACAAATAATAGATGGAGTAAATGAGAGTAGTAAGACTTTAGAAAAAAACAATCAAGCTGATAATAATGTTAAAAAAACTGAATTAAAATCAAATTATGAAATAAACAATTATGAAAACAAAAATGAAAAAAAACATCAACATGTATCAAAAGATCTAACAGGAATTAATACTAGAAACGTTGTACCTGAAAAAGACTTATCCAAAAGACATGAATTAAAAACTGATTCTGATGATGAACGAAACATAGAAATATTTATTGATAATTTTTTTAGAAATAATTATCTTGCAATTGATATAAAACAAAAAAACAATGATGGAGTTTTTTATAGTTTAAAATTAAAAGCAAGTAAAATAGAAGTTGAATTTGATGCTTTCTATTACTATAAAAAACCTACACAAAATGATGTTATACAATTCTATACATCATCACTTAAACCTAAGATAATATTTGTACGTAATTGTCCCAAAATAATTTATAAATTCGCTGAAGGAGTTCCTAACATTACCATAGTTAATATATAGAGAATTTTCAAAGGAATGATCAAAAATCGCAGTAAAAAAAATTTTGTGATAAATATCCCATTATTTATGGTTGGGATAACTCAAATTTTGCGATTTTTGTTTTATAGATTTTGTACAACCCTCTATTATTTTAACAAAACAATTATTCTTTTAATTGATTAGATACCTTATTACTACAATGCCTGAACCGCCATCTCCTGCAGGTGTTGCACCGCATCCTCCGCCACCACCACCTGAGCCAGTATTTGGACTACCAGAAGTTCCTGAAAAATATCCTCTTCTACCACCATTGCCACCACCATGTATACCTATTCCTGGAATTGCATCTGCATAACCATCAGAACTACCAGTTCCGCCACCACCGCCACCACCATACCAAGTTAAAGTTCCTGTAATTGATGATGAAACTCCTAAACCTCCATTGCCACCATTAGAAGATGTTGCTGTTCCTCCACTTGTACTAACTCCTCCTCCGCCACCACCGGCTCCTTCAGCAACACCGCTTACAGCATACCATCCATTACCTCCAATATTTCCTTTACCAGATATTCCAGATCCAGCTAAATTATGATTATTAGATCCATAACCACCTCCGCCACCACCTGAACTTGCAGATTCTCCCTGTTCATAACGTAAAACCAAATAATTGTATGTTGCACCGCCTCCACCACCTATTGCAGAATATACACCTTCTATTGATGAATTTTTACCATTACCAGTTAAAATGTCTGTATATTTTATTCCATCAGCAACACCTCCTGTACCAACATATATTAAAAAAGTTGTGTTATCAAATTCATAATTTGATATTTTAACTTCTCCGGCTCCACCGCCACCGCCACCAGGTCCGCCACCTGAACCGCCACCTCCACCGCCGGCAACTATAAGGTATTCTGCAAAAAGATTGTTTTTTTTTACTGTAAATTCTGAAACACCTGTGGTTTTAAAAACATGAACTCTATATGTGGACTCGTTAACCTCAATATCATATGTTTCATCACCACCTACTGCTAATTCTGTAGTACAATTTGTATAATTATAACTTCCTGACAATATTCCATCATGACAGATCCTTGTCTCGCTTGTACATCCTAAACCCTGAAATTCATGCAAATAAAATGTCATGTTCTGATTATGGGATATATTTATTCCTGAAAAACTGCAATTGTTATATGAATGTGAAACTTGTGTTGATGTGCTATTTATAATTGCTGTTTTTATGTATATATTCTTGCTTAATACCTGATTGTCTGATACCAAACTTACTGATGGGTTTGACCGTGTTAGATTATTAAGACAGGTACTTATGTCTATCTCGTTTATCCCTGCTGTAAGATTTAAATCTAAAGAACATATGTTATTGTCTAATTTTATACTCTTTATTGTCGTGTTTTCATTGCTTTTTACATATAAAACTGAACCTGCTATGGTTTCTATACTTAATGAATTGCCTTGATTAACTGTTGACTCTATTTTGGTATTAAGATTGCTTTCATAGGAACTGTACCATAATAAGAAACTTGTAACTGAAATTGTTGTTACAACTAATATTAAAATTACTGATATAATTGGACTAATGCACAGTTTGGATTTCATAAAATGTATTTGCATTATGTGTTTTTATAATGTTTTGGTATTTTATTTAGTTACAAAAATAATTAGTTTATTGCATAACGAATGATTACAACGCCTGAACCACCATTTTTACCACCATCATTCCAATCGCCGCCACCGCCACCGCCAGTGTTTGAAACACCATGAGAAACAGAATTTCCACCGCCACCACTTCCGCCAGATGATATTACACTACTTCTCCATGATGCAGTTCTTCCGGCTCCGCCACCTGAATACCATTCTAAATTTCCTGTAATACTTGATGTTTTTCCATTTCCACCATATCCTGGGACATCTGCTGAACCACTAGCACCTACAGATCCGGCACCACCACCGCCTCCACCTGAAGCAGGACCACTACTCCACTCAGTATAAACTGTACCATAACCACCTGAATTTCCATATCCATATCCTAATGAACTCTGTACAGAAACTCCTCCTTGATTATCACCATAAACTTGTCCTCCTGTCACTCTTATTCCGCCACCGCCACCACTTCCACCGTTTTGGCCTGCAGATCCGCCACCAATTGATCCGGCTCCGCCACCAATTGCAATTTTTTCAAATATTAAATCTGAAGACGTATTTATATAAGAATTTTCTCCATTCTGTCTATCTGTTCCACCTAACCCAACATATATTTCAAAATCTAAAGAACTGTTAAAACTAAAGTTGCCTTCAACAAAACCACCGCCACCACCACCGCCGGCTCCATTACCTCCATTTCCACCGGCTCCGCCACCGCCAATTATTAAATATTCTATGTTAACTCCATTTGGATGTAATATAAAAAAATTGGACAATCCTGTTGTTGTAAACTTGTGAACTCTATAATTTATTCCTTCAATGTTTATGTCGTATATCTCATCACCACCTGTTGCTATATTCTCTACACAATTTGTATATGTATAACTACCATTTAGAACTCCATTATTACATGTTCGTGTCTCATTAATGCATCCATCTTCATCAAAACTTTTAAAATAGAAAATCTGACTTGTATTATGTTCAAGTGTCTGACCTCCTATACTACAACTGTTATATGTATTACATGAATGATATTTGTAAGTATCACTGTGTTCTAAAACTCCATTATCACAAAATAAAACTGAAACTTCATTGCTACAATTAAATGAAAAAATGTTTTGGTAAAATGAATAATTTTCACCATGTTCTAAACTTATGCCATCAAGTGTACAACCATGTTGAATTGTTGGATATTTATTTAATTCTTTTATGTATATATTCTTGCTTAATACCTGATTGTCTGATACCAAACTTACTGATGGGTTTGACCGTGTTAGATTATTAAGACAGGTACTTATGTCTATCTCGTTTATCCCTGCTGTAAGATTTAAATCTAAAGAACATATGTTATTGTCTAATTTTATACTCTTTATTGTCGTGTTTTCATTGCTTTTTACATATAAAACTGAACCTGCTATGGTTTCTATACTTAATGAATTGCTATCAATAACTGTTGATTCTATTTTGGTATTAAGATTGCTTTCATAGGAACTGTACCAAGACAAAAAACTTGTAACTGAAATTGTTGTTACAACTAGTATTAAAATTACTGATATGATTGGACTAATGCACAGTTTGGATTTCATAAAATGTATTCATGTTATTTTTTTTATAATGTTTTGGTATTTTATTTAGTTACAAAAATAATTAGTTTATTGCATAACGAATGATTACAACGCCTGAACCACCATATCCACCTAAACTCCAATCCCAACTTGAATCAATCATTCCGGCACCACCGCCACCGCCAGTGTTGGGTTGAGCATCTCTTGATTCAAAAGAACCGCCACCACCGCCACCTAAAACAGCAGAAACATAGTTAATATTTTGTGGATAATTACCACCGCCTGGATTATAAAAACTAGCACCACTGCCACCACCTGAATACCACACGAGTTCTCCTGTAATGCTTGATTGTTTACCTAAACCACCCCTACCAGCTGTTAATGGAGAAGATAGTGCATTCTCTCCGGATCCACCGGCTCCGCCACCACCGCCACCAGCAGTATTTCCCCATGAATTTCCTACATTACCTGTTGCATAACCTACACCTCCAGAATTTCCAAATCCATAACCTAATCCTGAAAATTGTAATGATGAGCCTGCAGACCACCATGGTGCAGAAGTTGCACCACCACTGCCACCATTCTGACCTGGACCATATTCGTTCCAAGTACCTGCACTTCCACCACCTCTTGCAACAATTGAGCCTAAATAAGAATCTTCTCCACTTGATCTTTCATAACTACTGTTAGCACCTGATCCAACTTTAATGGTTATATTTCCAGCAGAAATACTAACATTTCCTTCAACAAAACCACCGCCACCGCCACCTGAACCTCTAGCACCTGCTCCGCCGCCACCAACTACAAGATATTCTATATTTTTGTCAGTTATTATTTCAAAATTATGCAATCCTAAAGTTCTAAAAATATGTATACGATAATTTATATTATTAATCTCAATATCATATATTTCATCACCACCTAATGCAATTTGTATATCACATTGTAAATATTCATAACTACCATTTAAAACTCCATTATTGCATGTTCTTGTTTGGTTAATACATACTATAGAGGAACTGCTCAAATAAAAAATCTCACTTTCGCCATGTTGGATTGTATGATTGCCTATGCTACAGTTGTTGTAGGAAACAAGACTTGATGTGCTATTTATAATTGCTGTTTTTATGTATATATTCTTGCTCAATACCTGATTATCTGATACTAAACTTACTGAGGGGTTTGATCTTGTTAGATTGTTAAGGCATGTACTTATGTCTATCTCATTTATCCCTGCTGTAAGATTTAAATCTAAAGAACATATGTTATTATCTAATTTTATACTCTTTATTGTGGTATTCTCATTACTTTTTACATATAGAACTGAACCTGCTATGGTTTCTATACTTAATGAATTGCTATCAATAACTGTTGATTCTATTTTGGTATTAAGATTGCTTTCATAGGAACTGTACCAAGACAAAAAACTTGTAACTGAAATTGTTGTTACAACTAGTATTAAAATTACTGATATGATTGGACTAATGCACAGTTTGGATTTCATAAAATGTATTCATATTATTTTTTTATAATGTTTTGGTATTTTGTTTAGTTACAAAAATAATTAGTTTATTGCATAACGTATGATTACAACGCCTGAACCACCTGAACCACTGTATGCTCCGCCACCGCCTGAATTAGCCAAACCAGCTCCTCCCCAACCTGTTCCTCCACCACCTGAACCACCAGTACCACTTGTAACAGACCATGATCCTCCAACATATGGACGTACCAAATAAGCACCAGCTCCTCCACCAGAGAACCATACTTGGCTAGATATTGTTTGTCCTACTCCTTTACCAATTAACCCGAAATCTGTTGCAAAATTTAAACCATTCTTTGCATAAAGACCATTTCCTCCTTTAGCTCCACTAGAAATTCCAACAGCTCCTACTTCTCCGGCTCCACCTGCACCACCGTAGAAACGTTGATTTTCAGTTGAAGATGATGATCCTCCATCATTACCCTGACCTGGGGTTCCTGCACCACTTCCGCCACCGCCTGAACCACCATTAGATCCCATAGTTCCACCACCATTTGCCTCTATAGATATGGAATTTACCTTTATACTTGAGTTATGTCCACTTCCCATGATTCCTCCAAAACCTTCTACTCCAGAAGTTCCACCAGCTCCAACAATGATTGAATATGTGCCTATATCTAAAGAAGTACTACCAACTAATAAACCACCAGCACCACCTGTACTTGCACCACCAGCAACGATGATATAATCTATATCTAAAGGTATATTTGCAATAAATTGACTGGATCCTGTAGTTTTAAAAATGTGTATTTTATAATCAATTCCCAAGACTGACAAATCATAAATTACATCTCCACCTTCTGTTGCTTCTTGTGAACAAGTTGTATATGTATAACTACCATTTAGAACGCCATTGTTACATGTTCGTGTCTCATTGATACATCCATCTTCATCAAAACTTTTAAAATAGAAAATCTGACTTGTATTATGTTCAAGTGTCTGACCTCCTATACTACAACTGTTATATGTATTACATGAATGATATTTGTAAGTATCACTGTGTTCTAAAACTCCATTATCACAAAATAAAACTGAAACTTCATTGCTACAATTAAATGAAAAAATGTTTTGGTAAAATGAATAATTTTCACCATGTTCTAAACTTATGCCATCAAGTGTACAACCATGTTGAATTGTTGGATATTTATTTAATTCTTTTATGTATATATTCTTGCTTAATACCTGATTGTCTGATACCAAACTTACTGATGGGTTTGACCGTGTTAGATTATTAAGACAGGTACTTATGTCTATCTCGTTTATCCCTGCTGTAAGATTTAAATCTAAAGAACATATGTTATTGTCTAATTTTATACTCTTTATTGTCGTGTTTTCATTGCTTTTTACATATAAAACTGAACCTGCTATGGTTTCTATACTTAATGAATTGCCTTGATTAACTGTTGACTCTATTTTGGTATTAAGATTGCTTTCATAGGAACTGTACCATAATAAGAAACTTGTAACTGAAATTGTTGTTACAACTAATATTAAAATTACTGATATAATTGGACTAATGCACAGTTTGGATTTCATAAAATGTATTTGCATTATGTGTTTTTATAATGTTTTGGTGTTTTGTTTAGTTACAAAAAAAATTAGTTTATTGCATAACGTATGATTACAACGCCTGAACCACCTGTTCCACCAGCTCCTCCACCACCTGAATAACCTGAGCCACCTTCTCCACCACCACCGCCTGAGCCAGTATTTGATGAACCATTTGCTCCTGCTGTTGAACCTGTACCTCTATTCCCCATTCCTCCTTGGGCATATGTTCTTAAGGTACCATCTATTTGAGAAGAAACACCTAAACCGCCTGTTGCTGTTGAATCTACTCCTGGACTATTTTGACCGACTCCACCGGCACCGCCACCTCCGCCACCGCCACAACGTGTCCAACCATGTGTTCCTGTACCTGTTCCGCCATTATAACCTTGACCTGATGTTCCAAGACCTCTTGCAATATTAGAACCTGAAGCCCCTCCGCCACTTCCACCAGAAGATGAAAGGCCATTAGAACCAGATCCAAAACCACCACCAATTGCAACTATGTTATCCAAGTATGAATTTTCACCATTTGTATAATACTGTCCACCAGAACCTACTTTTACATCATAATTTCCTGATGATAAAAATATGGTTCCAGTAATAAAACCGCCTGCTCCGCCACCAGAACCTGCTACCTGAGCACCACCATATCCTCCGCCACCACCACCGGCAACTATAAGATATTCTACTGATAAGCCTTCAGGATTTATTACCTCAAAATCTGAAACCTGAGTGTTAATAAATTTGTGCACTCTATATGTTGTAGATGAAACCTGTATATCAAAGACTTGATCTCCACCTAGTGCAAAATCACTGGTACATGTTTTATATGTATAGGTTCCACTAAGATTTCCATTCTCACAAATTCTTGTCTGATTTATACAACCATTTGCATTGAATGATTCTAAATAAAAAGTAAGATTTTCTCCATGTAAAAGTGTTTCATTGCCAATACTACATGTATTATATGTATTACATGAATAATACATATATGTTTGGTTTTCATCGATTATACCATTTATACATATTAAATTTTTTGCAGATGCCTGACAATCAAATGCAAATGAATCTTTATAGAATGTTGCACTTTCGTTGTGAGATAGGATTATTCCATCAAGAGAACAAGAATTCATGTTTTTCTCTGAATATATGTCTAAAGTAATATCTTTAAGATATACATTTTTGTTTAAAACCTGATTATCTGTAATTATGGTTACTTGCTGGTTTGGTGATTTTAAATTTTTTATGCAATCTTCTAAATCTATCTCGTTTACACCTTCTGTTATGTTATAATTTATATTTTCACAAGTTGTATTACCAAATTTTATCGCATTAATAGAGTCGTTTTTAATGCTTTTAATGTATAATGTTGAACCTATTATAGTTTCTATATTTGCAGTGTCAGGTTGAAACCCCATATTGATTCTGTTACTTATTTTTGAATCGTATTCCGAATACCAAGAAAGGAAACTCATTACTGATATTGCCGTAATGATTAATATTAAAATTGTAGCTATTATTGGATTTAATGCCTTTTTAAATTTCATAATTATAACCAATATTATTTTTTTTATAAACTTTTTCAAATTTATACAAATATTTTTTAATTTAGCCTGTATCTTATAATTAAAACTCCTGAACCTCCTTTCCCAGGCAAACCACTACCAAGACCTCCGCCACCTCCGCCACCTCCAAATCCGGCTCCGCCACCAAGACCTGCTCTTATCTCTGATCTTTCAACATTTGTCCAGCCACCTATTTCTGCATCAATTCCGTCACCGGCTCCATTGCCACCACGTGTTCCTGTCCATCCATGATATCTAACTTCACCTGAACCACCACCGGCTCCGCCACCACCATTGCCACCATTGCCACCAGCACTAAATGTGCTTGTACATGAACCACCACCAGCACCGCCATAATATTTTAATGTTCCTGTTATGTTTGATGCAGAACCTGCAGAGCCTGCTCCTGCTGGACTACTGTAAGTTCCACCAAGAGCGCCTCCTGCTCCGGTAGCAGTAAGCCCAGCAAACAATGTATCACCAGCTTCTATGCTATTTTCTGGATTAGACCAATTAAATTCTCCACCAACTCCTATTGTAACAGGGAAAATCCCTGATTCAAGAAAAATATTGCCAGAAATCACTTCTCCTCCATTGCCACCGGCTCCACCATAATATCTTCCACCTGAACTAAAATAGGGTCCTCTTTTACCATAATCTCCACCGCCAACCATTAAATATTCAAGTTCTATATTGTCAACTAAAATTTGTAATTCGTGTGTAGAATTTACTGATATAAATTCATGAACTCTATATGTTATGTCATCGATATTAATATCGTATGTCTGATTGCCACCTAAAACTAAATTCTCAATGCATGTCAAATATTCATAACTACCATTTAAATTTCCATTGTTACAAGTTCTTGTCTGATTTATACAACCATCTGGAGCTATATTACTTAAATAGAAAACTTGGCTTTCACCATGTAAAATGGTATTATGTCCTATACTACAATTGTTATATGAATGTGAAACTTGTGATGTGCTATTTATAATTGCTGTTTTTATGTATATATTCTTGCTTAATATCTGATTATCTGATACTAAACTTACTGAGGGGTTTGATCTTGTTAGATTGTTAAGGCATGTACTTATGTCTATCTCATTTATCCCTGCTGTAAGATTTAAATCTAAAGAACATATGTTATTATCTAATTTTATACTCTTTATTGTAGTGTTTTCATTGCTTTTTACATATAAAACTGAACCTGCTATGGTTTCTATACTTAATGAATTGCTATCAATAACTGTTGATTCTATTTTGGTATTAAGATTGCTTTCATAGGAACTGTACCAAGACAAAAAACTTGTAACTGAAATTGTTGTTACAACTAGTATTAAAATTACTGATATGATTGGACTAATGCACAGTTTGGATTTCATAAAATGTATTCATATTATTTTTTTATAATTTTTATGTTTTTTTAGTCAGTTTATTTCTTTTAAAAATTGATTTTTACAGATAAACTTTTAAAAAACAATTATGTTATTGTTATATGAATAAGATATCTTACATAAAATCTTTTATAGTTGGTTTTTTTATGGGAACTTTTGATTTAATCCCTGGAATATCTGGAGGAACTATTGCTTTTATTTCAGGAATTTATATGCGTTTTATAGAATCTGTAAAAAATATAAATTTTAAAAATTGTTTACTGCTTATTAAAGATTTAATATGTTTTAATTTTAAGAAATTTTATCAAAGATCAGTCAGTTTGGAGTTTGATTTTTTAGCATTTTTGACTATTGGAATTTTGACTTCTTTAATTTTTATGTCAAAAATTGTGCTTTATTTGTTTAATAATTATAATTTTTTATTTGTTTCTGTCATGATTGGTTTTATTTTTTTTTCCATAAGTGTTATAATTTCTCATGTTAAAAATAAAAGCCTTTTGAATAAATGTTTTTTTGCTTTAGGTTTTTTATTAGCATTAATGTTATTTTTGCTGGACCCAAAAATATTTGAAATAAATTATGTGTTTATTTTCTGGGGTGGATTTTTTGCATCTTTTGCTATGTTTCTTCCTGGTGTTTCTGGATCTTATGTACTTGTAATAATTGGATTGTATGAATTTATGTTAAATAATCTTCAAAACTTATCTGAAAATCTACATTATGTTTTTATATTTGGCCTTGGCGTATTGTTAGGAATTATGTTTGCATCAAGATTTATAGATTTTTTATTTAAAAAAGATAAATGCAAAACTTTACTTTTCCTTGCAGGACTAGTTGTTGGAAGTCTTATAATTCCTTTGAACAACCTTCATTCTTCATTTAATTTGTATAGCATTGAAAATTTTTTATATTTTTTAATTTGTGTAATAATAGGAGTTGTATTAATGCCTCTTTTAGGATTAATTAAAAATAAAATTCTGAATTAAAACTGTCTTGTTTAGGATATATATTAATTTCTTTTAAACTATTATTTTCATTAATGTATACTAATCTTATTCCTAAACCTGATTTTAATATTGATGATAATATTAACATATGACCAATCCCTTCACCTGATTCCAGGTTTAGTGCAATTTCTAAATCTTTTATGTGATTTTTAAAAAACTCGGATAGAATTGTTGTTGTTTTTTCAACATCTAAGACCATTAATTTTATTTTGGTTTCTTTATGTTTATCATTTAAATTATAATTATGATATGAAAACTCATCACATAAATAATATATTTTTTCCCATTCATAAATTGTTGATAGTATGTTTATTTTTTTCCAACTATCTTTATTAGCACCTAATGAGGCAATAAGCACAACCATATTGTTTAATTTTGATTTGAAATTTTTTAATTTATTTTTATTTTTAGATCCTCAGATATTATTATTGAATCTTTGTCTATACTTGTAAATTTGAGATTTTTAACAGATGTAACAGAATAAAAATCGTCTATACAATTCTCTATAAATTTTTTCAAATCATCTGAACAAAATATTGTTAAATTTTCTATTTCTGCTTTCATTGATAGTTGCTTTTCTGCCTTATATTTTCTTATCTCTGAGATTATTGAAACAAATTTATCACCTAATATTAAAGATTGTTCATCAAAACTTGACTCTTTATATTCTGGATATGGTGTAAGATGAACTGATTTTTCAACTTCATATTGTTTAAAAAACAATTGATATATATCTTCTGTTATATATACCATAAATGGAGAAAATGCTCTTAATACAGAATATAAAACATGATATATAGTCTGTGCTGCTTTTTTGGATTTATCTTTATATATTTCTAAATTCCATAATCTTGATTTTATGATTTCTATATAATTGTCTGCAACTGATTGCATGAAAAATTTTTCTATTTCTGATCTTGCTTTTGAATATTCAAAATCATCCATCGAATCGTTAACAATTTTTAGAACTTCTTGCAATTTTGAAATTATCCATTTATCTATACTTAAAAGATTTTTATAGTCTAAATCTAAATCTTGCTTGGAGTAATCTTTTAGTAACATTTGTGCAAATTTACTAGCATTGTATAATTTGTTTGAAATTTTTATTCCAGTCTGTACATCTTTTTCCTGAAATGGAATATCTGAACCTAACTTTGTACATGATGCTGAATATCTTAATCCATCTGCACTGTATTGTTTCATTATGTTTTCAGGTTCTATGATGTTTCCTTTTGATTTTGACATTTTTTTGCCTGATGGATCTAAAACCCAACCTGATATCATAACATTTTTCCATGGATTTGTATTTTTTAGTATGTTTGTTTTTGCAAGTGTGTAAAAAAGCCAAAAACTTATTATGTCATGTGCTTGTGGTCTTAAATCCATAGGAAATAATCTATTGTAAACTGGTTTGTCTTTCATTAAGTTTATTGCTAAAAATGGAGATGAAGCTGATGTGTACCATGTATCAAAAACATCTGTTTCTGATTCAAAATCATTACTATTACATTTATTACATGCACTTTTAGGCTTATCTATGGATGGATCAACAGGTAATTGTTCTTTATCAGCATATTTTATTTCACCACATTTTTTACAGTACCATACAGGAATAGGCACACCAAATGATCTTTGTCTTGCTATTGACCAATCCCAGTTAAGACCTTTTATCCAATTGTCAAGACGATGTTTCATAAAGTATGGTTTCCAATTTAATTTTTCACTTGCATTAAGAAAATCTTCCTTAAATTTTAAATAATCTACATACCACTGTTTTGAGTTTATGATTTCTACAGGTTCTCCAGACCTTTCTCCAACATTTACTGTATGTTTTATTTTTTTTGATGATTTTAAAAGTCCTTTTTCAGTTAAATCTTTTACTATTTCTTCTCTTGCAGATATAATCTTAAGACCTGAATATTTACCTGATTCATCATTCATAAGTCCATTTTTTGTTATAACCATCTTGAGTGGTAATTTATGTTTTTTATACCATTCAATATCTTTTTGATCTCCAAATGTACAACACATAACAATTCCTGTTCCTTTGTCTTTTTCTACAAGCTCATCTGCAATTATTGGTACAATTGCATTGTATAATGGAGTTCTTGCATATTTACCAAAAAGATGCTTATATCTTGTATCATCTGGATGTGCTAAAACTGCAACACATGCTGAAAGTAACTCTGGTCTTGTAGTTGCAATTATTATCTCTTTGTCATCATCCAATTTAAATATAATTTCGTGGAATAAGGATTCTTTTTCCATATCTTCTAATTCTGCTTGGGCAATTGCAGTTTGAAAAACAGTATCCCATATTACTGGTGCTTCATTTCTATAAACAAGATTTTTTTGAGCAAGATCTATAAAAGATTCCTGTGATATTTTTCTTGAGTAATCATCTATTGTTGAATATGATAATTCAAAATCGCAAGACATTCCCAAATTTTTCCAACCTTGTATAAAAACTGGTCTTGCATTTTTTAAATAATCAAGACATTCTTTTATTGCTTGATCTCTTGTTAATTTTCTTAGATTGATGTTTTTTTCTTTCTGAACAAGTTTTTCTGTTGGCAAACCATTATCATCAGTACCAAAAGGATAATATACATTGTATCCTTTCATCCTTTTGTACCTTGCTATGAAATCCTGCTGTGAAAAAGAAAAAGCATGTCCTACATGCATTTTTCCAGATATTGTTGGAGGAGGAGTGTCTATTGAAAATACTGGTTTTTGGGATGATTCATCAAATTTAAATATTTTTTCTTTTTCCCAAAATTCTCTTATTTTAGGTTCTGATTCGTAAGGATTATATTTATTTTCAAATGTCATTTTCTATATTTGAGTAAAAACTCTGTAATATTCTTTTTATTTTCATTTTTATAAAACTTTGCGATTTTTTAAATATTCTCAATAATTTTATAAAAAATCTGGTATATGTTTATACATAGCTATATGGAAATTAAAATTTTTTTGAACAAAAGTGTAAATGAAAATGCAAATATTCATTTTGAAAAGGCAAAGCGACTTAAAAATAAACTACCAGGACTTGAAATTGCCCTAAAAGATACAAATAAACTAATAGAAGATTTGACAAATGAGAGGGATAAATATACACAAAATAAAATACAAAGAGAAAATGTTGAAAGTTTTAAAAGTTCTAAATGGTATGATAAATTCAGGTGGACAAAAACTTTTAATGATTTTTTATTTGTTATAGGAAAAGATGCTGGAACTAATGAAGTGCTTATCAAAAAACATACTGAAAAAAATGATTTAATTTTTCATACTGAAACACCAGGATCTCCTTTTGGTATACTTAAGGATGCAAAAGATAAGGTAAGTTTAGAAGATTTAGAAGAAGCTGGTCAATTTTTGAGTTGTTTTTCAAAACAATGGAAATCTGGGTTTGGTACTGCTGATGCTTTCTGGGTTTTACCTGAGCAAGTCAGTAAAAAAACTGTAAGTGGAGAATATATGGGAAAAGGTTCTTTTATGGTTTACGGAAAAAAAAATATTATTAAAAATATACCACTTAGAATTTGCCTTGGAAAATATAAAATTGTTCTTGATGAAAATAGTAGTTATTATGATTTTTTTTCAGGATCTGAAAGAACATGTAGAAAAATTTGTAATGAAAATTATATAAAAATGCAACCTGGAAGATTAACCTATAAATTGCTAACAAATGAATTGAAAAAAAAATTTAAAATATTGCCAGAAGACCTTCCAAAGCTAATTCCTAATGATGTATTAATAATTAAAAAATAATAATAAATTTAATTCTTTTAAATATCCTTGTTTTCTGTTTTAAAACCTTCAAGATTTGTTTGCCATATATTATTAAATTCTGTTTTTTTATATTTTGACATTATATGTGCTGTTCTTATAAAACTTGTTTCTGATGTAAAATTAGATCTGTTACCTATAAAACCAACTTGTTGTAAATCACGACCTCTACTGTATATATCTAAACTGACCTCACCATAGACTGTTTGTACTGAACTTATAAGTTTTGTATTTTTTGATATAATTTTAAAAGCATTTAATATTTTTTTATCTTGTTTATCATTGTTCTCACTCTCAGGAAAATTACCAACACCTGTTCCTTCAAGTATTACAGCATCATAAACTTTAAGCATATCTATTTCAAAATCAAACATATTAGGATGTGACTTAAAAAAACCTATTTTAAGATCTTCGTTATACAAAGTAAAAATTAAATTTTCATTAGTCTTTGGAGTTAAAAGATCATTTCTTATTACTTCTATATTATCATTTTTTATTTTTGCAAATGGCTCGTAATTTATCTGTTTAAACGCATCACGTCTTGTTGAATGTAGTTTTTTTGAATTTATTGAATCTAATATTACAAAACTATCATCTGACATATTTTCATGCATACATATTCCAACTCTTCTATATGCAAGTTCTGCATCTTTTTGAGATATTATAAAATTAACTGCTGTTAAAAGATTCCAAAATGCATCTGAACTTGCCCTATCAGAAGATCTTTGTGCACCTACAAATATGATTGGAATGTTTAAATTTCTGATAGCATAATGTATTGCTGTTGCACTATAATGCATAGTATCTGTTCCATGAGAAATAATTATTCCGCTTATTTCATTTAATGATTTGTAGTTTTTTATTGATTCTATTATTTTGTTATATTCTTTAAAACGCATATCTTCTGAAAAAATGTTAGATATCATTTCTGTTCTTATTTCTGCCCTTTCCTGTATTTGAGGATACAAATTTAAGATTTCATCTGCTGTAAATGATGAACTTACAGCCCCTGTCCTATAATCTACTTTTGAAGCTATTGTTCCTCCTGTATGCAATAATAATATTTTAGGAAGACTTTCTTTTCTTTTACTTGTATTGCTTAAAATTATTGGTTTCTCTTTTGGTTCAATTTTTTCACTACTTATGATTTCTATTTTTTCTTTTCTTATATTTATATTATAACCACTTGATAATTTTAGTGTATAATAATCTTGAGAATCTTCAATCAATATAGCTTCTTTTATACTGTCATTAAATTTAAATTTGACTTTTTGCATAGAAATATTACTTTGCTTTTATTTTTATAAGTTTGCTTTAGAATTATGTATTTGTTACTATTTAAAAAAAAGGAGGTGATCCATCCGCAGGTTCCCCTACGGATACCTTGTGACGACTTAATCCCCCTCACAGAACTAAGATTTGATGTTTTCAAAACAAAAACACCTCATCTTAATCCTACTTGGTTGATTTGACGGGCAGTGTGTCCAAGGAGAATGGACATATTCACCGGACGCTGATAACGTCCGATTACTAGCGATTCCGCTGTCACGAGGCTGAGTTTCAAACCTCGATCTAAACTTGGATAAGGTTTAAAGATTAGCTTCCCCTTTCGGAGTTGCAACTCATTGTCCTTACCATTGTTGCGCGCATGTAGCCCAGGAGTTTCGGGCTATACAGACCTACCGTCGCCTACACCTTCCTCCTTGTTTCCAAGGCAGTCCTTATAATGTGCTCCAAAAGACTTGGTTAGCAATTATAAGCATAGGTCTTGCTCGTTTCCTCACTTAAGAGGACACCTTACAGCACGAGCTGACGGCGGCCATGCAGCACCTCTCAGCGCCTTAGGTAAAACCTTTAATCTGACCTTCATTGTGCTGTCTCCCCTGGTGAGTTGCTCGGTGTATAATCCAATTAAACTGCACGCCTCACCGCTTGTAGTACTCCCCCGGCAATTCCTTTAAGTTTCGGCCTTGCGGCTGTACTTCCCAGGTGGCGGGTTTAATGCCTTCGCTACCCCTCTGCTAAATCCCATAGATTTAGCAAAGCGTAACCCGCAGAGTTTACGGCTAGGACTACCCGGGTATCTAATCCGGTTTGCTCCCCTAGCTCTCGTCCCTCACTGTCAGAACCGTCCAAATGAGATGCCTTCGCCTTAGTTGGTCTTGTAAGGATTATAACATTTTACCGCTACCCAAACAATACCTCTCATCCCTTCCGGTCTCAAGATTTCCAGTATTTCTTGCAATTTCCGAGTTAAGCAACAGATCTTTCACAAGAAACTTAAAAACCCAGCTACGGACACTTTAGACCCAATAAAAATGATCTCCACTTGTGGCGCTGGTATTACCGCGGCTGCTGGCACCAGTCTTGCCCACCACTTATTCGTCATGTTCACTACGCATGACAAAAGCCTATCTCTCGATAAACACGAGGGGTTACCCTATCACACTTGCGTGCATTGTAGAGTTTTCGCGCCTGCTGCACCCCTTAGGGCTAGGACCCTTATCTCAGTGTCCTTCTGGGGGTCATCGCTCTCACGACCCCTACCGATCGAAGACATGGTGAGCCATTACCTCACCATCAATCTAATCGGCCGCCATCTCATCTTACGTTTGTTATTCCAACATTCCAGTATAGAATAACTATCCCCTTTACACTCAGTTTCCCAAGATTATTAAGAACCATAAGGCAGATTAATGACGTGTTACTCAGCCTTCCGCAGTCAGGAAAAACCTAACATACTTTCATGGCTTAATCCAACCCCTCTAGCGGAAATCTCTCGCAGGATCAACGAGAATTTTTCACACAGAGTTTTTGTACTACTATCGTCTTTCACAAGCTATCTTCGATATGCTTGCACCCGTAAGTATAGTTAATGCAATACCCTTTATAAATTTTTTTATCATGTATTAGTGTTTTCACACACTGTTTATAAATATATTAATAACAAACTTATTATTTTTATTAAATTGTAATGTTTATTTAAAGAATTATATCACTTTCTTTGACTATATAATTATAGAACATTGTATAGAGAATTTTGAAAAACCAAAAAATTCTAAGAAGAGTGTTAGCAAAAATCCATTATAAGCAAGAATTGAACATATTAAAGGGAATGACCAAAAATCGCAGTAAAAAAAATTGTGTGATAAATATCCCATCATTTATGATGGAGATAACTCAAATTTTGTGATTTTTGGTTTATAGGCTTTGTACAATCCTCTATTATTTAGTTTATATTTGTAAAAAATCAATGATTAATATAATAATAAATATTGTCATTGTAAATTATATGAGCAACGAAAGCCTATAAAATTATCAATGTAAGAAGGAGCAGTAGTTAATGACAATGAAAAAATACCAGAAGCAGATGCAGAACTCAAACGACCACCAGAAAGGAAAGAATGGATTGTTCCGCTTGGGTATGCACTGTCAATATCATTATGAACCTGTCCTATTCCATTAGATGATGTTAGTGATGTATTAAATGGTTTTAAATGGTTGTAAGATGAACTTATAGATACCCATTCATACCAATTGCTTGTAACTTGACCTAATGAACTTTCTGCATCATTATTATAAACATCGTTGTTTATTTCCCATACATTACCACCTAAATCCCATATAATTTCTCCATTATACAATTTTAAAGTTCTTCTTTGTTCTGATGTCTCACCATCTCCTGTTCCGATGTAACCATCATTTGTATCTGAAACAGATAAAATATAATTTGGGGAACTATCACTATGTCCTCTATACATACTTCCTGAATATATTGTGCCACTATCCCAATTGTATGTACTGTTCTCTGCTTCTCGTGCAGATGTTACCCATTCAGCACGAGTTATTAATTTATAACCTATACCTAAAGATGCACACAAAGAAATTGCATCTGGTTGAGTAACATGTGTTATTGGTTCAGGTGTTGGATGTGATCTTATACTTAAATCACCCCCTGCATTATCATACCGCCAACCTTTATATGTTGTATTCTGTGTTTTGCTTGCTGTATTTACAAATTTTGCCTCATATTTCATAACATAAAAATCATTGTTAACATCTAAATCTTCATTTGCAAATACGAGCACCCATTCTCCACCTTGCATTGGTGCTAAGCTATCATTACATGTTGCATAACTGTAGTTATCTGAACCATCCAATGTCCCATCATTACATGTTCTTGCTTGTGAAATAGCAGAGCATCCTGCTAAGTTATTGTATGGTTTGTCATAAAGATAAAATGTATGTGATGAACCATTATCAATAGTTGTACCATTTAAAGAACAGCTCAGACCAACTACTGCTGGCAAACCACCACTACCTGTTTCTGTAATGTTAACATGTTTTACATAAATCTTTTTTTCAATCAAGCCCTTATCTGTTATAACTACAACATTTAGAGTACTAACATTCAAATTTGAGATACAGTCTGTTATGTTGATTTCTAATATTCCTTTAGAATAATTTGTTTCACTATCAAAACAACCGTACCCATTTATTTTTATATCTTATATAGTTAAGTTCTCATAATCATTTTTTATATACAAACTATTACCAACAATTGTTTCTATTTGACTTGTTCTAACATCATTTGCTGATGAACTTTCAACCCCACTTAAAATGTTTGTTGAATATGTTCCAAACCAATTCTGAAAACCAACTACCGCTGTAACTGCAACTACTAATAGTAAAGCTGTTGCAACAATTGGTGATATACACTTTTTAGAATGAAAACTCGTTATCATAACAAGTAATTAAAAAATCATTATTATAAACTTTTCTGCAGTTAATCTGTTAGAATTATATTTTTTATATGATATTATATTATTACAACCTTTATGATTCTTTCTTTAGCAAAATAAATATATTGTTTTTCTTTACATATTTGTTTTTACAGTTTGTGCATAGTAACTCTGTTTCTTCATTATTATTGTATATTAAGTCTGATTTGCAATCTGGACAACATATTATGTTTAATATGTCAAACTTTTCTTTATCTGTCATTTTTATTATTCCTCAACAACTAAATTATACATCATCTTATCTAAAAGATTAACCATTACAGATGCATTATTTTCTGATAAAAATTCTATACATCCATTACTTGTATTATAATATATCCCTGTTTTTTCTGAATATGGATTAAAGATTATTATTTTATCTGTTAGTGTTGAATTATCACATGTAAGTTCTGGATATTTAATAAAACTTTCATTATAAAAGCTAAAAGTATAAACTGTTTTAAGAAAACTTACAAGTTTTGTTGAAGCTTTTGCAATTTCTCCATTATCTGTACCATTATAATCCATGAAAACCAATGTATAACTTACAGTATTCAACATATCATATTTGCTGGGTTCAACTATGTAATTATCATTTTTTATATCCTGTAGTGGTTTTTCAAAATATATATTGTATGTTATGTTTCCAACTTTGTATGGATACATGTAAAGAACATTGTCACCAATACTTGAATTAGAGTTTGTTGATATTTCGTATATATAATATATCCCATAAAATACAAAAAAAATTCCTACAAATATTAGTATTACAATTAAATAATGATACCAACTTGGTTCATCATCTTCATCAGTAGATTGTATTTTTTCATCAGACTTTGCAACTTCTAAATCTTCTTTTATTTTATCTTTTGATTCTTTCATATTTATTTGAAAGATATCAACATATATAAAATTATTGAAAACATGATATTTGTTTTTGATAAAATTAGAGATTTTAAACGTTATCAATTAAAAAGAATCTCTAACTTTTTAGGATCCATCTTTATTTCTTTTACTATTTTACTTGGTCCAACAACTGTTATACCAAACCTGTTTTTTGCAAGCATCTTTAATATTGAAGTGGCTAGCTTTTCAAAAATTCCACTTGATGAATTAGAATCAAGAAAGGCAACTTCTATACCAGTAAATTTGCCTGAAATACTTTCTAATGCTGAAGAAATAAGAATGGTTTCCTCTTCGGGCAAAAGCCTACCCTCAATCATAACTATATCTTTTTTTTTAACTATATCTAAAATCTTTTCTACTTTTTCTTTTGAATTTAGATTTTTTAATAAATCATAAGATAATACCTGCACTCCCATTTTAGTAAAACTCCTCAAATATTGTTTCATACAGGCTGTCTATTCCATAACCTGTTTTTGCAGATAAGAAAACTATAGGATATTCTGGGAACACCAACTTTACCTTTTCTATGTTTGCATTCTTTAAATCTGCTTTATTTGCTGCAATTATAAGTTTTTTCTTTTTAGCAACAAGATTACCAATCAAAGTTATGTTGACCTGATTATATGGATTTTCTGTTGAATCTAAAACAACTATAACAGCATCAACTCCTTCTAACCATTTTATACTTTCAATAACTCCTTGTGTTGCCTCTTTTGCACGTTGCTTAGCATCATCTTTGCTTAAACCTTTTTTGACAAAATCTTCAAAATCTATTTTTGTTGCAATACCTGGTGTATCTATAAGATTAAACTCTAATTCCTTCTTTTTGTATTTTAAATTTAACTTTGATACTTGCTGAATCTGTCTTGTTTCGTGCTCTATTGGAGAAGTTGCAAACTTTTCAGTAACATTTTCGCCCAATATATCTTCTATTATTTTGTTTGCCAATGTTGACTTCCCTGCATTTGGAGGCCCATAAAGACCTAAACTGATTTTTTTTTTCTTTTTGAACATTGAAAAGAAATGCCCAAAAAATGATGAAAACAATTTAACCATAAGAGAAATATAGATTAATTGTTTTTAAAGATTTGTTTTTATTATCAATGAAAATTATGTTAATATTAATATAAAATAGTATTTAATATCATAAAAATCTGTAATTAGTATTGTTAGGAAATATATTTTAAAATTTGCAAAATTTCTAATAATTTTCTATAAGAAATTCTAACTCTGATAAAACATTCATTATCTCGTTTCTAGAGTATGAATCTAAATTTGGAAGATTTGATACATATTCTAACTGGTCTTGCACTTTTAAAAGATATTCAAGACTATCTTTAAAATTTTTTAACATATCTATTGCCACTAACAAGTCAGTTTTAGGCTTGTTTGGCATATCTGGAGTCAATTGCTCCAAAACTTCTATAAAAAACTCTATCATATCCTTATCCATTTTAAATATTTTTATGTTTAAACATCTATTGTCTTTTTTATTATTTCTAATGTATTGATTAAAGCATTTGTTGCAATTTTTAAGTCAAGAAATGTTTCACAAATTATATTAACCTTTATGTTATTATCTTTTCTTAAAAATTTTATATCTATCTTTTTTGATTTAAAGTCAAAATCTTCTTCAATTAAAAGATTATAGAATAATTCATTGTATTCATCAAAATCTAAATCTAAATCTGAAATAAATTTCATCTGGCTTTAATAGGATCTAATATTCTATCTTGTTTTTTCTCTAAAGCTTTTGAACTACAGTACGGACATCTTATCTTTCTTTCGACTAAAACGCTTTTTACTGATTTTCCACAAACACAACAAACGTATTCTACCATTTTTATCAGTATGGTTTGTATGCCTTACCTACAAAAACCTTTTCACAGGCACTGCATTTCCATATTCCATAAGCCTGCCTTCTTACTTTTCCTTCTTTTAAACAGAAAGGACACTTGTGTTTTGCACGAGACATTCTTTCTATTTCATTCACCTTTTTTCTTAGTATGTTTCCGCCTCTTGTTCCAAACCTTCCGGCAGAACCCTGTTTTTTTGTAGCCATTTTATGTCTTTAAATATTTTATGTGTATATATTTAAACTAATTTATTTCATTTTATAAATATTTGCTGATTTAGGTAATAATTCAAAACCATACATTCTGCAATCTTTTGTCATTATTAGTATTTTTTTATTTATCTTTTGAGATAATAGTTTATAATTTGATACAATAATGATAAGCAATAATCTTTAAATATTTATCTTATTTGTATCTAAATCTTCTTACAAATCCGCAAACCTGACAAATATGTTCTATTGAATTATTGTCTTTATTTATCCTAATATTTCTGGTATTAGCATTTAAAACTGTATTGCATTGCTTACAAAACAATAGTTTTTCTTCTCTTTTTAACCTGATATTAAACGCCTGAGATATTTTTTTTATTTCAGAAATATATTTTTGTTCATATGATTTGAAAAAATTTTGAGTTATAATGTTTTTAAAAAAAGTAATATTTTGTAGAGCTAGATCATTCATAATAGTTTTTGTTGCTTTTTTTTTCATAAGATACAAAGAATAAATAAATAATCATTTAAAATTATTTTTATTTTTCATTTGATTCAGCATCAACAACTTTATCATCGTTATCCTGCTTTTCAGTATTATTCCCTTTTGACTGACTATCTTGTGCCTGTTTTTGATACATTTTGGCAAATACTTCCTGAGCTGATTTGTTTATTTCATCCATAAGTGATTTAATCTTATCAACATTTCTATTTTCTTCTTTTAATAATGAATCCAACTCATTTATTTTGGTCATTATATCACTTACTTCTTTTTGATCTACCTTATCTTTGTTTTCATCAAATGTTTTTTTTGTTTGATATACAAGTTGTTCCGCTTGGTTTATTGTTTCAATCTCTTCTTTCTTTTTTTTATCTTCCTGTGCAAATTTTTCTGCCTCATCCTGCATTTTTTTTATCTCAGAATCTGAAAGATTGGATGATGCAACTATCTTTATTGATTGTTCTTTATTTGTTGCAAGATCTTTTGCTGAAACGTTAACTATTCCATTAGCATCAATATCAAAAGTAACCTCTATTTGTGGGACTCCTCTTTGTGCTGGAGGAATACCATTTAAATCAAACTGACCTAATACTTTATTATCATTAAACATGGCACGCTCTCCCTGACCAATTCTTATTGTTACAGATGGCTGATTGTCCTGAGCGGTTGAAAAAACTTGTGATTTTTTTGTTGGAATTGTTGTGTTTTTTTCAATCAGTTTTGTAAAAACTCCTCCTAATGTTTCAATACCTAAAGATAGAGGTGTTACATCAAGCAACAATACATCTTTTACTTCTCCAGCAAGAACTCCTGCCTGAATTGCAGCACCCATTGCAACAGCTTCATCTGGATTTACAGATTTATCAGGATCTTTGCCTAATATACTTTTTACAAGATTCTGAACAGCTATAATTCTTGTTGAACCACCGACAAGAATTACTTTGTTTATATCACTTGATGTCATGTTTGCATCTTTTAATGCTTGTTCTGTTGGTCTTTTTAGTCTTTCTAATATTGGTGATATAAGACTTTCAAACTTTGCTCTTGATATCTTTATATCAAGATGTTTAGGACCATTAGCATCTGCTGTTATGAATGGCTCTGATATTTGAGATTCAAGTTTGGATGAAAGTTCTATCTTTGCCTTTTCACAAGCACTTTTTAGTCTTTGTTCTGATTGAGGATCATTTCTTAGATCTATTCCATGTTCAGATTTAAATGTGTCTGCAACATAATCTATCAATATCTTGTCTACATCATCTCCACCTAAATGATTATCTCCTGCAGTTGCCTTTACCTCAAATACTCCATCATCAAGTTCAAGTATTGAAACATCAAATGTTCCACCACCAAAATCAAAAACAAGTACTGTATGAGCTTCGCTTTTATTAAGCCCATAAGCTAATGCTGCTGCTGTTGGCTCATTTATTATTCTTTCAACTTCAAATCCAGCTATTTTTCCTGCATCTTTTGTTGCCTGTCTTTGTGCATCTGTAAAATATGCAGGAACTGTTATTACTGCCTTTTTTATACTTTCTCCTAAATAAGCTTCAGCATCGCTTTTTAATTTTGAAAGTATGATTGATGATATTTCTTGTGGAGTATATTCTTTGCCATGAATATTTACTTTATAATCCTCACCCATATGTGTTTTTATACTTCTTATTGTTTCTTTAGGCTTTACGATTGCCTGTTTTTTGGCATTTTCACCAACAATTCTTTCATTGGATGAATTTATGTGAACAACAGATGGTGTTGTTCTATAACCTTCTGAATTAGGAATTACAATAGCATTCCCATTCTCTATTATTGAAACACAACTGTTTGTTGTTCCTAAGTCAATACCTAAAATTTTTTCCTTTGCCATTTTTCTTAATTTTTATAGTTTTTTAAGTTTTTGATAAAAATAATAAAAAAACTTTATTTATAAAATTATCTTTTTTTTAAACAATTTAATAAAAAAATATATGTTTTTTAGGATTTGTTAAACAATAGGGTAAAATTATTTTTTAAGTATTTTTATTTTTATAAATTTAAATATGTAATTCACAAAAACAAATACGAAAGCTCCTAATATAAACCAGAAAACTTTTAATTCTAAAAGATGTGTTATTTGTGCTAAGATTTGATCTAAAAATAAGGGAGTTACCGATTCTTCTGTAACACCTCTTGCCAACATTATACCTTCAGTTTGTACATCATAATTAAAAGCTGTCATTTTATACGTGTCCAGTGCAACATCATGACCCTTATCTAATAGATATATTAGATATGAAAATATTCCTATTATTATGTATACTGGAAATATCCCTTTTAATTTTTCAAAAAAACTCTTTTTTTCTGTGTTTGGAGCTATCACTATATATTTATTTGCGATAGTATAATGTTTTACCTGTTTCCCTTTTTCTGGATAATGGTACTTGTCCCATAATATTAACTGTCCATCAAGTAACATCTTAAGATTGTAATGAACTGTTGGTAATGGAATGTTAAGTTCTTTGGATATTTGTGTTTCTGTTGCCTGATTTTCTGCTAAAAAATTAAGAATTTTTTTACATGAATCATTGGTTAAGATATGTGCTATTTTTTGTGCTTTTTCATCCTCTAAAGACAAAAGCAAGAAATTTTTTCCCTTCATAAACTTTAACAAGATGCTATTTATTAAAAATGTTATCTAAACTTTTAACTGAATAAAAGTTATTTGAGCTTGTAAATAATACAAAAATTTAATAAAAAACTATTAAAAAACACATAGTTTAAGAAGTAATATGTTAACTCTTACAATATGGATGTTTTACAACGCTATCTTATAGATAATCTTACTATAAACAAGGTTTTTTTTAAATTAACTTATTTTAACATATACTTGAAAAAAAATTATTGTGAAAAATACCTTTAAAATATAAAAATTTTTAAAAGATATACTTGCTCTTATATTGATGGAAGATAAAATTATTTTATTTATTGTTATTCCTGTACTTAGTGCATTTATTGGTTGGATAACTAATTATATTGCAATCAAATCCTTATTTCGTCCAGTAAAACCATTTAAGATATTTTTTTTTAGTTTTCAGGGGCTTATTCCTAAAAGAAAAAAAGCACTAATCGGTAATATGGCTGATGTTATAACTGAGCACATAATATCTGAAAAGGATATTATTGATGAAATATTAAGCGATGGATTAAATCCTAAAATAAGGAATAAATGTGCAAAAGTACTTGAAGAAAAAATACTTGAAAAAATTCCAGATATGTTTAAAATAATTGCAAAACCAATTGTTTCATCTGTTATTGCAAAAGAACTTGATAATATACTTGATGCAATGATAAGTGAACTTACATCTGATATTGCAAATATTGTGGATTTTAAAAAAATAATAATAAGTAAACTTGAAATGTATGATGTTTCAAAAATAGAAACAATAATTAACAAAATTGCTAAGAATGAATTAAAACACATAGAGTTACTTGGAGCAGTAATCGGTTTTATAGTAGGACTTTTGCAATCAGGATTTATTTTGTTTTTATAAGATAATGATTAAAGAAACTCTCTATTTTATTAAGAGAAGATTTAATCTTAAAATCAAAATGTTTTTGTTTTTTCTAATTGGTTTACTATATTTTCGTATTCTTTTAAAGGATTGGGCTTAGATGAAATTGCTGATCCTATGTACATAATATCTGCACCATTTTGAGATAAATTTAATATGTTATTTGCATTAACTCCCCCATCAACAGCAACAACAGAGAATGGAAATCTTGATTTTAATTCTTGTACTCTTTCATAGGTTTCATCTAAAAATAATTGACCTTCCATTCCTGGAACAACAGACATTATAAGAAAATGCTTAACTTTATTTGCATAATAAAATATTTCTCTTATATCTGTATTAGGATTGATTGCAACTCCTACCTCTATATTTTTTTCTTGGAATACTTTAATTGTTCTTTCAAAACTTCTGTTTGTAAGAAAAGCTTCTATGTGTATATAAACTACTTTGGGATTTATTTTAGAAATTACATCTACATACTGGATTGGATTATAAGCCATAAGATGCAGGTGATATTTCTTTTTTCTTTGCAGGCATAAAGAAATTTTATCTAATGTTAATGATTTATCCTTTGTAAATTTTCCATCCATAAAATCAATATGAAGAATATCGCTAAAAGAGAGTATTTTGTGCTTTCTTTTAAAAGTTAAATCATCAAGAGCAAATATGTTAGGAATTATTTGTTTATTCATATAGTATATGTGTTATTGATTTTTTTTAAATAAATGTTGTTGTGTTTTAGTAGATATTTTTTAAAAAACTGGTAAATTTTAAAATAAAAGTATTTTTTACACACTTTTTTATTTTGTAAAATATTTTTCTAAAACCGGAATTATCTGTTTTTTTCTTGATATTATATTACCAAGACTGTAAATATGTTCTTCTATTTCTTCTCCATTAAAAGCAGCTCTTATAATTTCTGCCTCATGGTCATCTGATATTATTGTTGTATTTTTTTCATTTAATATGTCAATAACTGATAACAAAATTCCTTTTAATCCATCTTTGTTTTTTATTTCTTCAAGTGCTTCAACTATTTCAAGCTTTCTTTTTAAAATTGAATTAGGACTTGTTGTTTCAATAACTCCTATTCCATATTTGTTACCCAAAAATTCGTACTCCTTAAAATCAAGCCTTATGATACTTTCTGTATTCATGTCGCCTAAATCAGATTTTGCTTCAAATAAGCTATTTGCATATTCATTAAGATCATTAATCATTGCAATTTGATTAAGTTCATTGACTATATCTATGTCTTTTTGTGTTGTTGTTGGAGATCTAAAATGCAATGTGTCTGATATTATTGCAGAAATTATCATTAACGATTCCTCTTTTGTTGGATTTAAGCCATATTGTTTGAACAATCCAGCAATAATTGAACATGTTGAACCAACTGGTTCTGTCACTATTGTTATGGGTTTTTCTGTTTTTAAATCAATTTTATGATGATCTATTACATGCGATATATTTAACATATCAATATTATCTATACTTTGATTTTTTTCGTTGTGGTCTACAAGTACAACTTGCGAACCCTCTTCTATACAATCAACTATCTTTGGTGCATTGATATTTATGTAAGCTAACACATGCTTAGTTTCTTTATTAAGCTCTCCAAGGGATACTGGTATTGCCTGATCGCCTATTTTATTAAGCAAATTGCTGTATAAAATTGCAGCACATATAGAATCTGTGTCTGGATTTTTGTGACCTAATACGTATTTTACCATATCAAGAATTTAAAACATGATTTTTTATAAATTTATTTAAAAATATATTAATTTTGTTTCTCATTATTTTTAAAAATTATATTTGGTAAAATTTTTATTATAGAGAATTTTAAAAACCTTGTTTTTAGTAAGCTATCTATAATCCTACAATTTTACCTTTGTTAAATTTAATTGTTCTTGGTCCACAATAACCTGGAATATTTATTTGTTCTTTTGAAAGGTACATTTCTTCTATAATTTTAAACACATTTCCAACAAATAGTCCTCCTTTAAATGGGATTCTTATGCCATTTTTTATACGATAACCAAGTCTTATTTCACTACTAAAATCGCCTGATGTTGAATCTGGATCAAAAGATGAAAATGAAACTATTTCTATTTTATCTTCGTTATCATTATACATATCATCTTCATTTTTGCTTCCACTACTAACCTCTATTACTCCTAAAGGACCACTTGGCAAAACGTTTATGTAGTCAGCATATTGTTTGGATGAAATATGGTTTTTAAAAACTGAATCATTAATAATACATATCTTTTGAGCACTTATTCCAAGATCATCATAAGGAACACTTGCACTGTTTTTAGAAATAAAAGGATTGGAATAAATTGTTAAATGATCTTTTTTTGTGTTTAATACTTTTTGATTTATTTGATAGTCTGATATTTGCATAAATTTTAATTTTGCTGATGCAAATAGTATAAATGGATTTAAATCTCCTATTGTTGGTATAAAAAAATCTGGGCCTGCAAAACCTGTAAGTATAACTGGACCTTTAAAATCTAATGCATTTTGTGCTGTTATTGTATCTTTTGCATATTTTAGATGTTTCTTAAAAAAATCGTAAAAATTAAATTCTAACAAATCACTTATTTCCTCATATATTATATGCTCTTTTTCTTCATTCTTGTTAATATCTGTTGCTGTTATTACAAATTCAAGATATGTTGAATTGTTTTTTGATGATTTATTTATACCTGATGATGTTGTTAACTTGTGAAAGCCTGCTGAATTAAAAAATTCTACATAATTTATTTTTAATTTTACTTTTTCATCGTTATTTGTTTCTATTTCATCTTTTAATATATTAAATTTTTCATTCAAAAATGCCTCAAAGTCATATATGTCAAAATTGTCATGAACCTTTTGGTTATAAAATATAGAATAGTCTATGTGATCGTCTTTAACTGATTCATCTTCTACTTTTGGAAGAATATATTTTTCGCTAAGACTAACAGATGAGATAAAAACTGCATCTTGTATTTCTTCTTTTAACTCTTTTATTGTTGATGAATCATTTAAAATAAATGTACTTGTTCCTATTTTGGATTCAAAACTCTTATACACTGTTATAAGATATTCTTTCCTTTCAGATTTTAGTATGGATTCTGTCTTAAAATTTTGTTCTATGTATATGTTGTTTTGTTTTGTATGATAATAATCTATTTTCCAATCAGTAATGTTTTCTTTTTTTAACTCTTCATTTAAATAAAAATGAATTATTTTTTCATCTATTATACTACTCTCTTGCTCCATTTTATCCTAAAATAACCTCGTTAATAAGAAGATATGGTCCTCCCTCGCTAACTCTTACCCATTCTTTATGTCCCTTACCACAACTACCACCGCCTTCAATTTCAAATTCTTTAGAAACAGATGTTATGTTTTTCATGATATCTGGCAAAAAACCTGTTAGAGAAAAACCATCGTAATATTCATCTATAAGCTCACCTTGCTTTATTCTTTGACCAAAACATCCTTGAATCTGCACGCCCCATCCTTTTGGATCTTCCATGCCACCTGCACAATCAAAAACAAAGATACCATCATCTACCTTTTTTATCATATCTGCAAAAGAATCACTGCCCTTTTCAAAGTAAGTATTGCTCATCCTTACGTAATTTTTGTGATCAAAACTCTCAAATCTTGAATTTGATGAAGAATTTAATCCTAATTTTGTTTTAGAATATATATCAGATATTGGTTCATTTACTATTCCATTTTTTACAAGATATACTTTTTCTGCCATATTACCTTCATTATCAAAATAAAACATACCATGTTTGCCCTCAATTAATGGAAAATCTATAATTGAGACATTACTGTTTGCAATTTTTTTTCCAATCCACTCTACTGCTAAAGCTCTACCTCTTATAATTGTGTCAGCCTCCATGCCATGACCAAAACTTTCATGAGCAAGAAGACCTGACATTTTAGGAGACAATATAACTTTATATTTGCCTGCATTTTCTAATGGCTTTGCTTTTTTCATTTTGATTATGTCACTTTTTAATTCATCAAAACTGTTTGTAAGCTTATCTATAACTGAGATATTATTATCAACAAAAACCTTGTAAACTGTTTTTATACCGTTTTCTGTTTTTAACATAACAATTCCTGCAACAAGTACTTCAGATATCTGCTGAGACATTTGTCTGTATTGATTGGCAAATATGTGATATTCTTTTTTTTGTCTTATTAATGTACGAACATTAACTATGTCTTTATCTAAATTTAATAGTTCGTTTTTTATATTGTCAAGTTTATTTGTAATACTTTTAAGATTTATTTCTTCTTTAAAACATGATGATGAAAATTTTTTACTTAAATTCTTTCTATCAATTTTTAATTCAGATTTATCTTTAATCAATTTTTGATTTTCATCTGCAGTTTGTATTAATTCTAATATTTTTTGTTTTAGAAAATCATAATCTATTGTTGTATTTGCATATTCTAAAAACTTTTCTCCATCCCATAAACGCATCTTTATTCCCTTATCTTTTGATTTATTTATCTGTGTATTTATCTTATCCATTGATATGGTTAAAGCATTAAAATCTATAAAATTAAAATCTGCATAATACCCTTTCTGCGCAGTTATGCAGTATAATTTTTGAAATATTTCTTCTACAGAATTTTCCATATATATGTGAAAGAAAATGTTTTATATAAAGATTTCTTTTAAATCAATATAAAAAATTTGTAACAAAAACAATAATTCTAAAATTTTAAACGCCATGACTCGGATTTGAACCGAGAATTCCTAACGGAAATAGATTTCAAGTCTATCGGAGTACCGGATTGTCCCATCATGGCTTTATTTTGTAAAAATTCGTATTTTATACGATAAATATGATAAATTATATTTTATTTAAATAGTTTTTGTTTATATCAGAATAGTTTATAAAGAAAGCATAATTAATCGAAGAAATAAAAAGAGATGGAATCTATATTGTTTAAAGTTTTATTCTTATTAAAAAAATAATTTTTTAAATCAAATCCTTAACCGAACTTTGTATTATTGCAAGAAACAATAGAGGGTTGTAAAAAACCTATAAAACAAAAATCGCAAAATTTGAGTTATTCACACCATAAGTGATGGGATATTTATCACTCAAATTTTTTTACTGCAATTTTTGATCATTCCTTTTAATATGTTCAATTAGGGCTTATAAGGTTTTTTTGATAACACTCTTCTAAGAATGTTTTGGGGTTTTTTAAAATTCTCAACATTATTATACATAAATACTTATAAATTAATATGTCTTAACTTTAATATGTTACACATTATAGGAATAGGTTATAAAAAAGAACATATAAATTTTGAAATGATGGAAATAATTAAGAAATGTTCTTATGTTTTTTTAGAATATTATACTTCTTTTTATGAAGATGATTTTGAAGTATTATCTGATTTTATATCTAAGAAAATTACTATATGCAACAGAGAAGATATTGAAGTTAATGTTGAAGAAAAAATCTTATCAAAATCAGTAACTGAGGATGTTGCAATGCTTGTATTAGGTGATCCTTTAATCGCAACAACTCATACAGATCTTATAATAAGATGCAAGGAATCTGGGATTGATTTTAAGATATACAATAATGTTTCTGTTGCAAATTATATTGCTAAGACTGGTTTGCAATTTTATAAATTTGGAAAAATAACCTCTATCCCTTTTTTTGGTGAAAAATTCATGCCAAGAACGCCTTTTATTGTTTATAACGAAAATCAAAAAATCTTTGCACATTCTTTGTTTCTTCTTGACCTTAATCCATCATCTGATTTTGCATATAAAGGAAAATCAAGATTTCTAACAGCAGGTGATGCACTAAGCTTTCTTATAAAAATACAGAAAATAATGATTGAAAATGATGAAATAAGTGAAAATGAAATAACTAATATGCTTAGTTTGAATTCTTATGTAATATGCTGTTCAAGAATGGGCTTTAACGATGAGAGAATTGTATATGGCACTTTTAGTCAAATAATTGAGCTTGATAAAAATTCAAACTTTAAGGAACCATTGTGCATTATAATACCTTGTAAAATGCATGAAATTGAACAAAAATTTCTTGAAATGTTTTATAAAATAAATTAAAACTTCTAATATTTGCTATACTTAAAAGATAAAAAATATGGTATAATTCTATCCATAAATAAGATTTAGAAGATCTATTACAGTTTCAAAAGTACCATCATCCTCTATTACAATATCAAATGCATCATAAAATTTTTTTCTTAATTCTAAATAATTTGGATTCTGTTTTTTTATGTTGAAAAAACCAATAGTTAATGTATTATCTAAATTGTCAACTCCCACATTAATATCAGAAATATTGTCCCCTATTATTATTGCATATGGTATTTTGTTCTTATCTTTTTCAATTTTAACAATATGGTGTTTATTAAACGGATGAATTACATAACCATCAACTCCTGAAAACTCATCATTTTCATTAAATATTCCAAAATTAGAAATTATTTGTGCAGATATTTTTTCGTTAAGATGAATGTCCATAAAACTTTTGACAACATCCCCAAATCCTGCTGATACAATCAGAAAAGGTATTTTATAGGTTTCTATCAAATATAAGAAATCAGTAAAATAATCTCTTACTTGTAAAAAATTTTCATCTATTACTTTTTGTATATCTGATTTGGTAACTTTATGATTTAAAAAAACCTCAAATGTTTTTAAAGTCCATTCTCTCATATTTTCTGATTTTATATCATCGCCAATTGATGTAGATAGTTGTATTGGAATATATTTTTCCTGCAAACTTATTATATCTTTATGAAATTCTAAACAATCCTTTTTGCCCTTCATTACAACTCCAAAAGAACTCTCAATTTTTTCATTATTATAATATGCTCTTGTTATAGTTGCATCAAAATCGGATATAATAGTTACCAACTCCTTATTTTTTTTTAATAAATCTATTTTATTTAATACAGATTTATCATAATTTGCTCTTATAATTTGAGATTTAACTTTAATTGTTTTATCCATTATATAATAATAATTCTATATTTTAAAAAATTTTGCAAATTACTTAACTGATGTTTTGATTAATCCAAATAATTTTTTAAGTCTTAAAGTTTATAAACATCAAATTGTTCTAAATTTGTATAAATAAAATGAATAAAATAAAATTTTTTCATATTGCAGATTTACATCTTGGATCATACAGAGAGGATAAATTACAATCACTAAATTTTGAAACATTTGTAAAACTTATAGATAATGCAATTCATGAAAATATAGATTTTTTACTTATTGCAGGAGATGTTTTTAACAGTCCACTTCCAAAAATCGATTTAGTAGATGATTTTATAAAACAAATTAACAGATTAAGAAAACAAAATATTAAGATATATGTTATAGGAGGATCACATGACTATTCTTTATTGGGCAAATCTTTCATTAACATATTTAACACTTCAGGTATAATAAAAGATGTATGCAGATACAATGTAATGAAAGATGAAAAAATAGAATTAATAAAAACATCAAATCAGGATTTGAAAATAAATATATATGGTATTCTTGGAAGAAGAAATCAACTTGAAGAAAATATTTTTAAAAATATAATGCCATTGTCATTAAACAAAGATTATTTTAACATATTTATGTTTCATACAACAATAGAAGAATTAGTAAAAGATGATAAATATAATTTTAAGAAAAACTTTTTATCCATACTCCCAAAAGGTTTTAATTATTATGCTGGAGGACATATACATAAAAATATTATAGTTAATGAACAAGATTTTGTAATTTCATACTCAGGGGCATTATTTCCAAATAACTTTACAGAACTTAAAACATTAAAACCATCATATAACTGTTGTGAATATGACTTTAATGATAAAAAATTAATAGTAAAACATAAAGAAATAAACACATATGATACAATGCATATTTTAGTAGAAATAAATAATAATACGCCAATAGAAGCAAAGAACATTTTAATAGATTCAATACCTATTAAGGAAGTTGCTGGCAAGATAATTCTACTTGAAATAAAAGGAGTTGTTGATGGCAAAATTAGTGATATTGATATAAATAATGTTGTAGAAAAGATATATATACATAATGCATTAATTGTTCTTAAGAATACATCAAATTTAAAATCATCATTAAGTCAAGATATTGATAAAGAAAACATTTGCATTGATAACTCAAAGATAGAACAGGATATGGTTAATAAATATATAAATGATTATGATGAACTAAAAATAGTAGAAAATCTTTTACAACTAAACCTTGAACAATTAGAAGAAGAAACAAAAAAACAATATAATCAAAGAGTTTTAGAAATGATTAAAAAAGTTTTTCAATAAACATTTTACTTAAGAATTTTGAATTTATTTTTTAATAAAATTAATATAAAAATTACCCTCAAAATGTAGGGTATCATTTACTTTAAAACCTGTATTTTCTATTAAGTTTATTAATTCTTTTTCTTTAAAAAAATAATAAAATCTTTCTATTTTAATATCTTTAAAATTAAAGTAAACTTTCATTATATTTTTATCTGATGTATATTCAAACTTTCCTTTTTGGAGCTGATTTTCTATAAAGTCTTCTTTTGGAATCCATACAGACATTAAAATTTGTGCATTAGGTTTAAATATTTTTAAAAAGTTTTTTAAGGCTTTTTTTTGAATATCTGAATCGGTTAAATGATGAAATGATGCAATGCATATTCCAAAATCAAAATAATTATCAAAACCTTCTATGTTTGATAAGTCTGATTTTATAGTTTTAAATCCTTTATCTCTTGCAATTTTTAACTGATTTTCTGAAAAATCAAGACCAAAAATATTATCTTTTAAAAAACCTGATTCTTGTGCAAGTTGTAAATGCCTTCCTGTGCCACATCCAAGATCAATTATTTTTAAGTCGTTTTTTGTGATAGATGATTTTAAGAAATCCTGTACTGGTTTCCAATAATAACTTCTTTTTTTCTCCCATTCAGTTGAAATCGTATCGTATGCTTTCCTGTTTGCAAGATTTAAATCCATTTCAAAATTAAGTTTATAGTCCCGCCCAGATTCGAACTGGGGTCTCCAGATCCAGAGTCTGAAATGATGGTCCACTACACTACGGGACTATTGTTAAGATAATAAAATCAATATCCATTTATAAATATAGTGTTGTTAAGATTGTTATTATTTTTATCCTTTTATTGAGAATTTAAAAAAACACCTAAATTTTAAGAATAGTGTTAGCAAAAAACCCTTATAAGCCCGAATTGAACATATTCAAAGGAATGATAAAAAATCGCAGTAAAAAAAATTGAGTGATAAATATCCCATCACTTATGGTGTGAATAACTCAAATTGTGCGATTTTTGTTTTATAGGTTTTTTACAACCCCTATTATTCATAATTATTGTTTATTTTTTCTTTAACATAAAATTCTAAAAGATATTTAAGATTTTCTATATCTTCCTGATTATATTTTAACAGTTTTGCTAATGCAGTTTCATCTCCTTTTAGATATCTTTTCCATAATCTTACCGCTTCAAAACCATCAACACCAACAACTTCTTGAGAACGTTTAACGCCTAAATCTTGTTCAATTTTTTTTAAACCACCATAATAACCCAATTCTTTTAAAAGAAAGCGTAAATCAAGATGTATCTTGTTGTCGAATTTACATCCAAACTTATACTCTATGAAAGGAATATCAAAGGTTTTCCCATTAAAAGTAACTATAATATCGTACTTATCAATTTCAGATATTGCATTTTCTATATCAATTCCATTTATAAATATTTTTGACTCTTTCCCATTATAAATTCCAATAAGTGTTATTTCATCACAGTATCTTGAAAGACCTGTTGTTTCTATATCTAAAAAACATATGTTTCCAAAATTGGCTAACCTGTAGTGAAGTTTTGAATTTAGTTTATTTTTAAAATAGTTAATGTCTTTATCATCTAAAAAATTTTTAGAGTTTTCTAATTCTTTTAATATGTTTGAAATTTGTGTTTTTGAAAGAAAATTTATATTTTCTGCGTTGTCTATAAAATCCTGCCATGAATTTATGTTATTTTTCCATATTAATCTTTCTGTATCTTCTGTAATGCCTTTTATATGGCAAAAAGTGTTTCTTATCATAAGAAATAAAATTTTAAAAGATATTATAAAAGTATGTAAACCAAACCTAGTCAGTAAAATATTTTAAAAAAATATTAAAGAGATTTATTGTCTTTTTCTGTCTTTAACATTTGTATAAATTCATCAATCCCCAACTTAAACTCTTCATTTTTGCCATCTACTATTTTTCTGCTTCTTATTGATAACTTATTATTTTCAATGTCTTTATCTCCTATTATTATAATATAATTGGGTTTATCATTATCTATTGCAAGCCTTATCCTGTTTGCAAGTGTCTCATTGGAATAATTTGATTCAACCCTAAATCCTGTGTTTTCTAATTTATTTTTTATCTGTTCACAATATTCAATATGTCTATCTGAAACATTAATGATCTTAATCTGAACAGGTGAAAGCCATAATGGGAATTTTCCTGCAAAATGTTCTATTAAGATTCCCATAAACCTTTCAAATGAACCATATATTACTCTATGTATCATGACTGGTCTTACTCTGTTATCGTTTTCATCCACATATGTCATATCAAACCTTTCTGGAAGATTCATATCAAGCTGAACTGTTCCACACTGATGTGTTCTTCCAATAGCATCTTTTAGATGCACATCTATTTTAGGTCCATAAAACGCTCCATCACCTGGATTAAGTTTATATCCTTTTCCAAAAGCAATAAGAGCAGATTTTAAACCATTTGTTGCATTTTCCCAATTTTCATCGCTACCTATAGAACCTGATTCAGGCCTTGTTGATAACTCAAGATGGTATGTTAAACCTAATGATGAATATATCTTATCTAAAAGGTTTAAAACACCTATTATCTGCTCTTTTATTTGATCATGTCGCATAAAAATATGTGCATCATCCTGATGAAAACATCTAACCCTAAACAAACCAGTAAGAGCACCTGAAAGTTCGTGCCTGTGAACTAAACCTATCTCTCCTGATTTTATTGGAAATTCTCTGTATGAGTGGGATTTTGTTTTATAGACAAGAATACCTCCTGGGCAATTCATAGGTTTTATTGCATAATCTATATCATCAACCTTTGAAGTATACATATTTTCTCTGTAATGAAACCAATGACCTGATGTTTCCCATAAGGTTCTATTTAACATTATTGGTGTTTTTATTATTTCATAACCATCAGCCCTATGTAATTTATGCCAATAATCCATAAGTTCATTCCATATAACCATACCTCTATTGTGAAAAAAAGGCATACCAGGAGCATAATCTGAAATTGAAAATAAATCCATTTGCTTACCTATTAATCTATGATCTCTTTTTTTTGCTTCTTCAATCAATTCATAATGCTTTTTAAGATCTTGTGATGTAAAAAACGCTGTCCCATATATTCTTGTAAGTTGCTTATTTGAAGAATCAGCACGCCAATAGGCTTTTGTTGTTTTATCAAGTTTGAAAGCTTTTATCTGACCTGTTCTTGCAATATGAGGGCCACGGCAAAGATCCATAAATTCACCCTGCACATAAAACTTGATAGAATCTTCTTCAAATTCAATCTCTTTTTTCTCATCATCTTTTAGTTTATTTAGATTAATTGAATTTAAAAGTTCAAGTTTATACTCATTATTTTTGTAAAATTCTTTAGCTTGAGATAATGAAAGATATTTTGTTTGTATTTTTAGATCTTCACTTATTATTTTTCTCATTTCATTTTCTATATTTTCAAGATCTTCATCTTTTATGCTATCTTCATCAATATCATAATAAAAACCATTATCTATTGCAGGACCTATTGCAAGTTTTGCAGACGGATAAAGCCTTGAAATTGCTTGAGCTAGAACATGTGCAACAGAATGTCTTAAGACTTCAAGTGATTGCACATTTTTAGATGTTAAAAATTCAACAGATGAATCTTTAGTTATTTCCGTGGTTAAATCAGTTAGGGTTTCATTTACTTTTGCACATAAACTATCTTCTCTTAATCTTTGAGATATTGATTCTGCAATCTCAGATAAACTAATACCTGCCCTGAATTCTTTTACATCACCATTCGGAAAACTAATTTTAACCATAGTATAAAGAATTAAACTTAAAAGTTTATAAAACTTGTGAGATATTTCGTTAAAATTTTATTTTGGATGTTTTTGTATAAATCATAACTTTTATAAAACATCCTTGGAATTTATTTAATAGGTTATAAAAAATGTACGAACTTATTATTTCTGAAAAACCTCAGGCTGCTGAAAAAATTGCAATAGCTCTTGCAGATTCAGGAGTTAAAAAATTAAGAACAAATAATGTGAATTATTTTTCATTAAAACACAAAGGAAACGATATAATTGTTGCTTCTGCTGTTGGACATCTTTACATCTTAGGAGAAAAAGGTGGAGAAAGTTGGGAATATCCTATATTTGAAACTGAATGGAAACCTATTTATGTAGTTAACAAAGAAGCTGTGTACACTAAAGATTACATAAAGACTCTGACAGAGTTAGGCAAAAAAGCAAATAGTGTTACAATCGCTTCAGATTTTGATATTGAAGGTGAAGTTATAGGACTTAATGTCTTAAGATTTGCAATTGGTAGAACTGATGCGTGCAGAATGAAATTTTCAACACTTACAAAAAATGAACTTATTAAATCTTATGAAAACAAATTGCCTTCTATTGAATGGGGACAGGCAAAAGCGGGTGAAACAAGACATAACCTTGATTGGTTTTATGGAATAAATTTAAGTCGTGCCTTCACTGAAAGTATAAAAAAAGGAGTTAACCAGTTTAAAGTTTTATCTTCAGGAAGGGTTCAAGCTCCATCATTGCATTTTCTTGCACAAAGAGAAAAAAAGATAATGGATTTTAAACCTGAAAAGTATTGGGAAATTTTACTATTTGCAAATTCTTTAGGAATAGATTTTGAAGCAAAATATGAAACTGATAAGATTTTTGAAAAGGAAACCGCAAATAAAATTGTTGAGAACACTACTGGTAAAAATGGATTTGTTAAGGATATAACATCAAAACAATTCAAACAAGCTGTTCCTATTCCTTTTGATCTTACATCTTTACAGATGGAAGCTAACACAATGTTTTCATACACACCAAAAATAACACTTGAAATCGCACAAAAGCTATATATTGAAGGTGTTACATCATATCCTAGAACATCTTCTCAAAAACTTCCAAAAGAGCTAGAACTTGACAAAATAATTGATAAGCTAAAAAAACAAAAAGATTATGCAATACTTGCTGAAAAAGTGTTAAAAATAAATCCAAAACTTAAACCAAATGAAGGTCCTAAAACAGATCCAGCACATCCAGCAATATATCCAACAGGCGAGATGCCTAAAAACCTAAACCCTCAGGAACAAAAATTGTATGATCTTATATGCAAAAGATTTTTTGCTGTTTTTGGAAAAGATGCCATAAGAGAAACCAATACTGCAATAATTGATGTTAACTCTTATAATTTTATACTTAAGGGAACAAGAACTGCTCAAAGAAATTGGCATGAATTGTATGAACCATATTTAAAATTTGAAGAAGTTGAAATTCCACAACTTGAAAAGGGGAAGGAGATATTTAACAAAGAAATTAAAAATACTGAAAAAGAAACTTCTGCTCCAAAACGTTATACGCAGGCCTCAATAATAAAAGAACTTGAAAAAAGAAATCTTGGAACAAAAGCAACAAGAGCTGCTATTCTTGAAAGTCTTTACAGTAGAGGATATATTGTTGATAAATCTATAAAAGTTACAGAATTAGGACTTAAGATGGATGAGGTAATATCACAGGAATTACCTATAATTGTAGACGAAAAACTTACACGGGAATTTGAAGAAGAAATGCAAAAAATAAGAGATGGAAAATCTACTCCTGAAAAAATACTTAATACTGCAAAAGAAAAATTAATGTCTGTACTTAGCGATGTTAAAAAAAAAGAAAAAGAACTTGGAATAAAACTTGCAGGAGCAAATTATCAAGCACAAAAAGAACTTGATAAATTTGGCAAATGTCCTGTATGTGGCGTTGGGGATATAGTATTAAGAAAATCACATAAAACAAACAAAAGATTTGCTGGATGCAATAATTATCCAAAATGTACAAACATATATCCTTTGCCACAAGAAGGTAGTATAGAAAAACTTGATAATCCATGCCCTGAATGCTCTGCTCCAATGATAGTTTTAAACCGTAAAGGTAAAAAACCTTGGAGATTTTGCATAAATCCAAATTGCCCTTCAAAAAAGAATGAAAAGGCAGAGCAAGAGAGTTGATTTAATAATTTTTTATCTACTAAAACTTGTAATTGTTATTTGATGTTAAATATTTTTTTTTAATTATAAGAACTAAGAATTATTGAGAATTTTTAAAAAACCCAAAAAATTCTCAGAAAAGTGTTATCAAAAAACCCTTATAAGTTCTAATTGAACAAGTTCAACTCCAAATTTATTCCTTTTAATATTCCACGGTATAGCAGTGGAGTATTAAAAGGAATGATCAAAAATCGCAGTAAAAAAATTTGAGTGATAAATATCCCATCACTTATGGTGTGAACAACTCAAATTTTGCGATTTTTGTTTTATAGGTTTTTTACAACCCTCTATTATTTTAGCATATGATATGATAATACTTCTATTTCTTTATACATTGCTGTTGAATCATTTGCTAATATTTTATGACAATTATTATCATATGTTGCATCCTCTTGAGAAAATATGATTGTGAAACGATTACAATCAAGTTCATCAGAATATATTCCTGTTATTTTAAAGGATGCAAGTATTCTATCTAAAAGATACCTTGTATCTGAGGTAATGCTAAAATTTCCTTCTTTATATATGTAAACTGTTTTTTGCGATTTTATTGATGATGCTAGGTTTTTCATTGCTAAATTGCCTTCAAATCCTGCAATATCTGTATAAATAAAAGTATATCCTGATTTTACAGAACCCCAGAAAACCTGCCCATCAGAATTAAATTGTTGCAGTGGAATATCCTGCTGTTTATTCGATGATGAAAAAGATCCACTAGAAACTGCAATACCTAGTACTGATAATACCATCAATAATAAAAGAAATATACTAGTGTAAACTGTTTTTTTATCTACAATATCATCGTTTGTTTTTCTTGATGCTTTAACCATTTTATAGCCAATCTCCTTTTTTTGTTAAAATAGCGTTTCCTGCAGTTTTAGGTGCATTTGCAAGAAAACTTTCCCTAAATAAAATATATTCCTCAATGGTCTTAGGCTTATCAGATTCATCCCTAAAACAAGTTGGTTGTATTATTTTAAAATCAGATTTTACACCTATATCTTTTAGTGCAATCATAAAGTTATCCATTATTTCTTTTGCCTGTTTTTTTACAAGATCATGTTCTTCCATAATATCTATACTATCACAATATTTAAAAATTTTTATATTTTTTTTGTGATTATAAATATTAATAAGAGATAATTCAATGATTTTTAACCTGACTAACGTTAAGCTATATGATGTTAAAATTGCTTTAAAATAAAACAAAAATTTGTTAATTTCTCATAAGTGTTGTCCAAAAAAGCACAAATATCATGACTATTGTACTGAATATGAAAAAAAATACCGTATATCCTAAACTGTTAAATAAGAATGTTGTAATAAAACCTAAAAATACTATCATCATTGATGAATACCAAGAAAATTTGTGTCTGAAAAATACTTCAAAACCAACTGTGCCAAGTATAGGAATCAGTCCAACGATTGCAATCCAATAAGTATAACCTAAAAACCATAAAAATATTTTATCGTTTGTTAAATTGTACAACATTTTAAATATGAAACCTGTAAGAACAAAATACACATAGCTAAGAAAAAGTATTTTTGAATACCTTAAGTTTGAAACCATTATATAATAATCCTCAAGATTTTGCTGAGTTCCTAAATACCTGTGTCTTATTTTTGAATATTCGTAACTCCATACTGAAGTAAACATTATTGTTCCTAATGACAAAATGTATATTGCTAAGGATATAAAGTAAAGTGGAATATGATGAAATTTTTTAAACCTAAATGATAACCTGCTATAATTCATTGCCCAGTACCTATCAAATTCTGGAATTTTTAAACGAATATCAAAGCCTAATTTAAAAGAGAAATAACGCAAGAAGATCATCATGCATGAAAAAAGTGTAAAGGTATAAATGCCAAATATCACAAAATACCCCAATATATTATTGTCTGTATTATTGAATCTTGCAAATGTCATTGAAAACATGAATCCTAATATTAAAGAAATTGCAAGTATGTTTTTTTTTTCTTTGCTATTTAACAAAGTGCTTTCCATATTTTTTAGTCTCAATAAAGGTTTATAAATTATTCTATAATCTATTTTATAGTGATTAGGTAACAAAAATTAAAAATGAATGGAGAAAAAAATATAAGAACTAAAGATGATAAGTTAAAACCTTTATTGCCAACTTTAAGAGATAAAAAAAGATTTATTAAAATAAAAGTGATACCTGTTGATGAAATTAATTTTAAGTTTGACTTTAATTCTGTTTCTAATGGAATCATTACTGGTGTTATGTTTTTTGCTGGTGCTATAGATTATGGTAATTGTGGACTTTGGATACTTAAAGATAAATTTGATTTTGAAAAACAGGAACTTGTTGTAAGAGTATCTTTAAAATATTTTAAAAAGATAATCGCATCATTGTTACTTATTAATTCTATTGATTCAAAAAAAATAAAAATTGAAACTATCAAGGTTAGTGGTACATTAAAACAAGTGTGTTCTTAATTTTTTTCCTATTAAGAATAATGTAAGAATCAATCATAATTACCATATAATAATTTTGCCCAATCGTTTCCCTGTTTGTTTGAATATATTTTATCTTTGTACAATAAAGAATAATCATTATCTCCAGCATATTTATTTGTATTTATATCATATGTTCCATTTTCTGCTATAAGTACAACTGGATATTCCTGTTTTATGTAACTGTTACCATCTAAAACTATCTTGAAAGAATATTGTGATATATTTTCACTACCTGTATTAAGGTCTAACTCTACTGTATCAAAATTGTTTCTTGACCCTTCACCAGTCATGTTTCCAGATTCAAGTTCTACTTTTTTTATGTTTGAATTTTCTTCATAATAAACAGAAATACTATATTCAAAGTATGTATCTTCTCTGCCTTTTATGTAATAGGAATATGTTAGATATGTTTTGTTATCTGGAGTTATTGCTGTTCTGTAGGCTCTTAAGTCTGATATAACTTCTATACATAATTTGTCATCTGTACATCCATATGTTGTAACACCTCCATCATTTTCAATATTTTTATCTAAATATCCTTCTATTTTATCATAACATATCTGTGAGGCAACACTTTCACGCAAAAAAATAGGAAGATTATCATAGTTGGCTTCAAATCCAAATAATTTTGCAGCATTAACTCCAGCACTATCTGGATTTGTTATAAGATCTATTATTGAATATGCATTTTTAACTTTTACACGTTCGTTTTTAATTGCAGGATTTACAACTGATAGTGCCATATCAGCTTTTTGTATGCATGCATCATCCTGACAATTTGCTTTGGCATTATCAATTTGCAATTTTAAGGTTTTTAAATCATCATATGAAGGATCATTTATGTTTAAACTTTTTAATGTATCTTCTATGTTTTTTTTTACGTAATCTTTAATTGCAGAATTTGTCTTGTCAGGATCAGGCTGTGTTAAACCTCTTATTGCATCTAATGTGTTAGCTTCAATTTTATCTAAAACTGTTTTTTTATTCATAAATTTGCATAGGCCTGTAAACCATCCATTTGAACATTCTGCCTGTGTTATTTTTTGATTTATATATTCTAAATTTTCTGGACTTAATCCAGAATATACTTCAAACATCTGTTCTGATGGAATTTCATTTATTATCTGATCGTATTTTTTACATTCATCTTTATCACTACAAGTCTGAATTTGTTCTATAGCTTTTAAATATACAGAGCTATCTCTTAGAATTCCTGATGATGATAAAATTTGTTTTTCATTTGAGGAAAATTCAGCAAGAGGATTTGTTTTATAATCTTGTATTATACTATCATATGTTTTTTGGACATCTTTACTGTTTTTAGTTGAACCAGAATACGTAACTTGTGAATTTGTTCCTTTTATTTTTTGCATTATAAGTAAAAAATCATATCTATTCTCTGTTTGAAACGCTTTGCCTTTTAATTTTCCAATTGAAACTTCTTCATTAAATGTTGCAATTAAACCTTTTGTTATATCTGTTTGTGGTGATGTTTGTTGTGTTTTGCCTTCACTAACAACTTGTAATGCAAAAACATTAATAAATTCTACAAGGCATAAAAAAATAAGCATTATAAATATTGTCTTTTTAAATCGCATAATTATTAATGTAAAATATGAATATATATATTTTTGCTATAACTCTAAATTATGAAAAAATTATTATATGAAAAAAGTGTTTAATTAATTGTTAAAATCTTTAGCAGTGATTTTTTTTATGATTTCTTTTTCATATAGATATGACAGTTTTACTTCTAATTGTGAGTTGTACGATTCTTCATTGCTTCTTGAAAAATCGCAATAAACAACAGCCTTATTATTTATAAATTGTAGTTTCTCAGACTGCATAGAACATGTACCACTCTGAGAACCTAAAACTGCTTCAATTTCAAAACTTGGAGCATATTTTTCTAAAAAACATTCATCTCTTACTTTACCTGAATTCTTGTTTGATATTTCTAGTATAATTCTTATACTTGAATCGTGATTTACTATATCTTTTATGGATACGCCCAAAACTCCATTTTCATATTGATATGAATCTGATTCAGAATCACATTTGTTTGTTTTCTGTGAGGGAATACATATCTGTTTTACATATCTTGTACTTGCCTTATAACAGTATTGAAATTTTGCATTAAATAAGTATTGTTTTTCAAAATCTTCTATACTTACATCTGTTATTACAAAATCAGCAAGAACTCCTTTGCCTGAATTCTCAGTTGCCTTTGATATTTTTGGAATAGAATATGAATAATCAAGCCCATTTACGTAACTTTTATCAAAACCACTTACTTTTAGAGAAAGTCCTTCTATATCTGTATCATGATTATTTTGCCATATAAACCCAAAATTGAATTTTTGTCCTTTATAAACTGTTGATGGAGGATTGTTCTCGCTAAATGTAAGCTCAACACCTGAATATTTATCAACTTTTTCTCCAGAACTAGAGCTCCAACCACTTGTTTTGGTGTCACTTCCACTCAAATCAGAAAAACTGCATCCTGAAAAAAAGAGCAAGCTTATCATTAAAATCAATATATATTTATTGTTCATTTTTCTTAGGTTCAAATTTTTTATAATAGTCAAAGTACTCATCATTCCTTTTTATTATTGCATCAAGCAATATCTTTTTTATCTTTTCTTTAAATATATCTTCAAGACTCATAAACTCTAATATCCTGTAATTATTTTTAACCTTTTCAACAAGAAAAACATCCCTTAACCTTTTTAACTGCCTTCTTATGTTTGAATCAGCGGTTCCATTTATAGATAATCCATACTGCTTTCTTATGTCAAGCAACTGATCTTTTATTTCTGTTGCAGAAAGTTCCTTTAGGTCGTTTTTGGATTTTTCAAGAATATAGAGTATGTCAACTATTATATCTCTGGAATCTCCTGGCTGTAACAAACCTAGAGATAAGCATATCTTTTTTAGCGTATCACGCTGTTCCAAATTATGAGGTATTTCATATCTTCTTAATGTGACCTCCATTAAAGGGGTTTCACTAAAATTAACCATATTAGTAGAACAAAAACTTTCTTTAAATATTTTTCTATAATATACATAAAATAGTTATAATTTATTAAACAATACTGTTTATTTATAAAAAGGGAAAATGTTTTGTAAAAAATTGATAAATTATTGTTTACTTTAAAATGGTTATAAAAAAAAGATGAATTTAACAAGTTTTATTAATTCTGTATTACTTCTAATATTATGTTTAAAATAAATAAAGTTGAGCCTGCAAACTTTTACATAGATAAAGCCATAAGCATGATGGAAGAATTTGCAACAAAAAAAAGAAAAGAAATTGATGATAGATTTTTTGCAAGCAAAGCAGTAAAGGATAAGTCTGCAATTGAAATAAACCTTGATAAGAGAAAAGATTTAGAACTTGATAAAATAAGATTCTTAAATGAAAACATCAGAAATTCTGTAAAAAAAATAATTTCTGATTTTCCAAAATTTACAAAATTAAATCCTGTATATCTAAAACTGGTTGATACAAATGAGTTTAGAGTAAGTGATGTTGAAGAAGCTCTAAAAAGATTAAACTGGATAATAGTTTATGCTGATGAACTGACTCAAAACAGTGAATTTAAGATTAAAAAATCAAGAAACCAGCAAACTATCGGATTTATAATGAAAAAACATTTAGGTAAAATCAATTCTCTTTTTAGAAAAAATAAGGATAATTTTGCAATATTGGAAAATACAAGAAAATTTATGAATCAGTTACCCACATTTATAGAGATGTTTACTGTTGCAATCGCTGGATTTCCAAATGTTGGAAAGTCAACATTGATGAATAAGATTACTGGATCAAAGGTTGAAATTCAAAATTATCCTTTTACAACAAAAGGATTGATGTTTGGATATATTGAGAATGAAAAAAAAGAAAAAGAAATTCAATTTATAGATACACCTGGCCTTCTTGGAAGAAATAAAAACAATGATATAGAAAAAAGAGCGGATATAATAATAAAAGAATATTGTGACATTATAGTTTTCGTCTTTGATGCAACAGAAATTTGTGGTTTTAAAACAGATGAACAACTAAAATTATTAAGGCAGACTAAAGCTTTTGATAAGAAGATAATACTATATTTTAGTAAAAAAGATGTATATGAGAAAGAAGAAGATGAATTTATGAAAGAAAACGAAAACATTTTTAAGAATTTTGAATGCTTTGATGATCACAAAAAACTTCTTGAACATATTCTAAGTATAAAAAATAAGAAAAATAAATTTGATATAAGGAATATAAAAGTTATAAGATAAAATCTACAATATAAATTAAATTTCTATTCTTAAATTGCTGGTTTTAACATTTTTATCAATATCCTTTTATTAAACGATACTAGGATGTTATATCTAAAATTTGATAATATAATTTTATGTTTAGATAAAAATGTTTTTAACGATAAACAATAAAATTTTTAAATGATTACTTGTTTTTTATATTTATTACTTTTGCACTTGTGGCTTAGTGGCTATAGCGGCGGTCTTGTAAACCGCAGGTCGCGCGTTCAACTCGCGCCAAGTGCTCTTTATATTTTAAAAGACTTATTTAATGATGTTATAAAATTCTTGTTCGCTGATTTTATAAGATGTCCATAACCCTTGGCACTGTGATGATAGTTTACATGTATTACAAAATGAGTATTTTGTTTTTTCGTTATTTGTTTTATTTTTTATACATAACAGCGTTTGCTTACCTATGTAAACTTTTTTTTCAGATTCAAACGAAATATGATCTTTATTTGTTATGCATAAAGGAAAATCTAAAAATTTAACTGATTCATCACTAATCTCTTTTGTTTTATTTTTCAAGATATTGATATCTGGAAGTAATTTGCCCAATTCTTCATTTAAAATTCCTATAGGACTCATTAATGTTAATAGTATAGAAGATGAATTAATCTCTTTTAAAAATATCACAATTTCTTTAATATAATTTTGATTAAAACTACATATTACTGTATTTGTAGTAAAAGGATATTTTCTTTTATTTAGTATTTTAATTGCAGATAAAACCTGAAAAAAACTTTGGTTTGAACCTGTAATTAAATCATGAATATCTGCTTTATGAGCATGAATTGAAATGCCTATATTTACTTTTAGAGATATTAACCTGTCTAAATATGACTCAACTGAAAGCATTCTTGCATTAGTCTGGATATTAATATTTTTTATCCCTATTTTTCTTGCAAAAATTATTATATGGATTAAATCTTTTCTTAATGTTGGTTCGCCACCAACAAGATACAGGGTATTCATAGACTTGTTTTTTAATAATATATTTTTTATTTCAGAAAAGCTTGGACTTTTAAAATTAAGTTTTTTATTTGAACAAAATCTGCAATTATTATTACATTCATTTCCAAGTATTAATTCAAAACTTTTTATTTTTGTCATATTGTTTTAAATGAGGGATATATTAAGAAGTGTCCAACCTATCTTATTTTCCTTATCTCTTTTTCGTTTTTTAAGTGTTCTTTGTTGTAAAAATGTATTATTTCTTTGTATTCTTTTTTAAATAGTTTAAAAATTGTAGTTTTCACATCACAATCCTGATAAAAAAGACTAAGATTATCAAGAATCATCTCAGATGCGCCTTGATCTATAAGCACATATAGGATCATTAATATTTCAGTATCTTTTTTATATTTTTTTTCAGGGTTATAGTTCTTTAATTCAAAAGCTATTGTGTCTTGATTATAATTGCCAGAAATTGCTGATGAGATAGAGTTGGTTAGATATTTGTAATAAAGTTTGTAATCTTTTGTTTCCTTAAAAAAATTTTTGCAAAGATACATCTTGTATAAACAATCATCAATCATTATTATCAATTGCTTATTAAGGTTATCTGAAAAAATTGGCTCTAAATTTTCAGGACTTACTATATTTATTTCATTTGAATAATCAACATAACCCGAAAAAATTCCTAACTTTTCTCCCTGTATTCCTAGTCCGCTTATTAATCGTGTAGCATCATCAAAAATATTAACTGTAAAATCAATCGATGCAATTTTTAGTCGTTTTGTTATGTTTTCATTTCTATCTATACAGATAGCTTTTATCCTGTTACTTATCTCTAAGTTTTCTTTTTTTTGCGGAATAGTTTTTATTTGTATCATTTTTATAAAAATATTTTCATGTAATTGTTGTATATTATGTTTTCTATTTCATGCCTATTTAAACCTTTGATTTCTGCTATCTTATCATATATTACAGGAATATTTAAGGGTGTATTCCTTTCTTTTGAAGGATTAAGGAAAGGAGAATCTGTTTCAACAAGCAGAAGATTTGCAGGAAGATTTTGTACTAAATCCTGAAAACTTTTTGTATTGGTTATTATCATTGGAATTGAACATGAAATCCTTAAATCTTTTATTTTTGATATATATTTTTTTTTACCCGAAAAGCAATGTAATATAACTTTTCTATATTTTGAATCTTTTAGATATTCTTCTAATATTTTAAGAACATCTTCTTCAGCTTTTCTTGTATGTATTATGATGGGTTTATTTAACTCTAATGCAAGCTCAAGCATGTTTTTGAAAATATGTACTTGTTTTTCAAATTCTGATTCAGAAGGATTACAATGTCTATCAAGCCCTACTTCGCCTATTGCAATAAAATTATCTTTATTTTTTTTTAAATATGATATGTAAGTATTTAAATCCTTCTCGCTTAAGTTATGTGCATCTTCTGGATACAGACCTGCACATATTTTGACTACATCTTCATATCCTTTAAATAATTTTTTAGAATCAATAAAATTTTGAAAACTTGTTGTGTTTGATAAAGTAATGATATTATTTAATTTCATCTGTTTAAATATGTTTTTTCTATCATTATTAAAATCGTCAAAATCCATATGTGAATGAACATCTATTAATATCATTTTAAAAAATAAAATTTAATCATTCCTCTTCAGAATTTTCTTCTTCTCTTTCTTTTCTTGTTGTCATTATTATTCTTAACATTGCTGCATATGCTGGTCTTGTTATAAGAACTCCTATTGTAATTCCAAGTAATATCATGAAACAGAAACCCTGAAGCATTTTTAATCCTGCAAACATTAAAGGAACCATTGCTGCAACTGTTGTAAAATATGCAACCATTATTACATAAAATGCATTTTTTATTTTCTTTTTGGATTTTACTTCAGTTTTATTTTTTTTGAAGTATTCATCAGTTATTATTATCTGATCATCAACACCTGTTCCTATTGCAGCAATAAGACCTCCTATTGCAGCAAGATCTATTGTTATCATTTTATTTAACATTCCAGCAACTCCTAATATTATTATGACTTCTCCTATTAGTGCTATAAATATTGATACGAATATTCCAGGATGTCTATACCTTAGAGCAACTATCATGGACACAAAAAAGAGTGCCATTATTCCAACAAAAAGAGCATTGTCAAGCAATTTTTCACCTATGTTTGTTGAAATTGAGTATGACTGAACTATTTCTAATCTTGATGGTAATGATTTGGTAGAAAGTATTGTCTGTAAAAACTTCATTTCCCTGTTCCCACTATCTATTGCCTGTTTTTCAGTATCCATTGTCCTTCCAGATACTGTAATGCTTGGAGTTGTAACTTTTTCATATTTAAATGATGATGCAACGTTTAAACAAGTGATTTCTTTTGAGTCAAGATAAAAACATAATTTTTCAGACAAATATCCATCTGATTTTTCACTTAGAGAACTTGCTATATTAAGCATATTGTCTGCAGCCTTTGAATTTATTTCAACTGTAAACCTGTAACTACAAATATGTCCTTCTGTATTCTGACTACAACCCTGAAGTCCTGCATGTTGTGGATCGTTAAAGACTTTATAAACATCTTCGCCTGTGAATACAGTTTGGTTTCCTATTTTAGCTTCAAAAATTCCCTGCCTTTTAACTAAGTCATATATTTCATTCTTTTTTGAAGAACTTGATTCTATTATTACAAATTTTTCTTTTGTGTACTGATCATTTAATTCTGAAACTTTTGTACCAGAAGCACCATAGATATCAAGTCTGTTTTTTATTGATGTTAAAAGAAGATCAAATTCAGAATCTGTGATTTCATCTGTTGGTCTTAATATCAACCTTGAACCTCCTTCTAGATCTATTCCAAGCTTAATATTTGAAGAATGCTTTTCTTCAACACTTATACCTAAGGATTCAGAAATTGTATCATTCTCACTAAGATTAATATTTAATGAATATCCTGATGGTTTTTTGTTAGTCCTTATAATAACTGATTGATGGCCTGATAACTTTGATATGGCATTATAATAATCGTTTAATGTTTCTATTTGATCATTATTTACATAAGTTATCTGTTCATAACTTACAGGATTTAATCCTGAATCAAATGTCATGTGGGCATTTTCAGCAAAAGAACCCATGGCAATGCCGTTTATTACAACCCCTTTGTTGTTAAAAGGAAGATTGAAGCCAAAAACCATAAAGTATGAACATATAAGAAGAAAAACAAGAAAGATTACTCTTGGATTTTTCATTATGTCTACAAGTTTTATTTTAATTCCTTCTTTCATATTTTATTTTAACATAAGTTATTTTATAAAGTTTTACCAACTATTTATGATATGGACAATGAAACCTTAAAAACAATGATTTACTATGATGGAATCGTAAAAGGTTATGATGCACTTTACTATGATGAACAGAAAAAAAAAATAGAATCAATTAAGGATATTTTTCCTAATTTTGGAATAATGCTTGATCTTGGTTCTGGGACAGGGATAATTAACAAATATGTGCATGATAAAAAAAATCTTATAGTTATTGCAACGGATTTAAGCTTTAAAATGCTAAAGCAAAACAAAACTTTTTTTAAAATTCAGGCAGATGCATTATCAATACCTTTTAAAAACAAGTCTTTTGATTTTATAACTTCTTTTAGCGTAATCCAGGATGTTTTATGTATTGATACTTTTCTTAAAAACACATGGAATATCCTTAAGGATAATGGAATATTTGTACTTTCTTTTATAAAAATTTCATCAAAGAGAGATAATATAGAAAAATTGGTTGAAAAAAAGTTTATAAAAATTGAATATCTTGAAGAAGAAAAGGATGTAATTTTAATATTAAAAAAAATTATTCGCTGATCCTTTTTTTTCTGCTGACAAGAGCCTTTGTCTGAAGCAATGATACAACTTCATCTATGTCCCTATCCATTTTATTAAAATGCTCTATAACGTACAAATATACTATAAAAAGCAATAATGTTGCAATAACCAGTGTTACAGCCAAAAGATTTTTTGAAAGAATTTGAACTGTAGTTGAATATAAAGCAAGTGCTATTAATAGTACATAAACTATCACTGTTTTTGACAAAATCAGGCTATATTTTTCTTTATTAAGTTTAGTCTTTTCTATTATCAACCCAATTACTGCATTGTCCAGCAAATTAAAATCTATATTTTTTTCTTCTTGTTTTAACATACTATTTTTCTTTCACTTTTATATATAGACATTTCTTACTTTTTAAAAGTGATAAAAAAGTGTTGAAAAAACCTTTATTTATAACTAAAGATTTGTCTATGTCTTTTTTGTAATTATTTAACTATTGTTTTTAATAACAAACTTTTAAAAAGCCTTTTTTATTGAATATTTCATGGTTGATGAATATAAAGCAAGTAGCATCAAAATTCTTAAAGGACTAGAAGCTGTAAGAAAAAGACCTGGAATGTATATCGGGGGTACAGGTATAAGAGGGTTGCACCATCTTGTTAAAGAACTGGTTGATAATGCTGTTGATGAAGCACTTGCAGGTTTTTGCGACAAAATAACTATTACTATACATAAGGATAATTCTGTAACTGTGACTGATAATGGAAGAGGAATTCCTGTTGATATGCACAAAGAAGGAAAAAGTGCTGCTGAAATAATATTTACCGTATTGCATGCAGGAGGAAAATTTGATAATGAAAGCTATAAGGTTTCAGGTGGTCTTCATGGAGTTGGTGCATCGGTTGTTAATGCTTTATCTAAGAAAATGGATGTAAAAATTTTCAGAGAAGGTAAAGAATATAGTATAAAATTTGAAAATCAGATAGCAGTTCAGCCACTAACTGAAGTAGGGAAAACATCACAAAGAGGAACACATGTAACTTTTATGCCTGATAGTGAAATTTTTGAAACAATTGAATTTGATTATGGACTTATGAGATCAAGATATAGAGAATTTGCATTTTTAAACCCAAATATTACAATTGTATTTACTGATGAAAGAAGTAATCATGAAGAAGTTTTCCATTATGAAGGAGGCCTTAAGGAATTTGTAAAATTTATGATGGGACCATTAAACCCAATAATTAAAGAAATACCTTATGTTCATGCAGAAAGAGATGGAGTTGATGTTGAAGTTGCATTAACTTATACTGATAGTTATCAGGAAAGAATAGATGGTTTTGTAAATAACATAGCAACTCCTGGTGGTGGAACACATATTTCAGGATATAAACTTGCAATGACAAAAGCAATAAAAGATTATATTATGAGAAATGGAAAAGCAGAATACAAAAAAATTGATCTTACTGGAGAAGATATAAGAGAAGGAGTTATTGCAATTATATCTGTAAAAATATCTGATCCTCAGTTTGAAGGTCAAACAAAAGATAAACTTGGAAATCCTGAGGTGCAAACAGTTGTATCAAATGTTTTTTATGAAAAATTCTATGAATATCTTGAAGAAAATCCAAAAACTTCTAATACAATAATAACAAAAGCAATAGAAGCAAAAAAAGCAAGAGAAGCTGCAAAGAAAGCAAGAGATCTTGTCAGAAGAAAAAATGTTCTTGAATTTTCATCACTACCAGGAAAACTTGCAGATTGTTCTAATAAAAACCCTGAACTATGTGAATTGTTTATAGTTGAGGGAGATTCTGCTGGAGGTTCTGCAAAACAGGGAAGAGTCAGAGATATTCAGGCCATATTACCACTTAAAGGAAAAATACTTAATGTTGAAAAATCAAGGATAAACAAACTTCTTGATAATGATGAAATAAAAACACTTATTAGTGCATTTGGAACTGGTTTTGGTGATAATTTTGAGATTGAAAAATTAAGATATCACAAAGTAATAATAATGACTGATGCTGATGTTGATGGAGCACATATTGCAACACTGCTTTTAACATTGTTTTTTAGGCACTTTAAAGAATTAATACTAAAGGGACATATCTATATAGCAATGCCACCCTTATATAAAGTGCAAATAGGAAAAAGAGCTGAATATCTTTATAATGATATTCAATTAAATGCATTTAAAGAAGATAACAAAGATAAAAAAATAGATATTCAAAGATATAAAGGTTTAGGAGAAATGAACCCTGAACAATTATGGGAAACAACTCTTGATCCTTCAAACAGATATCTTAAAAAAGTTTCCATAGATGATGCAATAGAAGCAGATCAGGTATTCTCGATGCTTATGGGAGATAAGGTTGAACCAAGAAAAGAGTTCATAGTTGAAAATGCTGAATTTGTAAAAGATTTAGATATTTAAAAATTACGTTACATTTTTTAAAACATTATTCTAAAAAATAACTTGCTTAAGATAAAAATAAAATATATAAAAACAATTGTACAATATATTGTATGGCTCTTGAAATAGATGAGAAAATTATAAGATTTATAATATGGACTTTATATTTTGTTGGACTGTATTTTGCACTCTTTTGGCTATCTGTTTTATTTTTTGATAATAATGAAAACAAAAAAATTAAAAAAAAAAATGTTAAGGAAAGCATTACTATTATTTTACCAATGTATAACGAACAAGATAGTATCAAGGAAACCTTAAAAAGCGTTTTTGATTCAGATTATCCTAAAAACTTGCTTAAGGTTATATGTGTTAATGATGGATCAACAGATAATACGCTTAAAATACTTAAAGAACTAAATAAAAAATATGATTTTATTCTTATAAACCAGAAAAATCAGGGAAAATATATGGCATTAAATAATGCACTTAAGTATGTTGATACTAAATATTTTGCATGTCTTGATGCAGATAGCTTTATAGAAAAAGATTCAATAAGCAATATTTTAAAAGAATTTGATGAAAAAGATATTGTTGCTGTGACCTCTGTTATGAAAGTTTACAAACCCGAAAATCTTTTACAAAAAGTTCAATGGTTAGAATATATAATCAACATATATTATAAATACATTATGGGAAAACTTGATTGTATTCATGTAACACCAGGTCCTTTAAGCGTATATGATACAAAGATAATAAAAGAATTGGGTGGATTTAAAAAAGCTCATCTTACTGAAGATTTGGAAATGGCATTAAGACTTCAAAATAATAATTATAAAATAAAACAATCATTGTCTGGAACAGTTTACACAAAAACTCCTAAAAAATTAAAAGCTTTCATAAATCAAAGAACAAGATGGTATCATGGAACAGTATTGAATATAAAGGACTATAAACACTTCATATTCAATAAAAAATATGAAGATTTTGGAATATTCCATATTCCACTTGTAGGAGTTACTGGATTTCTAAGTGTTTTAGGTGTTTCAACAGCCATTTATCTTAGTATTAAAAATATATATCATTGGATAAAAAGGATGTATCTTACAAATTTTGACTTTATAACATACATTTCAAATATGTCATTTAATTTTAACATACTTGATTATAACTGGAGAACCATCTTTTCTACAATTGTACTTTTAGGACTCACATTCTTTTTGATATATTTATCTTTTATAGAAACAAAAGAAAGAGTTGGAATTTTGAAAAATATAAAATACTTTTTTACTTTTTTGTATTTTTTTATTATATACCGTTTTATAATAGCTTACATCTGGGTTAAGGTTTTATTGAAACTTATTTTTAAAAAAAGCAATAGATGGGATAAAGTAAATTGAAAAACCTTTATTTTCCTTTTACTTAACTTTAAAAAACATGATATTTTACCATACTTATGAGGCAGAAAATTAATTGGTTTAGATACCTTGGAGTTTTTTTGTTGACGATAATTATTTTCATTTTGGGAATTTTTATTGGTGGCAGTATAGAGGATTTAAGAGTAAAAGACTTGTATACAAAATTACAAGAACAAGATTTGGAATATCAAAATATTGTAACAGAAAACCTGTATATGGAATATCTTGTAGGTCTTAAGGAAAAGAATGGAAATATCTCTTGTGAAACGCTAAAATCAACATTTCTTCAAAGCATAAACAATCTTGAAAAATCAAGAAATAGGCTTGAAAACTTTATTAATACAGCTGAAAGCAATGAAGAAGAATTTTATAGACTAAAAGGACACTACTCTAATCTTCAGATACATTATTGGATACTTACAAAAAAGATAAATTCATTATGTGATTTTGATATGGTTCCTGTGTTGTACTTCTATTCGGATGATAAAATATGTAATGAATGTTCTGATCAAGGTATTCATTTAAGTTATGTTAAAAGCAAACTAAAAGATAATGTTTTAATATATTCGTTTGATAAGGAAAGGATGGATACTCCCTCAAGGCTTATAATAGAGCATTACAATATAACTTTTAAGGAATCTCCTGTAGTTATAATTGAGGATAAAGTTTATGGTTATATTACAAATGAGCAGATTTTTGATTTGTTATGCAGCAATGGACTCAATGATTCTATATGTTCTTAATTATTCAGATAATCAAAATTTTTTTAAATAAACATTTCTTTTAAATATCAGATTAGGTTGTATATAAATACTAAACAAATCCAGAACTATATGATTTAGCATTTTATGAGCATCCATACGAATGATGTTTTCTATGACTAAATAAAAAATAAATGATTGATTCGTTCTGGATACCTAATCGACCTTTTATAAAATCAGTTTAATTTGCTTCTTTTTCAAGTATCTTTTTTACGTATTTTTTATACCAATCTTCAAAATCAAAAAAAATTTTTTTAGAATCAAGAAATCCGTACTCATTATTTACTTTTTCTGATATCTTATGAAACATATCATTAGCTTCTATTACGTGTTTTGCTTCAAGAATTAAATTACTTTTATATTTTATTGAATAATCAACCTGAAGCTTTTTTATATCTGCTCTAAGTGTTATATTATCCCATATAGCATCCCAATTTCCTGCCCATTGTTTTACATTTGAACCAATTGATTTTAAAATATCACTTTCTCCATTTATTAAATCATCAGAAATTTTTAACATATCTTCTTTTGCATCATATTTAAATAAATCACAAAATCCATTTTCAAGTAATGGATCTTCTTCCCAATGCTTTCTTACCTCGGTTATTCTAGTTACTCGTCTGTTTCTGTGAAGTCCATCAGAACTTTTAACTGGGTTAGCAACAATTATAACATCTGTTGCCTTAAAAGATGTTTTAGGAACCTTTAAATCATTTACAAGTCTATCATAAACACCATAAGGACTATCTCCATGAATTGTACCTGCAACAACATTTGCAAGTGCACCAACTCTCATAGCTTCATATAATGCTAATGCTTCAGTACTTCTAACCTCTCCTACTATAAGACAAGAATCTCCAAGTCTTAAAGTTGAACGTATTCCCATATCAGCACTAAAACCTTCGCTTGAGACAGATAAGGCTGATCTTACATTCATTGCCTGAAGATTGAATCCTAAATCTGCAAGCTGTATGGTTGGAAGTTCCAAAGTATCCTCTACTGTTATGATTCTGTATTTTCTCATTATTTCTATTATTATTGCAGTAAGAAAAGATGATTTTCCAGATCCTCTTGTTCCTGCAATAAGCATTGTTCTTGCACCATCTACTATAAAACTTAATAAACCTGCTGCCTGATAAGAAATCATTCCATTTTTAATGAATAAAGGTAATGTCCAAGGAGTATCCCTGTGTCTTCTAAAAGAAAAACCAAGACCATAAGGGTTTAATGGTTTACCTATAACAGAAACTCTTGCTCTAGCTTTTGGAGTTTCTATTTCAGTATCAAGTATAGGATTTGATGCATCAAGAGGCTTTCCAGAAATCATTCTAAGTCTTGATGCCCATCCTTCAACTTCATCTTCTTCTGTAATAATGTTTGTTTTGCAGTCCTCAAAATCACTATGAGTTATAAAAATAGGTGATTTATTTGCAGGCGAATTTATTGATATATCCTGTATTTTTTCATCTTCAAGTAATGTTTCAACAAGACCAAAACCTATCGTATATTTTATTAGTATATTAGATAACATATCAACTTCTCGTTCTTTAAGTTTTACATTTTTAAACTCTGCAATCTCTTCTATTAGATCTTTTGATATATTATAAAATACTTCTCTTAATCTTGCTGGCTCAATAAAATCATTCGATTCTGGCTTATGTTCGGCAATAACTTCTTTTGCAAGATTTAGTACATTGTATTTTTCCTCTGAAAGATTGAATTCATCAGGGATTATGTGATAATAATTATTTGCCTCATTTTCAAGTTCAAATATGGTTATTTTGGCATTACTCAAACTGTACGAATCCAATTCTCTTGCTTCCATTGGAATTCTTTTTAAGAGAGTTGTAAAAACAAAATTAGGCTTAACGTTTGCTGAAAAGAATTTTCTATAAAGACTTCTATCACCAATACTATAACCTGCAATGTTATCTTTTATGGATTTTATTATTGTAAGAGTTTCAAGTTTTGCTATTATGAATTTTAATGCTACTTCATACTTGTTATCTATTTCGTAACAATTGCTATTGTGATAATTTTTATCAAACTGATAATCTCTTAATTCTCTTCTAAATTTAACGTAAGCAGAAATGGGATCTGCTGCTAAATCTTTTATTATAGTATTTTGTAAAAATGAATATCTGTTAAAAAAAAGTTTCATGCATTCCTCATTTTGATTATAAATTTTTCCTGCACAAAATAGTTCTTTTTGTTTTGTTAATGAATTGTAGAGTATTGCGAGTTCTCTTAATATTAAAACCTGCTTGTAATCATATTCATAGTTTTTATTATGTGTAAATATAATTTTTGTTATGTTGGACATTTGAACTAGTTTTTTTACAACATCACGCATTACAAGTCCATCATCTTCTATGGATGGGAAATTTTTCCTGCCTAAAAAGTTAATTTTTAAAATTGATTCTACTCCGTGCTTTATTACTTCGTATTCTTTATTGGAGCTAAACATATTAATCTTCGTAGATTTTTTTTTAAAAAATAATAGTGTTACTTGAAAGTTTCAAAAAAAAGTTTCCTATTGTTTAGCAGTGTTTTTGATATATTCTTATAGTGTATGCAAAGATTTATATATGGTTGATTCCAAATAATAATTACTCAATCAAGAAAATCGATTGGGCTTAGGTAGCTTACTAAACAACTTACTTTCCATATCAATGTCAAAGTTGGTATGGAAATTTTTCTAACGTATATAATTCTGAATAACAAGGTTTTAATTTTCTACTGATTATAATATAAACAATTATAAATAGATAATATTTTAGATTATTACAGGGTTAAAATTAAAATGGTTAAAGAAAAAAAAACACTAACTATCGCTGATATTCCAGGAGTGGGTCCATCCACTGTTGAAAAACTTGCTGCTGCAGGAATTGACTCGCTTTTAGCTATTGCTGTAATATCTATAGGTGTTTTAACAGAAGAAGCTGGAGTATCTGAAGCTGCAGCCAGAAAAATGATACAGTGTGCAAGAAGTATGCTTGATATGGGATTTGAAACTGCTGATACCATACTTGAGAAAAGGAACAATGTATCAAAAATAACCACAGGAAGTGAAAGTTTTGACAGTATTTTGGGAGGTGGTGTTGAAACTGGAGCGATCACTGAATTATTTGGAGAATTCGGCTCAGGAAAAACACAAGTTGCACATCAATTAGCAGTAAATGTCCAAGTTCCAAATGCTGATAACAAGGTATATAAGGTAATATATATAGACACTGAAAACACTTTTAGGCCTGAAAGAATAATTGATATGGCAAAAAAACTTGGTCTAGACCCACAACAGGCTTTAAAAAACATAAAAATAGCAAGGGCTTACAATTCTGATCATCAGATGTTTTTGGCAGAAAAAGCAGAAGAATTACTAAAAACAAATGAATACAAACTTATAGTTATTGACTCGCTAATAGCTCATTTTAGGGCAGAATTTATAGGACGTGGCACATTATCAGAAAGACAGCAAAAACTAAATAAACATATGCATTCACTCTTAAAACTTGCAGATGTATATAACTGTGCTGTTGTTGTTACAAATCAGGTAATGGCAAAGCCTAATGTTTTATTTGGTGATCCTACACAAGCAATAGGAGGACACATAGTAGGTCATAGTTCAACCTTTAGAATATACTTAAGAAAAGGGAAAAAAGGCTCAAGAGTTGCAAAACTTGTCGATAGTCCAAATCTTCCAGACAGCGAGTGCATGTTTTTTGTAAATCAATCTGGTTTATCTGACAAAGAAGAATAATGCAGTTTATATCATTCCTTTTTCTTTTAAATCTTTATACTCTATGTATTTTAATCTGACATATATTATTAGATATATAATAAATCCTATCATTGTAAACCAAAATAGCAAATAAAACATTTTTTTAAGAAAAGAATTGGTTTTATTATTATCTATTTTTATTTCAACAAATTCTGATTCTTTGTTTTTAACAACTATATAATTATTTTTAAGAGATGTATTTATTAAATTTAATGAATCAACTGCAAAATTAATATTAACATTTGTGTATCCATTTTCATATTCATAGGAATAATTTAACATATGTTCCTTAAAATCACCAAATGGAATTACTTTAAAATCGTATTCATCAAAATTAGCATTAAGATGCTTTATGCTAAATTTTAAAACATCATCTTTCACTATTATTTTTTCTGGATTTGGTATTTCAAATGTTTTATTTTTTTCAAACACATCTATCTTGAATGGAATTTTATATACTACACCATCATCTTTACTACATTCAAAATTTAATGTGTGAACACCTGTTTCAAGTTGCGGATTAAACAATGATAATTTTGAAAAATTTGAATCAACAATAAATTTTTCTCTTAATGTTGAAAATGGATTTATAAAAAAACAAGTCAGATTATCTTCTATATTTCTGCTTTTTAAATAAAAATTAACCATCATGTCGTCATTTGTTATTGCATAATCATTATTTTCAAAAACAAATGCTTTTTCTCCAAAAATAGTTATAGGAATTTTTAATAATTCGTTTTTGTTATTATCTTTATCACGACTGTTTAAAAAAACATAACCTGTAATGCTTCCAAGAAGATCCTTACTTATTGAAATGTTTGATATTGTGCTCTGTAATGTATTTAGATTACCAAGATTCTGTTTATAGTGAAGAAATCCTTCTATGTTTGAAGAAAATCCAATTGTTAAATCCTTAAGATTATATATTGATGGGTTTGTAACATTTATAATCATTACATATTCGTAAGTATCAGAATCAATATCTATTGTAACATATGGCTTATGGTTCTTTTTTGATGCAAGAAATGCAAGACTGTTTGAAGAAATGCTTCCCCAACCATTGTCTGGTTCATTGTAATATATCCACTTTATACCATCATCAATGTATTCTTCTATGCCTGCATCATTGCTTTGCAATCCAAGAATTGCCCAACTTGTTTCAAATAAAAAAGATTTTGCATTACCCCATGAACCATCATTGTTCTGATTATATTTTAAAAAATTTATTATCTCTTGGTCTTTATTGTATATTAGGAACATCCCTGAATCAATAAACTCATTTTTATCAGAAACCTTTTTATCATTTATCCCTGTTTTATGTGTAACACTGTTTAAGTATTTCTTAATTTTATCACTATTTTTTATATCATTTCCATAAACTATCAAGGAAATTATTGAAGCATCATAGTCGCATATATTATCTGTACCAATACAATAATATTTTAAAAAATCACTGTTTATAGAATAATCCATGTTTTTTACATTTATTTTTTCTTCATAAACCTGTATCCTATCATAAGCATCATATATTTTTAGAATTATTTTGTCTACATCATTATCACATTTTAATTGAATTTTACTTGATGCCTTATAACCATTTATACTAAATCTATCCGTATTTTTTGTGTTGAATACAAAGTGTCTTGGTAACCTTGCATCTATTGACAAATCACATTTTATCTCGTTTGCAATTTTGTTTGAATTTAACTCTATATCAAACTTATATTTTTCCATATCTGCATTCTGAAGATTAAAATATAATGAATCTGTATTACTTTTATATGATTCATCCTCAATATTTCCATAAACATAAAAATATGCATTCTCAACATTTTTATCACATTCTATTGCTACTTTTTCTTTTACTTCTCCTTCAAAAAATAAATTGTTAGCGTTTGTGTTTTTATTAAATGACACTTTTTTGTTAGTACCGTCTATGTTAATATCGCACTTTATTTCTTCTGTTGTTGTCATATTATTGTCTATTTGAAACTTGTATTTTATTGAAGAATATTGATTGTAATATTTATCATTTACTGTAAATTCGTATTTTTTAAAATCCCTAAGGTTTCTATTTTCAATTTTATCTGCAAAATAAAAAATTGAAATTTCATCAACTTTCCTGTTACATACAACTTCTATTTCTTTTGTGAATTTTGACCTTAAAAAAGTATCAGTAAATTTATCACTGCTATCGTATATGATACTTTTTTCCTTATCCTTGTCAACAATTACATTACAATCAATCTCTGTAGGATTTGTAAATGAATCTTTTATATAGACCTCAAAATCATATGTATCAGAATTTTTTATTATCTGTTGATTCTCATATTTTAAAGGACTTTCTATTATGTTTTTTTCCATATAAAGCCTTCCATCCTCAATTAACCTAGAACTTTTATCATAACCTGCTTCTTTAAGATTATAAAGTATATTTGCTGTTTGTGTAAGATTACATTTATCTTTTGGCCAACACTTAAAATCATTATTTCTTAATTGTTTTAATTTTTCATATATTTGCTGATTTTCATAGTCATAAATGCTTTCTATATTATTTAATACGAAAAGATAATAACTAAGATTTAAAGCGGATAAATCATTATAATCATTTTCAAGAACATATTTACTTGCAGAGGATTCCTTTTGTCTTAAAAAACCTCTTCTTATTTCTTTTTCAATGTTATTTTCTTGATATTTCAATATAAGGTCAAATCTATTGTTTTGGATTTTTGTAAGATCATAATACGAATAAAAACAATTAGGCTCATCTGAAAAATCAAGATATGAAATATTGATGAATCCTTCATTCTTTGTACCTTCACTTATAAAAATTTCTGGGTTTTTCATGTTTTCTGATAAACAAAATTTAAAATTTAATTCTTCTTTGGGTAAAAAATGTATTGGCTTGTAAATATTATTTTGCTCATTAAAATAATTTGGGGTATATATTTCAAGTTTTATGGAAAAAGCAAATGTTAACAAATTTGCAATAATTAGAATAAAAATTGTAAAAATAAGAGCAAATCTTTTAATCATATAAATACATAAGTATTTTTTTTTAATTCAATTTGTCATTACTTATTTTAGGTGATTATTTTAAATTTTAATTTATGTGTTTTTTTATAAAATACAGTGTCTTAAAAATAGAATAATTTTTAAAGTAATTTTCATTGTTATAAATATTATGACTGAAAAAAATAACAAAACTTCAGGTTACTGCAAACTTGCAGATATTTACAAAAAACATCATGCAAAGCTGCTTGTTTTACCGATAATGCTTTTTGTCTTGTCATGTTTTTTGATATTTAACACATATAAGCAAGAAGGATCTCCTATATACAGAGATGTTTCATTAAAAGGTGGATTGTCTGCCATAATAGAAATTGATGAACAAATAACAATAAATGATTTTAAACTAGCATTAGAAGAAAAATTTCCTGCAAATTCATTTGCAGTATCAAAACTGAATTCTGAAGGAAAAGAAGTTGGTTATATTGTAGATAGTGATTTTACTGCTGAAGATGAAAAAGATCTTCTTGATTTTTCTAATAGTTTATTTAAAACAGAATTGGTATCTGGTGAAAACTTTACATCAAATTACATAAGCTCATCTCTTTCTGATACATTTTTCAGACAAGCAATAATAGCACTTATTTTTTCATTTTTTTTTATGTCGCTTGTTATATTTTTGTATTTTAAAAAAATTGTTCCATCAATTGGAATCATCTTCTCAGCTTTTTTTGACATAACAGTTGTTGTAGGAATACTTAATCTTATCAAATTTAACCTATCGGTTGCAGGAATTGGTGCTATAATAATGCTTATAGGTTATTCTATTGATACAAACGTATTACTTACAAATAGACTTGTAAAAGAACCAGGAAAAAACTATTTTGAAAAAGTTCTATTGGCGGTAAAAACAGGTAGCCTTATGTCATTTACAACAATGGTTGCTGCACTTTCTGCAATCTTTTTTTCAAACTCTGAAGTCATATTTGAAATATCATTAATAATCTGTATAGGACTTGTTGTTGATTATATTGCAACATGGATACAAAATACATCTTTATTGTTGTTATGGCTTTTTAAAAGCCAAGAAAAATAAATCAAAACTTTTAACTTTGAACAAATATGTTAAGTAAATCCTTTTTGTTATTACGTTATACACAATTATTTTATTTAATAAATTCAACTTTTAACTTTGAGGAATGATATTTCTTGAAAAATTATGTACAAATAATAGAATCTGCCAAAAATCAAATAAGTGATTTTTGCATAAATACCTGTAAAGCTAAATGTTGTAGATTTGGACAACTTTTAATAATTACAAATGAAGAACTTGATTTTATTGTGGGATTTAAAAATGTTGATGCTTTTTTAAAAAATGGCATTCTAAAACACTCAGAAAATAATGATTTATTTTTTACTTATGATTTTAAAAAATTTCCTTGTAAACATCTAAATTTAACGAAATATATGTGTAATGAACATCAAAATATTAATAGACCACAAATATGCAAAGATTACCCGATATTTGTAATAAGAAAAAAATTTGTTATCTTTTCGCCTGCATGCCCTGCTGTTGAGCAAGGTTTATTGAAAGAATGTGAAATCGAATTAGAAAAGATAGGTATGAAAATTATTAATTAATTGTAACTATTGTTTAAAATGTTATAATTATCTTTTTCGTTTTTAACTTCATTTATTGCATCAAGGAGATTTTGCTGACTTATGCATTCAAGATTTTGCTTTATTGCAAGGTAACCTGCTTCTGTTGTCAATGATTTTAACTGTGCACCTGAAAAATTTTCTGTTTTTTCTGCTATCACTTTTAAATCCACTTCTAAAGACAACTTCATTCCTTTTGTGTGTATTTTAAGTATTTCATACCTTCCATCTTTATTTGGAATTCCTATTTTTATGTGTCTTTCAAGCCTTCCTGGACGTAAAATCGCATCATCTAATATATCCATTCTATTAGTTGCTGCAATTATTTTAACATTATCTAATGCATCAAAACCATCTATTTCTCCTAAAAGTTGCATGAATGTTCTTTGTACCTCTCTTTCACCTGAAGTTCCTGTTTCAATTCTTTTAGATGCTATTGAATCAAGTTCATCAATAAATATTATTGTTGGGGCCTTTTGTCTTGCAAGTTCAAATAAATCTTTTACAAGTTTTGCTCCTTCGCCTATAAATTTTTGAACAAGCTCTGAACCTACTAGTTCTATAAATGTTGCTTTTGTCTCTTTTGCAAGAGCTTTTGCTATAAGTGTTTTACCTGTACCTGGTTCGCCATGTAATAAAATTCCTTTAGGTGGGGTTATGCCTAAATCCTTAAAAATATCCGGTTTTATAAGAGGTAGTTCTAAAACCTCTTTTACTTTGCGTATCTCTTTGTCAAGTCCTCCAATATCTGACCAGCTAACTTTTAGATTTCCATTAACTATAAGATAATTTTCTACAGGGAAGTTTTTTGTAACATCTATTTTGCCCATAATAACTAAAGACTTTTGTTCATTTAATACCATATCACCTGATCTTATTTCACCTTCACATTCTTGTGAAATATCTACAAGAAAATTGGATTGATTTGGCAATCTTACTACTGCTCTTCCCTCTTTTGTTAATGAAATGACTTCTGAAACTATAAAAGGAGGTGTTCTAAATTTTTCAAGTTCTGTCTGAAAGAACTTAACTGTTCTTTTTAGATTACTGTTTTCTTCTTCCAGCCTTGAATTCTCCAAAGACAGATTATATAAAGGATCTGTTTCTATTGTTGTTTTTTTAAGATCATACTGATCGTCCATACAATTTAGGTAAAATATTTTTTTATATAAATGTTTAGTAAAAAGTGATTAAAAATTTATTTTTTTGACATTATCTTGATTACTTCTATCATTCTGTTTGAAAAACCGAACTCATTGTCGTACCAAACAACAAGCTTTACAAGATTGCCATTTACAACCTCTGTTAAAACAGAATCAACAATTCCAGAATGTGGATTGCCTATTATGTCTGAGGATACCAGTTCTTCTGTTGAATATTCAATAATGCCGTTTAATTGATTTTCACATATATGTTTTAAAAAATGATTTATCTCTTCTTTATCAACATTTTTTTCAAGTTCTATGTTAAGGTCTGTAACACTTCCTGTTGGAGTTGGAACTCTATAAGCGATTCCATGGAACTTTCCTTCCAACTCAGGAATAAGTTTTGTAACCGCCTGTGCAGCACCTGTTGTTGTAGGAACAATGTTAAATGGAGCAGCTCTTCCTCTTCTTAAGCTTTTATGTGTTGCATCAAGAAGTCTTTGATCTGATGTTAAAGAATGAACTGTTGCAAACATTCCTTTTTTAATACCATATTTTTTGTGAATCTCATTGATGATTGCTGTTATTGAATTAGTTGTACATGATCCATTAGAAACAATTTCTTGATTATTGTATTCATCATCATTAGCACCTCTTACAAGATAAAACACATCATCTCCTTTACCAGGAGCTGATATTAAAACTTTTTTTGCACCTTGCTCTATATGTTTTCTTGCTTTCTCTGAATCTGTAAAAAGTCCTGTACATTCAGCTACAACATCAATTTTTAATTTTTTCCAAGGAAGATCCTCTAAATTTTTAACTTGAATCATAGCAATTTTCTTATCACCTATAACAAGATTATCATCCTGTGCTAAAACTTTGTATTCAAACGAACCTTGACTGGAATCGTACTGAAGAAAATATGCAAGATCTTTTGCACTAGTTAGATCATTAATTGCAACAAATTCTATTTCAGGATCGTTAAATCCAGCCCTAAAAATCATACGACCAATACGACCAAAGCCATTGATTGCAACTCTAACTTTTCTTTTACCACTAATTTCTCCTTTAATTTCATTTAAAATATTCTCATGCATATTTTATTTATTATAATCTTTTTAATTAATGTTTTTTGTCAAAATTAAGTGATGAATAAATGTCACTGTTTTTAATATTGAGAATTTTAAAAAACATTAACTTTTCTTAGCTTCTTAGAAGATAGTGTCATAAAATACCCATATTTGGGCTTTTTACAGCATTAAAATTTGTAAAAATTCCCAACTATGGGTTTTTTAAAACTCTCTATTAATAAGATTAATGATGCTATATTGCATAATATAAATGGATCCTACCTGATACAAAAAATTTATATATTCTTTTTGATGGCTATTTATATGAATCAGAATATGTTTATAACCCTTGAAGGAATCGATGGAGCTGGTAAAGATATACAATTATTGAATCTTATTGAAATCATAAGAGATGATAAAAATGGAATAATTGCAGATAAATATGCTAATATATGGGTTACAAGAGAACCTACACATCTAACAGAGTCTGGAAAAAAAATTTCTAAACTTATACGTGAAGGAAATGTTGATCTTGAAACGGCAAAAAATCTTTATGTTAATGATAGAAAAGAACATAGCATAATCATAAGGGAAATGCTTAAACATAGTATTGTTATATCCTCAAGATTTGATATATCAACTCTAGCATTTCAAAATGCACAGGGAGAATCTATCGAAGAACTTTACAAAATGCATGGATTTGAAAACAATGAATGCATAACCCCAGATCTTACTATTTTTTTTGATGTTTCTGCTGATATAGGATATGCTAGAACATTAAAAAGAGCTGAAAAAAAAGAATGTTTTGAAAATCTTGATTTTTTAAGAAAAGTGGAAAGTTCATACAAACAAGTTATAGATTTTCTCAAAAATAAAGGAAGAAACATAATTATTATTGATGCAAATCAATCAATTGAGGATGTAAAAGATAATATGTTATCTAAACTTACAAAAATATATAAAAAATATGAATGAGATCAAAAAAGAATTAATAAATTCTGCCAAAGAAAAATATTTTAATGAGCTTAAAAGGGTTAAATTAGAGTTTAAACCTTCAAAAGAAATCGATGGATATGGCGCAGGATCTATTGTTGGCGAAAAGAACTATCCGTTATTAAACATATACAACGTTTCTAACCCTGAGAAAAAAAGTTGTTTTTTAAACGATTATAATACAGTTAAAAAAGATTATGATCATATAATAAAACTTAAAGTACAAAATATCTTTTCATCAAATAATAGCATACATATAAAAAAAATAAATGATAACATTTCAAAAAATATAGTTGATATATATAAATCAAAAAATCCTGTTAATTTTACTTCTGAATTTGAAAAAGAAATAGAATTTAAAAAAATAAATATATCTAAATTTTTTGGTATTCTTGGAGGCGAAAATAATATTAAAAGCATAACTTTAAATCAGAATTCTAAAACATCAAAACAAATTGAAAAATTTACAGAAAATGATATAAAATCAAAAGATGCTATGATATCTTTATATAAAAAAGGAATAAATGAAAGCCAAATAATTAATCTTTTAGCACTTGGACAATTTGGAGTAGGATTTAACAGGAAACTTGTACCTTCAAAATGGGCAAACACAGCCTATGATAAAAATATTTCTGATTTTTTATATGATAATGTAATTAGAAATAAATTTATAGAAAATATAGAATTTTTTGATTTTTCTGACAAGGGAAACCATTTTTTTATATTTTTATTTCCGAACGAATATTGTTTTGAAAATATTGAAATGATTAATAAAAATAAAAGTATTTTAATTGATTTTAATAATTTTCAAAATAAACTTATTGGTAAAACAGATCCTGATACTGCAGGTGGTTTTTTTGCAACAAAACTTGCAATATTAGAGTATCTTAACTTTAAACAGAAACAAGCTTCAATCGTTAGCATAAGACTAATAGATAATTATGAAATCCCTTTAGGGGTGATATTTATAAGAGAATGCATAAGAAGTGCAATGAAAATAAATAAAAAAAAATTTGTAAATATTGAAGAATTATTCTTGTACTTGAAAAATGAAAACAATTCGATATTTGATATTCTTTCTAAATCTTGTGCCATAAAAAATATGAAATCACAAAAAAGGATTACTGAATATATAAGATAAAAAAAATATTTAATCTACATCCTGCTGAAATATTTTAATTAGTTTGTCTATTATGTTTGATGTGTTGGAATAATGAAATCTTTCTTCCTCAAAGTATTTAAGATTGTCAAGATGTCCTGCTAATAGCCTTCTTAAATCTTTTAAGTACAATATGAATGTTTCAACTTTCTGTTCATCGTTTTTAATGTAACCAATCTTTCCAATATCTTTTATTAATTCATCAAAATCTTTTTCCTGTCTATCTAAAACCTCATATAATTGTTTTTCAACTAAAAATACATCTTTAAACTTATCATAATTGTTTGCACTTACAAGTTGTATTGTAAAATTTGATATTAGTAACTTTAGCCTGTCTTTATGCTTTATGTTTTTTTTAAGTAAAAGAAAATCTTTTCTTAATTCTAATATGTCAGATAAAAAATTTTTTACATCTTTTAGTTTTAGCAAATTGGATAAATTCTCTGGTTTTTTATGATTTAAAAGATATATTAGATGATTACTATTTGCAAGATTCTTCTCCTCGCCTGCTGATATATCATTTACAAGAACTCCCCATAATCTTGCTTCCTGAGCTTTTAAATCATTTAAGTAATTTAGTATTTCCTGTTTTTTATCAATAATTTTTTTTTTACTGTTTTCTTTTCTTAAAAAAAGCCTTGAAATAAAAAAATTTTTAACCATATCTTATTGGTATAAAAAGAAGTAATTAAATGTTTATTTCTACTCACAAGAGACTTTTACCTTGTAACATTGTAGCTTTGTATTTTTTCAAGTAATGATTTTGCATATTTGTCTTGGCTAAAGTGTTTTCTTACAGGTTCTAACATGCTATCAATTTCTCTTGCTGTTGCATTTTTTAAATCAAGTGATTTTAGATTTAACGATTTGAAATCATCCTCTAATTTTTCGTAAGAAGTATATGTAACATTTCCTCCATATTTTTCAGGTCTTTCTATTTTTATACATTTTTTTAGAGGAAATATTATGTGTTGAACATAATCTAGTACTGGATTGTTTTCTACTTGACCATCAACAGAATGTGCTTTTTTAAATTTTCTTAAAATATCTTCACTTGAATCTGTCATAAATATTGCTGTGTCTGGTTTGGATTTACTCATTTTCATCGCTATTTTTCTATCTATCCCTTCTAAATCTGTTTCTATTTTTGAAAGACTTAATAACATATGGTGGTGCAAACATACTGGTTTTCTAAAACCCATTTTGGGAAATATATCTCTTGCAAGCATGTTCACCTTTCTTTGATCCAAACCTAACTGAGCTATATCAGCCTTAAGATATATTATATCTGTTGCCTGCATTAATGGATATAATATCTGACTTGCAGGATTTGAAACATTGTCTTCTCTTCCCATTATCTGTCCACACTTTAAAACTCTTGAAACTGTTGCATTTGTTGATAATTGTAATAAAGTTCCCCAATAATCCGGATTTTTAACTAAATCAGATGACCACACAAAATTTACTTTATCTAAATTCATCCCTACTGATTTCCATATTTCTATAAAATATTTTCCAACTTCACGAATTTTATCTATATCACCCCCCATTTTGTTGTTGATTTTTCCATGCCAATCAGCAACAAACATGGTATATGTTATGCCTACTGATGCTAATCTGTTAACATTTGCAGCTTTTAGCAGACCTTGAGCAATGTGCATTTGCCCAGAGGGTTCAAATCCATCGTATGCGATTATATCTCTTCCTGTTTTTTCTTGTTCATTGAAAAGTTCTCGTAATTCTTCTTCCCCTATAAACTCTTCTCCTACTTCTTTAACTATTGCTATTTTTTCATCTATATTCATAATAAAATATTCTATTATTTGCTATTTTTATAAATTTATTCAATTTAAATAAAGCTTTGCTATTTTTAGAGTTATAAAATTATAAAACAGAATGTTTTGTTGTTTTTGTAAAGATTGCCTTAATATCAAAACATTTTTAAAGCTTGTTTTTTATATGTTAATTGATGGGATTATATGTCATTTCTGTTGGTGGTTCTTTAATAGTTCCAGAAGATATTGATACGCATTTTTTATCTATTTTCAAACAATTTATCATAAAGAGAATAGAAAAAGGCGATAGGTTTATTTTGGTTGCAGGTGGTGGAAAAACTGCAAGAAAATATCAAATGGCTGCAGGCGAAGTAAGCGGACTTGATGATGAGGAAAAAGATTGGCTTGGAATACATTCAACAAGGCTGAATGCACACCTGTTAAGAACAGTTTTCAAACTACATGCAAACCCTATTGTAATAAAAGATTTTGATAAACAAACTGATATTGTATTTAATGAAAAAATTCTCGTTGGAGCTGGATGGAAACCTGGATGGTCTACAGATTATATAGCTGTTCTTCTTGCAGAAAAATATGGTGCTAATACTATAATTAACCTTTCTAATATAGATTATGTTTATTCGGATGATCCAAAATTAAATCCAGATGCTAAAAAATATGAAAGAATAAAATGGTCCGATTTTATATCAATTGTAGGTGATAAATGGGATCCTGGACTTTCTGCACCATTTGACCCTATAGCAAGTAAAAGAGCAAATAAAAATAATTACAAAGTTGCAATACTTAACGGGAAAAATCTTGAGAATCTTAATAATTATCTTAACGGGAAAAAGTTTGAAGGAACCTTAATAAGCAACTAAACTTATAAAAATTAGATAAATTATAAAATTTTATTTATTTTTTTTAATGTATTTTCTAAATCTTGTGTCAATCTTGCACAAAATGAATTTTTTTTTCCATTATATGAAAATTCTATATGTTCTGCATGAAGGAATTGCCTATTTAATAAATCAGCGAACATGGTATTTACTACACTATTCCCATACATTGAATCCATTACAACTGGATGCCCTAAAAATTTCATGTGGCATCTAATTTGATGTGTTATGCCTGTTTTTATGTTCACCTTTACCAAAGAAAATTGTTCGTTTTTATATTCATATTCTCCAATTACATCGTATTCTGATATTGAAAGTTTACTATCCTTTTCTGATTTTGAACATATCCGCATTTTTTCTCTGCTACCTTGAGGATTTTTTAACATGTACTGTTCAATTCTACCTTTTTTATTCTCAAAAATTCCACAACAAAGACATATGTATTGTTTTATTATGTCTTTATCTCTAAATATTCTGTTTAGCTCTCGTAATGCATTTATGTTTTTTGCTATTACTATGCAACCTGATGTATCCTTATCAAGTCTGTGAGCATGAAAATATTCGAAATCGGTGTTGTCTTTTATATGTTGTTTATACCATGCAAGATGAAGAGATATAGAAATATTTTCTTCTTGACTTCCCTGAACAACAATTCCTGATGTTTTGTTAAATACTGCAAAATCCTGATTATCAAATATACATTCTAAACCTAGATTCTGTGCATTTTTTTGATACTTTACTTTCTCGTTTATTTGAATATCATCAAGCCATATCTTTATTATATCACCAGATCTTAATACATCATCCTGTTTTATTTTTTTTTTGTTTAATGTTATCCTTTTTTCCTTAATTAGAGTTATTATTTTATAAAAAGGGACATCAAGTTTTTTTTTTAGAAAATTTTTAGGCTTTAATCCATCATCTTCACTACTTATGATTATTTCTTTAGGCATTTGTAAATATTTAGAAACTGTGATGATTTAAAACTGTTTTGTATATTGAGAATTTTAAAAAAAACTTGTTTTTCGTAAGTTATCTATTATTTAATAGAAATAATTTCATCATTAATCATCTGATTAAAAAATCTAATTGTTTCTTCTGATTCTTTTTTTAAAAGATCGAATTGTTCTCCTGTAATTTTTTTATGTTTATGCTCTATTTCTTTTGCAAGTTCATACATGTCTTTTATTCTTTTAATATGTATTTTTATTTTTTTATCACTGAATTTTTCATTCATAAGATCTGGAATTTGTTTTGGTGATACTACTTCTATATTTTTTAACATTAAAATTGCATAAGATATATCTATCAAAGAATAATAAAGATCTAAGACTGCAAGTTCTATATGTGAGTCAATTTTTTCAATTACTTTAAGAGCCCTATAAGAATAATTAAGAATACTTTCTCTTGTTGATTTAATTTTTCCCATTTCAAGCAAATACTGCATTGGCTCAATTATTCCTCTGTCAAATATTGGGTAACCTGTTCTTAATATGTTTATTATTAACGGGTCTCCATTTCTGCTCATATCCCAAAATTCGCTCATGTTCACATTTAAAACATGTATTTTGGAAGAACTGTTATTTATTATGTTCTTTAAAACAAGATGGTATGCTTCTCTTATGTCATCTGCTACAAAAACAGAAATATTATCCAAAACAACCATTATATCTATGTCAGAATTTTTGCTTACGCTGTCATCATTATTACTGTTTGAACCAAAAATAACAACCGCTTTTATAAATTCTTTCATCTCAAGAATAACTTTTTTTGAGAACTCTCTTGCTATCTGTAAATTCTTTACATGAAAATTCTCACTATTATTTTTTGCTATAACCATTTTCTTATTTTTTTACGAATTGTAATTCAAGAGATGAAAGTTCTTCTATTGTCATTATAAGTTTTCTACTTATCTCTTTTATGCTTTGTATTTCTAAGTCTTTTTGCAGAAGTTGTTTTTGAAGAATTCTTATTTCAGATTCTATGTTCTTGTTTTGAAGTTTTAATTCTTTTATCTCCGTGTTGTTTTTATCTTTTAAATCTTTTAAATCTGCCTTGGTTTTTTCCTTTGCTGTTTTCAATTCAAGTTTGTTTTTTTTTATTTGATCAAGAGATTTATCAATATTAACATTTATTCTGGATGTTTTATCTATTTCATCTTTTAAAGCCTTTATCTCTGATTTTATTTCTCTTATCTCTGATTTTGTATATGATTCTAATTTTTCAAAATCACCATCTTTCTGCAAACTCTGAACGTTATGCAAAAGTTTTATAGAAATTTCCTCTACTTTATGTGATAGAATAGAATATTTTTCAAGAAATCTGTGTTCATTATCATTTATTTTTTCATACAAATCATTCATCTCTGTTTTTACTCTACCAAAGGCATCACGTATCTTTTGAAACTCATATTTTAAATCCATAATCATTATTATTCAAATTCTTTTTTATAATTATTTTTTTTATTATTTAGTAGTTAAATAAAAATATTTTTATTATTCTCTTAATTTTACATGAATTTCTCTTAATTGTTTTTCATCTACTGGTGATGGAGAATGTGTTAGTGGACAATATCCAACTTTATTTTTTGGAAATGCTATGACTTCTCTTATCGATTTTTTATCCTCTAAAAGCATTATTATTCTGTCAAGACCAAAAGCTAATCCTCTATGGAATGGAGCACCATAATTATAAGCTTTTATGAACCATCCAAATTGTAAATCTATGTCTTCTTGTTTAAGCTTTAATATTGTAAATATTTTTTCCTGCAATTTGGGAATGTTAATCCTTTGAGCTCCAGAACATATTTCAATGCCATTTAATGCTATATCATAACAATCTCCTTTTAATGATAATAACTCCTCTTTAAATTTTATCACATCGTTATCAGTATTAATGTTTTTCATTATGAATTCAACTGCTTCTTTATTTGGCATTGTAAATGGTGAATGTTCTGCATCAAGCCTGTTTTCTTCTTCATTGAACTGGAATAATGGAAAATCGCATATCCATGTAAAACATAATTTATCTTTATCAATTAAGCCGTATTTATCTGCCAAAAATCTTCTTAGTCCATCTAATATATCATTTGTATGTTTTGGTGTATCTGCTATAAAGAATAAAAGATCTCCACTTTGTGCAGATAACCTCTCTTTTATTGTTTCTAGTTCTTTTGTTGTAAAAAATTTTGAAATTGAACTTTCAATTGTGTTATCTTGTAAAACTTTCATCCATGCAAGTCCTTTTGATCCTAACTCTTTTGAATAATCAATAAGTCTGTCTATCTCATTTCTTGACATTAATGATTGTCCATTGTTTAAATTAAAACCTTTAATAAGACCTCCCTGTTTTGCAACATTTTTAAATACTGAAAATTCGCAATCATTAGCAATATCTGTAAAATTAACAAGCTCCATGCCTTTAATTCTTAAATCTGGCTTATCAGATCCATATTTATTTAGTGCTTCTAAATATGTCATTGCTGTAAAATCATTATGATCTATTGTTTGATTATATACCTTTAATCCATCTATAAGAACATCTTGTGCTAATCTTTTAAATTCATCAAATTCTAAAAAAGAAACTTCCATATCTATTTGTGTAAATTCTAATTGCCTATCTTTTCTTGAATCTTCATCCCTAAAGCACTTAACTATTTGGTAATATTTTTCAAAACCTGCAACCATTAATAGCTGTTTAAAAAGTTGTGGAGATTGAGGCAAGGCATAAAAACTACCTTTGTGTTTTCTTGAAGGAACTAACAAATCTCTTGCACCTTCTGGAGTTGATTTTGTAAGAATTGGTGTATCCATTTCAATAAAATCCTTATTATTTAAACAATTTCTTACTGCTGTTATGAACTTGTGTCTTCTCATAAAGGTTTGTTGCATTTGTGGCCTTCTTAAATCCAAATATCTGTATTCTAATCTAAGATCCTCACTAACATCTTTAAAGTGATCTTCGTCAAGATCAAAAGGCAAAACATCTGATTCGTTTATAACCGAAAAATCATCAACTAATACCTCAACTTCTCCTGTTGTATGTTTTTCGTTTGTGCTTCCTTCTGGTCTTTGTTCAACTCTACCTTTTATGTGTATTAAAAATTCTCTTCTCATCGAATCAACTAAACTGAAATCTTTAGTTGTCTGCGGATCAAAAACTATCTGAGTTATACCATATCTATCTCTTAAATCTATAAACTTCTTTCCACCATGGTCTCTTAATCTTTGAGCCCAGCCTATCAATTCTACATTGCTATTTACATCATTAATTCTTAATTCTCCGCAATTATGTGTTCTTATCATAAAGACTATAAAGGTTATTTTATTTATAATATTTTGCTGTGATGCGTTTTGTTAAAGATTTTTTATAACAAATCTTTATTTTAAATTAAACATAAACCCTAAAATTTTATACTTAAAAGCAGTAGAAAAACTTGGCATTAAATCAATAAAGGAATAAGTTTAAAAATATGAAAATAAAGAACATTTGTATGAAAAAGAACAAAATGTATCAAAAAATAATAAATTCTGATTTTTTTAAAATGAATGGTGATATTATTAATGATTATTATTTTTTAAAAATATTATCTTTTTCTGAAAATATAGATCATTTTATAGAAAAAATAAATTTATTTAAAAAAAAATTTTTAAAAATGCAAAATGGATATGTAGACAATAGAGAAACTGTTTCTTTTTGTGATTTTTATATGATGATTTCATCGGTTTTTATAAAAAATCACATTTTTAGCAAATCACAAAAAAAATTCTTTGTAAATGAGATGAATGAAATGATAAAATATTTTAAAAAAAACTTTAATAATGATTTTCTTTTAATCTCAAATATAGGAATTTGTGAAAGGTTTAACCTTAAGGAAAATCTTACAGCACTTAAAATTGCAAATAATATGATTTCTTTTGCAAATATAATAAATTCTTCAAAAGATTACGATTTTTTTTCTCAACTTAAGAGTAAAATTGAATTGGGAATTGAAAGATATTTTCATCAAAATAATTTATTTGTTTATGAGTTCGATTCTTTAGGAAGGTTTATGATACTTGATTCTATCGATATATTTTACCTTTTTATTGATACTGCTGAATACGATTATGATGATTTTAAAAATATAAATGTTAATGAAAATAATGTATCTGATTTATTTAATCATCTGCTTTTGTTAAAATATAAAAAAAAAGATAAATTTCTAAAAGAATACAAAAAATTATCCTATCTGTTTGAAATTATTCCTGAATTTGTATTTAAAGATGAAAAATCTTTTAATCTATTTAATAACATTAAAAAATCACTAAAAGTTGATATGAAAAATGTTAAAACTTCTTTTAATAAAAATGATTTCATTATAAATGAAAAATCACTAAAAATTGCATATTTTATGATATTGATAACAAAAGATGAATGATGCTAATAAACTTAAAAATATTTTGGATATTTTATCTAAATCAAGCATTATTGAATCTGCACCTGTTTTTCAAATGATTAGTATGCAAAACAAAGAACCTTTTAAAATACTTATTTCTGCAATTATATCTGCAAGAAGTAGAGATAATGTGACAATAAAAGTATCAATTGATCTGTTTAAAGTCTTAAAGTTACCTTGTGATGTTTACTCTGTTTCTCAAGAAACTATTGAGAACATTATAAAACCTTGTGGTTTTTTTAGACAAAAAGCAAAAACAATAGCAAGAGTATGCAAACTTATTTGTGATGATTTTAACGGAATTATTCCTAATGATTATGACACTCTTATTAACACAAAAGGACTGGGAAGAAAGATAGTCAATATGCTTTTTAGTAATGCATTTGATAAAAATATTGTATGTGTTGACACACATGTCCACAGAATAAGCAATAGACTTGGAATAATTAACACTAAAAATGTCTTTTCCACTGAAAAATCACTTGAAAAAATCCTTTATGATGACAATGATTTTAAACGTATAAATCATCTGTTTGTTGCATTAGGACAAACAGTATGTAAACCAATAAAACCAAATTGTAATTTATGTCCTATAAATCAAATATGTAAAAAAATATTAATCTGAAACAAAGTCCATAGCAACATAGTCTGAATATGATTCGAACTGTAATGTTTTAACGCCTTGTGCATAATTGTATGTTGCATTATAGTAAGAAATATTGTTTATTAAATCATGATGACATGATTCCTGCTTGCTACAATTGAATCTTATGTATGGTTCTTTTGTTGTCAATATCATATCCTGGATATCACCACCTGCCATATAACTTATGTTTAAATAGTCAAAACTAACATTGACTCCATTTACTTCATTTTTTTTATGGTGTATGCTCATATTTACTACATTATCCGGAAAATTAAATTTTACACTTAATCTGTTATTGTTGCCAAGAAAATATACTTTCTCTATGTGTTCTATCATTGATGTGCCTATGTTTTGAAGATGTTCTGAATTTAGCTTTGAACGTCCTTCGTTAAAATATGAAAAAAAAATTCCTCCCAAAATCATAACAATAAAAAAACCTATACCAAATATCATAAGAAATTCTAAAGATGCCTGTGATTTTTCCAATGAAGATTTTAAAAAGGACATTTTTTTTAAAAAATTAGAATTATTCTGTTATTGTGAGCCTTAATGGACCTGTGGTTGGAGTTGCAAGGCTTGTTTTAATATTTGTAACATTTATTGTAAATTGCCCCTCTAAAACATCTCCAAATAATAAATCATCAACTCCACATGTCATTCTAAGTATTCCTGTCTGCCCATTAAGAAAAGTAACTGGTGTTCCAGAAGCTCCTTCACTTTCTGTTTCAACATTTCTAATAGTATTACCTATGCAATCTTCTGTCGAATCGGTTCTTTTTATAACTGAATGATTTGCATCCATTGTAACTCTATTAGCACCTGTATAAGTAAAAACTATTACAACATTACCTGGACCTGGACCTGCAAGTGCAAAAGAGTCTGTTGCAGAACCACGTACATTATTGTTTAGATCTATTTTATTTGGAAGCAATGAGCCAAAATCAACAAAACTAAAGATAAGTGCACCTACGATTAAAACCACCAGAAGCATCCAACCATAGGTCATAAGAAATTCTATAGCTGCTTGTCCTTTTATTTTTTTATTAAAAACCATATAATTTTATTATATCTATAAATATTAAATATTTTCTTTATCTCTAATAGGTTACAATTTATAAAAATCTTTTAAATATCAGCATAAAAAATAATAGAATAAATTATTTTACTTTGTTATAATATTGATGAGAAAAAGTTTAGAAGCAGATTTGAAACAAACCTAAAAAAAACAAGACTTATTACTATATAAATTGGAAGATACTTTATAGAATCATGTAGTTTTTCATTTTTTAATTCTGCTGTTATAAGACTTGAAAAAAATGTTATTAACATTATCATTGAATATGAAAACAGTATAAGATAGTCTGTATATTCTGCAGGAATTTCTGAAACTGTAAATGATAAATTTTCCTGACTTTTACTTAACAATTTAAATAGATTTCCAAGGAAGGTTAAAAGTGTTAAGGCTAATGCAAAAAGTAAAGGAGAAACAAAAATAGTTATAGAGTATATAACTGTTACGAATCCTCCAGAATTAGCTTTTAATTCGTTATTAAGATTGTATATGTTTTTTAAATTTTCTGAAATACGCTCTAATGGTTTTATTATGTTTCCACCATTTTTAAGACCTTCTTCTATAAGAAAAAATGTCCTCTCTATTATTGCTGAATCAAACCTTTCTCTAAAACCTTCTAGTGCCTGACAAACTGTATCACCCATTAATATCTTTTGGTTTACAAGAGTTACTTCACGCAAAAGGGCTTTTTGTTCTTTGCTTACAGATTTTAAAAGAGCTTTTTCTATTGAAATACCTCCTTTCATATTTGATATAAGATTGTCAAGATAGTCTGGTAAATCTTTTTCTATATCCTCTTCATCTTTTTTAAAAATTGCTTCATATCTAAAAAATGCTAAAAATAATATGAAATAATATGAGAAAAATAATATTATCATATAAGTTGTTAAAACTATTATAAAGCTTGATAGAAAATTGTAGAAAAAATTGTTAAAATATGAATATATGTATTGAAAAACGTATGTATAAATAATTATGCTAGAAAATATGGATATTGCAAAAAGGTTTGTTATAAAGTTGTAATTGATATTATCAAAATAAAGTTTTTCATATATCTTTTCAAGTTCATGCCTATAATTAAATGTTAATAATTTTTCAGGAATAAGGTACCTTCCCAAACTTTCTTTATTAATTTTTCTTATGTTTACCATTTTTATAATATAGACCTGTTAAATTTGAATATACTGTATGCAAAATACTGGAATGCAAACATGCCAAGAAATATGAAAACAAGTACTATTCTTAACATACTTGGTGTCATTTCTAGTAGGGATGCTGCAAGAATGAAGAAAGTTACACCTAACGATGGAAGAACTATACCTAAAAGAAGATACATCATTATTATTGGATTTAATTTTTTAGAGAAAGATTTTATTGCTAATAATTTCTGATCTGATGATTCTTTAATAAAATTAACAAGAACCCCCTCTAAATCAACACCTACTTCTGTGCTGTCTTTGATCTTTTTGATAAGTTGCTTAACTGATTTTGATGGGGCAAAATCTACACCTTCTGCCAATGATTCTTTAAAACTTTTTCCTGTTTTGAATTCTGTGTATATACGCTTAAAAAAATGAGCACCAGGTCTGTTTATTTTACTTAAATTTTCTATCGCATTGCCTATTGGGAGCCCTGATTCTAAACTAACCAAAAGATATTCTAAAATAAAGAGTAAATCATTCTCTATCTCTCGTCCCAGTTTGTTTATCTGGACTAAAATAACATTGTACCAAAATTTGTATATAAGAGGAGTTGATAAAATAAGAACTGAAAACATAATTATAAATTTGTTTAAATCTTTTTTTGATATAAGAAAAAGTATAACTGCAATTCCTATAAAAGAAAATATGGTCATAGATAAAGTCTGATATACATATTGAAAAGAAGATAATTTTGAGTCTGCTCTTTTTAACTTGTATTTTAATGAAACATCCTGTTTTACTAATTTTCTTATAAAATTTTCAAGAGTCATTTTAGTTGTTATTTATTTTATTGGAGACATTCTTAACTTCTCTAAGTATATGAGATATTACTTTGTCTGATGATGAATAATATTGATTTATATATTTTCCAACTTCATCTATTTTATCTATATTGTTTTTGGCTAAATAGTCTAAAATTAATACTTTTTTCTTAATTTCTGTGTAGAATTCCTGTTCTGTTATCCCTTGAAATTCTTCTAAACGCTTGATTATGTTTACGGGTTTATTTTTAAAGTAATGTTGTTTTGTCTTAGGATTGTATTGTAATATAACCCTTTGATTTCCTGTTTCATCAATTTCTGCAATTTGATGAGTAAATCTTTTTCCAGAACGCCTGTCTCTATGTTGAACGCATATAAGACCTAGAGCAGAAAGTGTTATTTTTGGAATTTCAATAGGAGGTGAACTTAACCTTAAAACTGTTTCTTCTGCAGTATTTGCATGAAATGTGCCATATACGCTGTGACCAGTACGCATAGCTTCAAAAAGCACTTCTGCTTCTTGTTTTTTTCTTATTTCTCCTATAACTATTCTATCAGGCCTCATTCTTAATGAGTTTACTATAAGATCTAACATACTAACTCCACCTTTCCCCTCTTGATTTGCTTGTCTTGCCTCCATTGGTACCCAGTGAGCATATTCAGCAAGTTTTATTTCTCTTGTATCCTCTACTGAAATTATCCTTTGATCTGCTGGAATAAAACATGTTATCGCATTTAAAAAAGATGTCTTTCCTGAACCTGTTCCACCTGAAACAATTATTGAAAATTCATTTTCTATTGCTATCCATATCAATGCAAGTGCAATTGATGATGAGGTTCCTACATTTATAAGATCTGAAACTGTCCATGGTTTATCAGAGAATCTTCTTATTGTTATTGTTGTTCCTTTTGTTGATATTGAGTTTAAAGTAGCATTAACCCTATGACCTCCTCTTAAATGAGCGTCTAGAAGTGGGTTAAGATTGGAAAAATATTTCCTGTTTTCCATTGCTATTCTTGAACATATATTTTGAATTTCATCATCTGACAAAAATTTAAGATTGGTCTTAAGCCAACCGTATTGTCTGTGATATATCATTATATTATTATCACCACCATTAACAGTAATCTCTTCTATGTTCGAATCACTTATAAGAATATCTATAAAACCAAGATCTAAACTTTTTTGAACAATATATGTTATTAATTTTTGTTTTAAATCTATCTCAAGTATTGGTATATAAAAATCAATTAATTCTGTTACTTTTTTGATATAAGCCTTCTTTAACATGCTGTAATCAAAATTATCCTCTTCTCCCTCAAATATTCCTTCTCTTAAAAGATCCTCTTTTATCTTAGCTATTATGTATTTTGTGTGTGTTCCTATATCTAATATGCCAACCTCATATGTAGGAATGAATGACTCATTTTCCTTATACACGCTTATATCAATTCTAGTACCTTCAAAAATAATTTCATATTTATCTATCAGTTCCATTTTTTTGATTCTATGAGGGTTTTTATCTTTTTATTTGTACTTATCTTTTGTTCTCTTTTTATTCCTGAAAGATTCAAATAAAATATTATTTTTTCATATAATTTTAATATTTCCTGTTCAGACATTGACTTTTTAAGCCTTTGGTAGTATAAGTCTATTTCTTTCACATAATTATTTGAAGATCTTTTAGAATTTTTTTCCTCGCCTACTGATATATCAAGTTTTGAGGATATTTCATTTATTGAAAATAAAAAATCATTATATTTATATGAATTGTCTTTATTAAAACCATCTATTCTTTCGTTATAATTGTTCTCTTGAATTATGTCTTCTTGAATGTTTAAATCTGCATCATAATTATTGATTTTTTTTTTGGATGATTTTGATAATTGTAGGTGATAAAGGTACTCTCTTTTATCTTGTAACGCTTTGGAGTTTTTGTATGCATCAAAAAACATATCTATGTTGTGAGAAAAAAATTGCTTGTTCATGTCAGCAAAAAGATTGTTTATTTCTATATACATTGATTGTTTTTCTTCAAGAAAAAGATCAGGAATTCTATTGAATTCGTTAAGTATTTGATTATAAAGCAATAAACATTTCTGTATGTCTTTTTTAAGTTTAAAATAATGGTATGTACTCTTAAGTTTTATGATGGTTGCTTTTCTTAAGTCTAATTCCTTCTTGTAATAAGATTCTAAAAATTGCTGGGAATGCTCTAGAACCTTGTTTGTTTTTAATAGGTAAATATCCAAATCAAACACAAAACTTTCTGGAATTGTAGTCAAAAAAATTTTTATTGATGCAATGTTGGATTCTATAGAATTTAAATCTGCCTTATCTAATGATTGTTTTAATAATACAAGTCTTTTGTGTAAATCAGATTTAAAATTGGATATATACTTCTCTTTTATGGAATTTAACTGTTGATAGAAACTGTTTTCAATCTGATAAAGCCTTTTTGCTATTCCTATCTTATTAAAAGTTAAAAGATTTGGTATTTTGCTTGAAATCAACTTCATTTTTCTTGTAAGAATAGTTATCTTATGGAATTCTGATGTTTCTACAGCTTTTATCAACTCATTTTTTATTGATTCTATCTGTTGTTCTATGATTTTTTCATTTCTTATGTTTTTTTCTAAAAATTCTTTAGAATATCTTTCACCAAGACTTAGAAGAAAACTATTTGTACTCTGACTTATTCCAAAAAATTTATTTGGAAGATCTTGATCAAATTTACTTATCAACTTGTAGAGCTCTTCAAGAAAAATGTTGTCTTTGTCTTGAGAGTTCTGCTCTATGTCGTAAATTTTGTCTTCAACATCTTTCTGAAAATCTAAATTCGTATTTTTATACTTGTCTGAATTTTTTTGTTCAAATTCATCTAAAAAAGAATCAATATCTAAAACCATTTTTAAAATTTAATTAAATCCTCCTTGTATGCATACCATGCCTTTTCTATCATATGATCTTGTACATTTCTGCTTTTGGCCTTTAAAAAAAAATCATTTTTTATTTCAGATTCATATTTGAGTATAAACCTAGGCCACAACTGCCTGATCATCTGATCATTTATACTCTTTAATTGTGATTTTTTAAAAAATTCTGCCTTTATCATTTCAATATTTAAAAAATTCTCATTAGTATGATGTTGTTTTATTTCATCGTGCATCGCGTTTACTGGATTATTTCCTTTTTTTGTACTTTCAGCAACTTCTTCTTTTATTTTTGCAAACCCTTCAAGACCTCTATAAAACACTGTAAGAACATTATATTCTTCAAGTATTGTGAGCCATTTTTCTAACAGACCTGTAGACACATTAAGTTTTTCCTGTATGTATTTGATAGAACATATTTTTTTTTCCTTAAGTATTTCCACCATGTCGTCTATCGGAGTTTTAAGAATAGTGTTATGCATAATATTTTTTCTGTTAAAATTTGATTTTATATCTTTATTTTAATTACAAAGTAATTAATGCCTTGTTGCTTTGTAAATTTTAGAATAACAAATCATGATATATGCAAAAACACAAAATTTTTAGGAAATTTAATTGTATTGTATGTCTATTATTGACAAGGCAAAGTTATCAATATTTCCAATTATATCTTTTAACAATTGGTTTACAACAAGATAGATATTAATTTCTGATTTATCTATGTTTTCTTTGTATTTGTCAAGCTCTTTTAACAAGGACTGTTTTTTGTCAAGGTATAAATCAAGATTGTTATCTATGTTGATACCTTTTTGCAAAAATTTTGATATAAAATTAAAATAAATGCCAACAGAATCTATCATCATAAATATTTGTGCAATATTTTCATCTGTACTATTCTTTAGATACCTACTAACTCTTTTAATCATATCTCCTATGGCTTCAAGTGTTGATATTATACGCCAATAGTATATTGCATTCCTATTAAGGTTAAATTTTGAGTTGATCATAAGATTATTATTGATAACTTTGTATCCTAAAAATGAAAGCTTATTTATGTTTGAATCCATCTGCATAATAAAATTGTAATTATCTTTTGTTGTTGATTTTTCAAACATTGTTCTAACTATCCCCATCATTTTTTCTATCAAAATATTGATATCTAAATTATCTATGTCACTTATATCTTTTAATAATATGTATTCATCATTTATTTCATATATTTCAACTGATGGTAATTTCTCAATAAATATCTTTATTTCATTAAATTTATCTGAAATTTTTTCACCCTTTATTTTTATATATTTATAATTTTTTAAGTAATAAGAAATTAATATTTTATTGAATATTTTTAAATTATGAATATCCATATCAAGTTCTATAATGCTATTATCTTCTTTTTTGGGAACTGAATATATAAGTGTATTATTCTTTTCTATACATACAAGATTATCACCTTTTGAAACTGAATTAGCCTTCATCCATTCGTTAGGAATCGTTATTACATATGAACTATTTCCAAACCTTATTACTCTTCTTGAATCCATAAAAAATATAATTTATATATATTTATATATCTAATGATTTATCTGAAAAGTTTTAATAAGTGATTTTATGAAAATTGATGTAACCGATATAATCAATGGACCTAGTATAAGTCCAGAAATTCCAAAAACAAAAATACCACCTATAAAACCTATAAAAACCAACACTGGTGGAATAGTATCTTTATCACTCATAAGCATAGGTCTTATAAAATTATCAACTAAATTTATTATTAATGTCCCATAAATAAGAAGTCCTATTCCTGCTATCTTTTGACCTGTTATTATTAAATACACCGATACAGGAACCCATATAAGCGGAGTTCCAAGGTATGGTATAAGACTAATTATCAGTGTTAAAAATGTGATTATAAGTATATTTGGAGCCCCAAAAAGAACATATCCAATAAATGCAACAAATGTTTGCACTACTCCTGTTATAAAATATCCCTTAAATAAAATTTTTAAACTTTTAGCTATCTGATTCAATATTTCTTTTTGACGACTGATGTTTAATGGAACATACTCTGAAAATGTTTTAAATATCAACTCGTTGTATATCAACATATAATAAGCTATGAAAAGAATGATAAATACAGTTGCAAGCATGCTTGGAATGGATGAAAAAAATTCTTGGGAAAGGTTGGCTATAAAAGATACAAATTTGTTGAAAAATGATGAATAATCTATATCAGACAAAACATTTGAATTACTAAATTCAGAAATTATTATTTTTATTTGAGAATTTAATATATGTGGATTTTCAAGATATATCCTGTATTCTAAAACAAGTTTTATAAGATTTAATATTAGAAAATATGAAAGAAGTGCTAATGGTATAAAAAGTATAATAAGGCTTGTTAAAATCGTGATTAGTGATGCAATTCTTTTGTTTTTAGTTTTTTTAAAAAAATATTGAAACAATGGATAAAGAAAATATGCAATAATCATACTATATATTATTTTTGTAAATAAATCTTTTATTACATATGCTGATATTATCAAAAGAAAAATTGTTATTGCTAATAAAAATCTTTTTTCAATATCTATTGCATATCTATTGTTTTCTGCCATTTATTTCACCTTGATTTTTAATATTTCCTTAACCATTGAAAGATAATAATGTTTTTCTTCCTCTAGTATGTTATCTATAGATACGGTACTTTCTCCGTAAAGACTATTTTTAATTGCAATGTTTGAAATCTTCATGAGTCTTAAATTTATGAGTTCTGTTATGATCTCTTTGGATTTTATTAGTAGATGCTTTTCTTTTGATAATTTTTCATTGTCGTGTGATAATAAAGTTTTTATTTCATCTTTTTTTGATGTAAGAAAATTGTTCATTGATACATAAAAATTTTTATCTATTCCCTGAAGCTGTTTTTTAGTTTTTTCTTCTCTTAAAAGATTGTATAGAGAATTAAATGTTAGAAGTGGTATTTGAGAAGAAGAATTTATTGTTTCATTCATAGAATTTATTATATGTTATTATATTTAAATTTTTCTAAATACTAGCTGTATATTGAGAAGGTAAGAAAATCCAAAAGATTTTTAAGCTTCTTTAAAAGGCAGTCTTTTAAACCACAACTTTGACTTTTTAGCATTAATAATCAAAGGTTTTATAAATCTTTTATCAGTAACTTTTATAGGTGTTATGTTTTTTGGTTAAAAAGATGTTTTAATCAAAAATTCAAATCATAATAAGATTGTAAGTTTATCTTTTATGCATAACGCCATTATCCTTTAGCTATTTATCGTTAAAGGTTGCTTACTAATGTTTGAAAATGGCAAAAGAAACTGTTGAAGTTTTAATAGAAGGAGGTAAAGCTACTGCTGCTCCTCCATTAGGGCCTGCTTTAGGTCCTCTAAAAGTTAATATAGGGCAGGTTGTTGCTGACATAAACAAGAAAACTGCTGATTTTAAAGGAATGAAAGTTCCTGTGAAGGTTATTGTTGATACTGAAACAAAAGCGTATGAAATAACAATTGGTACTCCACCTGCATCACAATTGATAAAAACTGAACTTGGCATAAAAACTGGTTCTGCAAAACCTAATACTGATTTTGTTGGAAACATATCAATTGAACAAATAAGAAAAATTGCAAATATGAAATTTGATTCTTTGCTTTCAAATGATATTAAGGCTGCTGTAAGAGAAATTGCTGGAACATGTTATTCTTTGGGAATAAAAGTTGATTCAAAACCTGCAAGAACTTTTATAAAAGATGTTAAAAATGGAAAATATGATAGGGAGTTTTTAAATAATTAAAATGGGAAAGTCAAAAACAAAAAAAAAGTCATCTGAGCCATCAAAAAAATATGAATTTTATGAGAATGGCAAAAAAACAAGGAAAGAATGCCCAAAATGTGGAAAAGGTGTTTTTCTTGGAATTTACAAGAACCCTAATAGATACCATTGTGGTAAATGTGGTTATAGTGAACACATAACAAATTAAAATAACAAAAAATTATTCTTTTAACATTTATGTGTTCGTTATAATTATTTTTTTTCTCATCAAAGGAAAGATTAATAATACTTCTTTGTTTGCATTTTTACTATGGAAGAATTTGACATGATAGTTATAGGTGGTGGATGTGCTGGATTTTCCGCCTCAATGTATGCTGCAAGATTTAACCTTAAGACTCTTGTTATAGCAAAACAAAGAGGAGGCATGATAACAGAGACTGGTATTGTTGAGAATTATCCTGGATTTGAGGCAATAGAAGGCATTGAACTTGGAAAAAGGCTTGAAAAACATGCCCAAAGCAATGGTGTTGAAATATTTGATGATAATGTTTTGGAAATAAGACAGAATGATGATATGACATACTATGTAAAAACTGAATTTTTTGAAAAAGAATTCATATCAAAAGCAATTATAATTGCTACAGGAAGCAAACACAGAAAACTTGGAATTGGTGGAGAACAAGAATTTTTTGGGAAAGGTGTTAGTTATTGTGCAACTTGTGATGGAAATTTTTTTGCAGGTAAAACGGTAATTGTTGCTGGTGGTAGCGATTCTGCAATAAAAGAATCAATAATGCTTGCTCAAAAATCAACAAAAGTATATTTGATTGCAAGAGGAGATAAACTAAAAGGAGAATTCAAAAATGTTGAAAAAATAAAGAATTTTCAAAATATTGAAATAATTTTGAATACAAATGTTTTGGAAGTCTGTGGAGATAAGCGTGTTGAATCTGTAAAACTTGATAATCCTTTTAATGGATCTTATGAACTTAAAACTGATGCTATATTTGTATCAATTGGAATAATGCCAAATAATGAACTTGGAAATCTCTTAGAATTAGAATTAAGTAAAAATGGAGAAATTGTTGTTGATAAACATCAAATAACAAGTAGAAAAGGAGTCTTTGCCGCAGGAGATGTTGTTGATTTTTCATGGAAACAAGGAATTGTTGCATCTGCACAAGGAGCAATTGCAGCACATAGTGCTTTTGAATACATAACAAGTAATTTTAAATAAATTTTTGTTTTTTATAATTAACTTTATATTGTATGTAATCATATTTTTTTTATGAGTATAGAAATTCTTGATAATGAAATAGTAAATCAAATTGCAGCAGGAGAAGTTATAGAAAATCCAGCAGGAGCAATAAAAGAGCTTATTGAAAATTCTATAGATGCAGAATCTTCAAACATTCAGATTATTTTAGAAGATTATGGACTTAAAAAAATTATTGTTTCTGATGATGGAAAAGGAATTGAAAAAGATGATTTAAAAAAAGCTCCATTACGACATGCAACATCAAAGATCAAAAACTTTAATGATCTTTATTCAATAAAAACCATGGGATTTAGAGGAGAAGCATTAGCAAGTATTTTTGCAATATCTGATGCTAAAATAATATCAAGAACAAGCAAGGACAACAATGCTTATATGATAGAATCTTCTAACCCTTTAAAGATAAGTGAAACTGCTGGAAATATAGGTACAAGCGTTATAATAGATAATATTTTTTGCAATGTTCCTGCCAGAAAAAAATATTTAAAATCAATGCAAAGTGAACTTAAAGATGTAATAGATGTTGTTACAAGATATTGCATAGCATATAATGAAATAAGTTTTGTGTTAAAACATAACGACAAAATTCTTATCCATAAACCTGCAATGAAAGATATGTTAAAATCAATATCCTATATGACTGATAAAAATGTAGGAGATAACCTTATTAAGATATCTGATAAAATAAATGGAATAAACATAAATGCTTACATAATAAAACCTCAGATGTTAACTTTTTCATATTCTAAACATCAGTTTTTTTTTGTAAATAGACGTTTTATAAAATCAAAAATTCTAAAAGATGCTGTTTATTCAGGATATGGTACAAATCTTATGGAAGCAAGACATCCTTGTTTTTTCTTTTTTATAGATATAGATACCGAAATAATAGATGTTAATGTGCATCCTACCAAAATTGAAATAAAATTTGAAAATGAACTTGAAATATTTAATGCCATAAAAAAGATTGTCTCAGATGCTTTTTCAAATGAGCTTCTTTTTAAAGATGTTGTAAAAAATGATGAAAAACTATCCTCTTTTGTTACAATAAGCGAACAAATTAAAAACAATAGTTCAGATAATCATAAAAAAAAATATTTTCAAAATAATATTCAAAAGGAACTTTATGATAGAATTAAAACATTTGATTTAGAAAGTGATGACAATATAAGTAATACTCAAAATGAAGAAGATAATTTAGATGAATTAAAAATTAAAATATATGATAAAAATGATTCTTATCAAATTTATAATAACAATGAAACAAAATTATCTAATTTTTTAGATGAATATAGAGTAATTGGACAGTTGAATAAAACATACATCCTTGTTGAAACATTAAATGAACTTTTAGTAATAGATCAACATGCAGCAGAAGAAAAATTTAATTATGAAACACTAATAAAACAATTTGAAGGCAATGGTAAGGCTCAGCATTTACTAAAACCTCAAATGATAAATCTTGATATTTCAGACATGCAAATAGTAAACGAACATGAAAATATGATAAAAAAATTAGGTTTTGAATTTGAGGTTTTTGGGAAAAATGATTTGATAATTAGGAAAATCCCTATAGATGTAAGAGGCAAGGAAATGCCTTTAGATATCTTCTATGATATAATTGCAAGCATAAGAACCGATAAAAAGAGTGATTTTATTGAAAAAGATGTAATATCAAAAATTGCATCAATGTCATGCAAAAGATCGATTAAAGCAGGACATGAAATGACAATTTTTGAGATGAAAACACTTATTGAAAGACTTAAAACATTGAATGAACCATTTAATTGTCCACATGGAAGACCTGTAATATTAAGGTATAGTTTGGCATTTTTTGAAAAGGAATTTAAAAGAATCGTTTGATTAATTCAATCAACATTTTCGTGTATTATGCTCGGACAACTTTTAGTAACTCCCTCTATTGAATTTATTTTTTCTGAAATAATGTTTAGTTCTAATATGTTTTTAATCCATACTTCAAACATTATCATATGATCTCCTGAACATGTTTGAATATTTTTTATATTATCTATCTTCTTTAATGAATTTATTACCTTTAAATACTTTTCAGGAACAGTATCAACCCCCATAATTATTTTATTAGAATAGCCCATCTTTTTGTAATTTATAATTGTCTTGTAACCTAATATGATTTTTTCTTTTTCAAGTTTTTTGATTCTTTTTCTTACCGCTGGTTCGCTTATTCCTAACAAAAATCCCATTTTCTTTAATGGAATCTTTGCATTATTTTCCAAATTTTCAATTATTAAAACATCTTTTACATCCATCATTACTATATTATATATTTTGCTATTTAAAAACTTTTTTGGTTATTTTTTTTAACCAAATCTTTATAAAATTAAAACCTATAATATTAATATCATGGAAAATAATAATAATAATAATGCAGATAATTCAAATGGTGTTGAAAATACTTTTAATATGCCAAGACTTGGAGAAAAAGCACCATATTTTGAAGCAAACACTACGCATGGACCCAAAAAAATAACAGATTATAAAGGAAAATGGCTTATTCTTTTCTCTCATCCTGCAGATTTTACGCCAGTATGTACTACAGAATTTATAGCATTTCAAAAAATAAAACCAGAACTAGACAAAAGAAATGTAGAATTATTAGGTTTAAGTATAGACAGTATTTATTCACACATTGCTTGGGTTAATAGGATTCATGAAAAGTTTGGTGTTAAAATAGAGTTTCCAATAATTGATGATATTAGTATGAATATAGCAAAAAAATATGGAATGATTCATCCTAATCAGTCAAGCACCTCAGCATCAAGATGCGTTTTTGTAATAGATCCAAAACTAATTGTAAGAGCAATGATTTATTACCCATTATCTACCGGAAGAAATATGAATGAAATTTTAAGGCTAATAGATGCACTGCAGACAACTGATGAACACAGTGTAGCAACACCTGCTAATTGGAAACCTTTTGATGATGTAATCATATTTCCTGCAAATACCTCTGTTATTGCAGAAAAAAGAATTAATGATGAAAAATTAAAATGTAAAGATTGGTTTTTTTGTACAAAAAATATCAAAACTAAAAAAGATTGATAAGTTAAATTTGAAAATATATTTAATTTATTTTTTAAATATTCTTCTTACTGATTATATCCAAGCTGACTTATAAGTGTTGTTACATAAACCCTTGGATGCCCTTTTTGTAATAGTATATTTTGTATCTCATAAAATGAGAGCCCTTTTTCCTGAAGATCTGATATCAACTTGATTAATTGATTTTCATAACTTGACATGTTGTATACTAAACTTGATATATCACTCTGTTTTTCAAGTTGACCGAATACCTGTACTTTTAAATCCTTAACTGTTTTGCAAAGTTCTGTATAATGAGGAAGAATTGTGTTTTTTATATTGTAAAATTCATCTCTTATTGTCTGTATCTCATTTTTCTTAAAATCAAGCTTTGCTTCATGTTTTTTTAATTCATCAACCTGAGATGTCAAAACCTGATTAACTTCTTTTATAAGGTCTTCTACTTCTTCAACTATTATACTTTTAAGAGAACTAAACTTTCCATCATAGTCTAAAAATCTTTTATTAAAATGCTTTTCAAGGTTAATTAATCTTTCTTCAACCTTTTGATGCATACTTTCTGATTGATGTTTAGCTTCTGCTTGAAAATGATTTTGAAGATCATCTAAAATGTCTATTTTCTTATCTATTTCTCCTTCTTTAGATATCAATTTATCTTCAAATATTTTCATAAATTCTAACTCTGCATCAACTTTTTCTTTTACAACTGATATGTTTTTGTCTATGAATTTTACTTCTATCTCATGAATCCTTCTGTTAAATAAATCTTCAAGATTTTTTACTTTTTCCTGAAACTTTATTTTAAAAGAATTTTCATTCTGTGAAAACATTTCCTGCTGACTTGTTAATTGATTAAATATTTGTCCTTTTAATCCGTCAGAGTATTGTGTCAGGTCTGTTTTTTTTGCTTCTAATATGGTATTTAAGTTATCCAAAAACTTATTTTTCTCATTTTCAAAATTATCGTGAGCTGATTTTAAGGTTTTTAACTCAGAATCTAATTTTTGTATGTATTCTTTTGTTAGTGCTGATACCTGCTGTTTGTATTGATTTAATTCTATTACCAGTGCTTCTTTTTCGTTTAGAAGTTTTTTTATTGTGTTTTCAAAATCTAATTCTTTTGATTTTATAAATTTTTCAAATGATGATTTTTCAAGCTTGAAATCTTTTTCAAGTTGTTCGTTTAGCTTTAAGAATTTTCCCTGTATGTTAAGATCTATTTCATTGAATGTATCATTAGATTTTTTTTCAATAGATAGTAAAAAATTTGATATCTTTACAAGCTCTTGAGACATCCTATCCTTTATTTCCTGTTCAAAACCTGCTTTTATAGATTGAAGTAGAACGTTTATATCCTTTTTGTGCTCTACAAATTTTAATTTGTTTTCCTCTGTAAGATTGTTAAAATTTTCTATGAGTTCATTGGTTTTTTGTACTATAAACTCTCTTTCAATTTCTTTTTCGTTTATCAAATCTTTTAGCTTTAATGTGTATTCATTCTTAAAATCTTGATTATTTTTCTTAATTTCACCTATCTGAGTATTTGATATGTCCAAAATCTGTTTTTCAAGTTTCTTGTTACCTGTAACAAGTTCGCTAAATTCTTTTTTTATTTCAGATGAAAAATTTGACTTTAAATCAGAAAACTGTTTTTGTATATTGTTGTAATCTGATTTGTATATACTTTCAAGTTTTTTGATTTCTAAAATATATTTATGCTCAAGTTCTTTTATATCTTTTGAAATTTCTTGCTGATTCTTGGATAAATATTTTGATAACTCTTCTTCTGTTTTCTTTTTTATTCTATTTAAGGTTTCGCTATCAATCTTGTCAAGATTCTGCTTGGTTGCAACTAATTCATTTCTTAACTTTAAAAGTTCATCTTCTGTTTTTTTGGTAAGTGTTTTTAGTGTTTCCTTTTCTAGTTTATCAAGACCCTGTTTGGTTATACTTAATTCATCTTTTAACTTTAAAAGTTCATCTTCTGCTTTTTTCTTTAAATTTTTTAGTGTTTCTTTTTCTAGCTTGTCAAGACTCTGTTTGGTTGCACTTAATTCATTTTTAAGTTCTAAAAGTTGCTTTGTATCTGCTTGTTTTGAATCTTTTCTTAATTGTTTAAATTCATCTTCTAAATTGTATATTTTTTGTGTGTAAGAATCAATTTTTTGATAAACTTCACTATTTTTTATGTTTTCTTTTTCAAGTAATTTTGAATTGCCCTCTTTTATTAGCTGTCTTATCTCTGATAATTGCTCTGGAGTTAAAATCTCTTTTTTAGATGCTCTTATACTTTTTAAGTCTTCACTTAATTTTTGAGTAAAATTTTTTGATTCTACCATCTTTGATTCAAGATAAGACATCTGTTTTGTAAAATCTTTTTTGTTCTGACTTAAATGATAATCTGTTTCAGATTTTATTTTATTTGTTTCCTTATTTACGAGTTCTTCTATATCGCTATAAACGTATTTTCTTATACTTGATATATTGTATTTGTCAAGTAATGGTTCTATTTCTTTTAATACAAGTTCTTTTATTTTTTTTTTCTCATCAATTGATGCTAATGGGTCAGAAATTTTTTCAACTCTTTGTTTTATACTTAAAATGCTCTCTTGTAATGCATTTTTAGAATCATTTATTCTTCCTATCTGAGTTTTAAGATCTTCAATTAATGTCATACTGCTCTTTAATAAAACATCATCCTCTTTTTTCATGCTTTCATTTGTTTTTTCAGCATCTTTTTTAGGAGTTTTATCTGCTTTTGAAACACTTTTTTTATTCATACTATTTTTAGTACCATATTATAATATATGCATTATTAATTATTTTTAAATAGTTAAATGTTTTAAGTATTGAATAATAGTGTTTAAATTTGGTTTTATAATGTTGAAAAAGGTTGATGGATTCAAAGGAAATGATGTTGAATACAAAATTAAGAAAATAATTATAATTTAAAACTTTAAGAACATCTTTATATTTTTTATTTTTATAATGCCAAAATTCTTCTGGACAATCTGTTTTGTCTAAATGAAATATTAATTTTTCTAAATATATGATTATCGAAAATATTTAAATCAAAAAAACGATATGAGAGGGAAGGGATTCGAACCCTCGAACCTTACGGACTGGAGCCTAAATCCAGCACCTTTGACCGGACTTGGTAACCCTCTCTTGTTAGAATTACCTGATAAATTTGTTAAGATGTTTCTATTTAAAAGGCTTTCTAATTTATATTGAAATCTTCTGAGTCACATTCTTCTGTAAAATGTATGTAAAATGGAATATTTTCCTCTTTTGTTGTGGTTTTATCACCATCTTTTAAATCTATCTTGTAAAACAATGTTGCAGATTGCTTACCAATCATCTTACTTATATCATCATCAGTTATATCCAATGTTATTTTGTCTATTATTTGTTGATTATTTCCATCATAAATCTGTTTGCTTATTGTTTGCTGTTTAAATATTTCTGTTGAATATTGTTTTAATTTTATATTTAATATAAGATTACTTGAACCTTCTAATTCGGCTGAAGAGTATAATATTGAGCCTATATTAAATGTTTTTTTGTTTTTACTTATACAGATTGCTGAGGAGTCTTTTGGATATAAAAAGTCAAATGTTTGTTTTTTTACATCTGTTTTGGCACTCACTGTAAAGGTTGTTTTAAATGTATCTTTGGATTTGAGGTTTTTGCTTGTTTGAATATTTTCGCCAAAAGGATCGTAATTCTCAAAATCTTCTGATAATAATGCTGTTGTTCCTTTTCCTTCTGGTAGAAGTCTTACTATAAGTTCACATGTTCCTTCTTGTAAACCAGCAAAGCTTTCAGACCCAGAATCAACTTCATAATCTTGTTTTGAAAATGAAAGTATTTCTTCTTTATCTTCTTTTTTATATACTATTGATATTGCAAGATTTGTTGGCTTTGATTTTAGCTTTATCTCAAAAGATTTATCTTTTAATTCAGAATCATCCTGTTTGATGATTATATCAAAAACATTATCCCCTTCAGATATCTTTCCTACTTCTTTGTATAAAACTGTTTGTTCATTACTTAAACCTTGTATTTGGAACAAATCCCCTAAATCTGTTTTTGTATCTATTGATATATGTTCTTGTGTCTCTTTATCATTTGAATAAAAACTTATTTTTATGTTGTTAGCTGTTTTTAATTCTTCTATTATTTCTTGTGTAAATTTTAAACTGTATGTTGAGTATTGTGTGTTTTCTGCTTTTCCAATGTCAGGAATTTCAAATAATTTTACAACTGTGTTTATGTATGAATCAGACACGCTTATACTTTTTGATTCTTTTTTTATTGATTTTGAATCCTTAAGTCCCTTACATATTGCCATGTATGCAAGATCTGCTGATGATGAATATTCTTTTATTGCTGTTCCTGAAACGAACATGCTAATTGTATTTCCCTTGTAAAATACTTTGTTTTTTTGAGGAATAATGTAACTTTTTGTGCTGTCTATAGAATAAATTCCATCTGCCTGTTCATCAAATAAAACATCACATTTTATGCCTGCACCTTCACCTAAAACACCTGCTGAAAAATAACAACTTGCAAGCATGAATTCTCCTTTGTGTGTTATTGGTTCTTCATATACCTTAGTTATTTCTTCTCCTTTGATTGCGTATTTATGTATTATTCTTACAACATTATATCTAAATTTTGCATTGGTATCATGTATTACAATAAGATCCTGCTTTGAACCATCTTTTGCTATGTACTGTTTGCCTATCTTAAATGAGGATCCTATCTCTTTGTAGTTATATATTCCTGATGGACAATGTTCTCCACCTTTTGCTGTTGAATCACAGATTAGTTCTATCTCTGAACTTATTCTTTGACCACCAGAAACTCCAGCATATGTTAGCCTGTACATAATCGATGCTTCTCCTGTTAAAGGGTTGTATCCTTCATAACGTGAAATTGGCATCATAGGACCAAATATAGGTTCTACTTCGTTTTCATTTATGCTTGATAAAATATTTTCTGTAAATATACTCCAATCACCACTTATTGCCCCAAGACATGCCTTGTTTACAATTTGCTGTGTTCCTAGCCCTGATTGTGAATAAAATGTTCCTTTATATCTCTCGTTTAGTATTCTATCACCATCTGATGCACCTTTTAATGCATCCATAAAGCCAACTTCATGTGGATCGTTGTCATCTGTTCCTGTCCTATCGTTTGTTTTTTGACCTAGTGTTTTAAACATTATGTTTGTTGCAATATCACATACGGCAACTCCTATAAGCCTTTCACAATATGATCCTTCAACATTACCTATCTTTGCCTCAAGCAAACATTGTCTTATTGATTTTTGTATTTTTAAATAATTTTTAAGATGTGAATATGTATCTGTTATACAACCACATCTTATTGATTCTATTATGTTATCAGCAGGATCCCACCCAGGATTTCCACTAGGATCTGAGCCAAAAAAATTACATCTTGTTTCATCAAAATGTGGTGGTCCTTCATGGAAACATACATTTGAAATTCCCTGTATATTAACCCCACCTAATACACAGTTTTCTCCTGTTTCCTTGTTACAGGTTTTACCCTCTTTATCTACCCAATTAGCCTCAACACATTGTGCTTTTAGATATCTTTTGCTTTCTTTATCTATACTTTGCCAAGAACCTAGTATGCTTGGATCTTCTTGGTATGTTTCAACATGTGCATTGATTAAAACACCTGGTTTGCCATTTACGTAACAATCTGTTTTTGCATCATACTTTGGATTGATTACTTTAAAATCTGTTATTTTTGCAAGAATCTTATCTTCCTCGTCATCAGAAATAAATTCTGTCTTAGAATCATATAAAAGCTGTGTCTGACTTAAAGTATAGGGATTGTTTGAATTTGTATCAAAATTAAAGAACTTTCCTTCCTCTGTCTGTGAGCATTCTGATGGTGATGCTGTACATGCAACTCTATCACATATCATGAAAAGTTTTTTCTTAGCTTGGTTTAATTCATCTGACCCTTCCTCATACATTGCTTTTTGCATTCCATACCAGAATTTTGCACCTGTACATGCAAGTACCCCAACAATTGATGCATCTGCTGTAAATCCTGCCATTTTTTCTGTAAATTCTATTGAATTGTTAAGAAAACCAACCCAATCATCTATTAATTCAGGAGTAAGCCATTTGCTGTGGTCTAATGGTTTTTCAACGTTTACAGATGTTTGAAAATATATTGGATTTTTGGTATCTATAGGGATATCTACATCATCAACAGAATATACTGGTTTTGCCTGAAAAGCAAGATTCAATTCTCCTGGATAATCAACAGGATTCATCTTTAGTGGACTTATTTCTATTTGAAAATAAACTATTAGTTCTCCTGTATCCTTATCTAATTTGTAATATGTTGATCCTGAAACTATAGATATGTATCTTGATTCTTTGTAAAGACTACTGTCTTCTGATATTCTAAAACTTGTTAATTTTGATATTTTCCCCTGACCTACGTATTGAAACCTTGCAGTTATTCCTACTCTTGATTTTGTATCACCATATTTTTTATCACCTGTGTTTTCTATTTCAGAAGCATATACTGTATTTGGAACTGTTGTAATCTCTGCTGGTTTCCACAATGTATTTCCCATGTCTAAATTTACATTTGTACTGTAAACTCCTGTGTTACCATATTGATCTTTTAATACGAAACATACTGTGTTTGGTGATTTAACTTTGTCTACAACTGGGTTTGATTTACTATCTGAATTGTCAGCATCAAGATTACTTTCCTGAAAACCTATGAGTGCTTTAAATCTTGATGAAGCATCTGATGTTACTGTTGTTTTTTGGAATATTAAATTACTAAGGCTTATCTGAATATCATCTAATCCTTCGTTATCTTTTTTTGAATCGTAACTTCTGTAAAACAATGGCTCAAAATCTGAACATGTAGCTGATTTGCCATCTTCTCCTTCTGTCCCTTTTGCAAATGTAAAAATAGTTATTTCAACATTAGGCTTAGATGTATTTCCCTCTATTTGCTGAAAAATGAACCTTGCAGTATTTTTTGAAAACATTTCGGCTGGTTCAAGTGATGCAGGAATTATCTTTGGCTTTGTGTTGTCAAAATATATTGTATGTGCTTGTTTTGCCTTGTTTTGGGCTTTATCTATTGCTATAAGTGTTAAATTATTTTGCCCTTTTACAAGAGATAATTCAAGCAATATTGAATCGTTGACAACGTCTTTTGATACATTTTGGTTATTTAATGTATAATTTATTTTTTGTGCATCAACAGAAATATTAAGATATAATTTATTTTCATTAATGTAATTTTCTGATGACATGTCAAGAACTATTTGCTCTTTGTCTTTTACTATGTATGCAGATTCTATTTTTATTTTTGGAGGAATAGTATCAACTTCAATTTCAACTTTTTTGTAGCCCGTAAATACATTTTTATTGTTTTCTGCTGTTGTTAGAAAATATATGTTGTTTTTTCCATTTGGAAGATCATCTATTGTTATGTTGAATTTATTTGATGAAACTTTGATGCTTTTTAAAAGTCCAGAATTGACAAGATTAGAAGGATCTGTGTTTAATGTGTAGTACAGAGGATATGGAGAATACTCAACTTTACCAGAAAGAGTTATGCTTTTATTTGCTGTTATCTCTTCAAATGGATCAATATCAATTTTGTTTATGTATTTTTCATATTTTAACTCGTATTCATTGTATTTTGTTTCATTAAATGTTGGATACGGAAATTTTTGAACAAAGGTTATATTGTTTTCTCCATTAATAAGAGAAGATGAAGCACCTAAAAAAGAAGAACTAATCAGTTTGTCAACAACTTTTATTTTTTTTTCTGTCCCATCATAATCATCTTTGTATGAAATTTCTTCCATGATTGATGATTCAAAAATTAAGCTATCAGCAAAATTAAGTGTTTTACTTGTCCCATTTGAAATAGTTATTATATACGGTCTTGATCCATCATTAAAAAATGTAATCTTTCCTCCAAGACCTATAGTTATATCTTCAATCGAATTCCCATTAAGAATAACTTTTCTGTTTTCATCTATTATGTCTTTCTTTGCATATAATGCACCATTTATGTACAGTTCAATCTGTGTTCCTGAAGATGACTTAAAAAAAACAGAATCATTTCCCAAATTTAATGAATCTTTAGCAAATTCAAACTGCGGATACGAAGAACTATTTACAAAAACCAATGTTAACATTAAAAATAAAATGTAAATGCCTATCTTAGATACTCTAAAGCTTTCCACTATACTTATTTATCTTAAAATCATTTTTATTATTATTTGGTTTTACTTTTAAGAGACAACTTATAAAACGAAAAAGTATATCTATGTAATGGTATTTTAATTAGTATGCTTATATCAAATATTCCAAGAAGAAAAATTTATGAGGAACTACTCATGCTTGAAGAAGCTATACTTGAAATAGATAGAATGATTTTCTCTGAAGAAAATTATAAAAAATACTTTAAGGATAGGAAGCTGTACCTTGAAAAACTTAAATCTGCGTATTATAACATAAAGTGCCTTTTAATCCTTTTTTTTGAAAATAAGCAGTATGTTGATGAAAATTGCTTTTTAAAAGAAATGAAATATTTTTTAAACAATAATGATGAAGTAAATGCCACACTTAAAAAGAACAAAAACTTAAATGACAAGTTTAAAAGCATAATTGAGGTTATAGATAAAAAACTAACATTAAGGTCACTTAACAATTCTACTAATATAAAAGAATTTTTGATAATTATTGACATATTTAATTCAATAGTTCCAAAAATTCTTGAAATAAGACGTGAAGACATGTATGAATCGTAAATTTTTTGTATGCTTATCTGCAAAAATAAAAAAATTATTTAAGTTTTGCAAAAACCTTTTTACTCAAATTCTATCTCAGAATTGTTACCTATGTTTGTTTTGGGCATATCCTTTGTATATTTTACGTTTTTTCCTATAAGAGATTTTTTAAGAAGAACGTTTTTTAAAATAGAATCAGAACAGATTATTGAATCCTCTATTATAACATTTTCAAGACAAGCATTTTCTCCTATTGATACATTAGGACCAATTATTGATTTTTTTATGATTGCAGTTTTATTTATGTAAACAGGAGGTATTATAAGGTTATCTCCTTTTATGGTTATTTTACCTTTACCAAGTTTTTTTAAGAAATAATCATTTGCCTCAAGCAAAACTGATGGTCTTCCGCAATCAAACCAACTATTAACAACCTTTGCCTGAACAAAACTCTCTTTATCTTTTGTGTATTTATCTATTGCCTGAACAAGTTTGTATTCTCCTTTTATTGTTATTTTTTTTGCATACAATTCATTTAAAACATATTTTAATCTTAATAAAGATTTGAAATAATAAACACCAATTATTGCAAGATTTGATTTGGGATTTTCTGGTTTTTCTTCGACTTGAGAGATTCTCATGTTTGCTGGATCATAATTAACTATTCCATAATGCGATGGTTCTTCTACTGGCATTGTGTATATGATTGCATCTGAATTATTTTTAGTTAATGATTTTTTTATCTCAAAATCTATCATTGTATCACCAAATATAACAAAGACTTCTTCTTCAGTATCAAATTTTTCAAGAGCCAATCTTATTGCAGATCCATCACCATCTCTTACTTTCTGATCAATAAAGCTTGAATTTATTGTTGGAAAAACAGTTTTTACAAAACTTTCTATTGATTCTTTTAAATGTCCAACAACAAATATTATTTCTGATGGATTAAGTTTTAAAGCATCGTTTATTATATACTCTAAAATGGGCTTTCCTGCAACCTCTAAAAGAGCTTTTGGGGTTGTGAATGTATGAGGTTTTAATCTTGAACCTACTCCTGCAACTGGTATTATTACTTTCATAGGATACTGAAAATAAAATAGCTTTATAAAATTTTAGATATTGGGCTTATTATGGAAATTTTTATTGAAAAATTAAATAAAACTATAGAATATAAAGTTGTAGATAAGATACTTATAAAAGAAATTATGAAAGAGCTAAATCTTAGCAATGAAGATGTAATAATTTTAAAAAATGATAAAATAGTATTGGATATGGATCATGTTATTGATTCGGACAAGCTTAAAATGCTAACTATTATTTCAGGTGGTTAATTTTTTAGGAAGATGTTTTTTTAATTCATTGATTATTATATCTGAAACATCCATTGAATTTGTTTGATGAGATATGGTATTTGTTGTATGTATTTGCGTGAAGTGTTTTTTCATTTTTTTTAAGCCATCTTCTACAAAAAGTCCATGAACCCCTATAGCTATAATATTTTTTGCTTTCATACCTTTAGCTTTAATTGCAGCTTTTATCATAGTATTTCCTGTTGAAATTATATCATCTACTATAACAACATTTTTTCCTTTTATGTCTATTTCTTTTTTTACTGCAACATCAACATTTCTTGAAGAATGCCTTGTTTTTTCCAAAATGGTATTTTGCACTCCTATTTCTTTTGAAATATCTTCTGCCCATTGGTAACTTTCCCAATCAGGTCCAATTACTGCAACATTTTCATAATTTTTTTTGATGTAATCGGCTATTATGTGGTTGGCTGTAATGTTTGCGGTTGAAATTGTAAATATGTCATTTAAAGATTTGTATCTGTGAATATGTGGATCTATTGTTATTATTTTGTCAATTGATGTGTTTAGCAGTTCTGCCATTATTTTTGAAGATATACATTCACCTTCTTTAAACCTTTTGTCCTGTCTCATATATGCAAGATATGGTGCAACAAGTATTATTTTTTTAGCACCTAAATCTTTGGCAGTTTTTGATGCAAACAAAATGTTAAAAAGAACTTTGCTTGAATCAGGCTGAAAAGTATCAACTATCACAACGGTTTCATCTTTTAATGATTTATTAAATTTTATATAAATGTCGCCGTCTGGAAATGATGAAACGGTTGTCTTTGAAAAAGAAACATTCATCTTTCTTGCAATTTTTTTTGCCAAATCTTGTGAATTTGTTAATGAAGTTATTATCATAATATTCTTTTTGAATTTGTGATTTTATAAAGTTTGATTTTCACTTATCAATGTCCCAAGTTTTATAAGTGATTAATGTATAAATTATTAGACAAGACAATTAGTTTTTAAGAAAGCAATTCCTAAGAAAAAAAAACTTTTAAAGATGAATTAAATGAAATAATTCTTAGTTTAGACATAAAAAATGAGATATAAACTTTTTGATACTATTTTGTATTGAGAATTTTAAAAAAACCTCAAAATTCTCAGAAGAGTGTTATCAAAAAACCCTTATAAGCCCTAATTGAACAAGTTTAATTCCAAATTTATTCCTTTGAATACTCCACTGTTCTGTGCTTTAATATTCAAAGGAATGATCAAAAATTGCAGTAAAAAAATTTGAATGATAAATACCCCATCATTTATTCCTAGGCATAACTCAAATTTTGCGATTTTTGTTTTATAGGTTTTTTACAACCCTATATTATTTTTGTAAGGATTTTAATTATGTGTATAGTATAGGTTAAAAACTTATCAAATCATTTTTACTATAATAATGTAGTCATTTTGTAGTAGATGAAAAATATTTAAAAATTGATTCTTTACTATTTTATATGGTTTATTCTATTAAAGAAAAAAAAACACAATTGTCTATTTTCATAGTGATTATGACAATTCTAATCCTTTTTGGTGTTTTAATTTTATCACAGCAAAAAAAGACTGGTTATGATAATGAACCTTTTAATAATTATACATCTTCTAAAAATTCATTTAAGTTTGAACTTGAAGATTGCATGTATCATATAACAAGAGATACTCTTTTAGAGCTATTTGATGATGGAGGAATTTATTCTTTAGATGATCCAAAAATGTTCTTATTCTCAGAGTTTTTGTATAATAAGAGCAGAGTTTTGCCTATATACATTTCTTATGATGATAATAAGATAAAACTAAGTGAGGTTTTAATTAAAAATGAAATTGAAAAATCTTTGAAAAATAATATAGGTGTTTGTTTTGATAGTTTTGATGATTTGAATTTTGTTGAACAAGAAGATATCATAAATGATACAAATATTGATATACAAATACTTGGAAATAAAATTTTTTTTGATGTTACATCAAGAAACAGTTTTATATCAGAAAACAAAAATATTACTCTTATGGGAATAAAATATTCAATAGAAAATGGAATAGGAAACGTAATAAATGTTGTTAATGAACTAGAGAAAAATGTTGGTTCTGATCCAAATGTAGAAATATCAAAAATAAATAAAATTGCTAAAGAAAATAATGTTAAAATAGATTATCTTGTTTTTAATCATAATGATTCTTTTTATACTATTTACAATATTTCTGGAAATAATATTAATTTTTATTTTGCACAAAAAATGATAAAAGATAATTACAAAAATAACCTTACAATAAATTTTGATAGATACATTGTAATACATCCTGATGTATTGTTTGAAAAATTTATAGGAATTAAAAATTATGATTATATTTGCGATGTTAGCTTTAATATAATTGAAAATGACTTTAAAAATCTTCAAATATCAGATGGGTTTTTACAGATTAAGCCAGAAATTGATGAAATTGGTTTACATATGTTAATATTTGAAGCAATTAATAGTTGTAATAAAAACGATTATGATAGACAGATAATGACAATAGAGGTAAGTAAAAATGAATAAAAAAAAATATTTGGGGAGTTGTTTTTTAATATGTTTTTTGTTTTTAGTTGTTTTGTGTTTTAATGTTAATGGTGCACAGGATGATACTGTTAAAGAATTTAAAGAAAATCCTTCTTTAGAAAATTTTGAAAAACTGACAAACCCTACATATGAAGATTTTTCACAGATGAATGAGGGTGAACAAGAAAAATTTCTTTTTGAATCTGATAATGTTAAAAAAAACATGGAAATAGCAAAAAAATATCTTGAAAAATTGGATGGGTTTAGTGAAAATCAAATAAAGATTGCAAAGGATTATTTTTCATCTTCAAAAAATGTTTTTAGCAGTGCTTCAAATAAGGATATTTTCTCAAAATTTTTAACAAATGGGCTAAATATTGCCTTTAAGGGTTTTTTGGGAGATTCTTCAAAAATTTTCTTAGATTCTTTGGGAATTCTTAGTGATGAATCTGCAAGCATAAATCTTGATGATTTTAAAAATTCTAAAGAATATGGTTTTCAAGTTTCAAATGGAAAGATAGAAATTGTTGCATTAAATCATAAAAAACATGATTCAAAGCAAGTGCCTTTTACATTTTCTGGAGAGCTAAGAATAGATGACAACGGCAACATTAATATCAACTCTGGAACTCTTAATGGAATTAATATTGAAAACGCAAATATAAAAGCATATAAGGATGGACTTATTGATATTAAATCTGGAACTTTTAACGGTTATGAAATAAGAGATGCTGAGACTGTAAATATAGTTAAACAAGATGATGGAACAGTTAAAATATATGCTTCTGTGTCTTCTTTCCAAGGTTTAGATTTTGCTGAGAAGACTGGAATTGTTTTTGTAGAATCAAAAAAATTTTTAGCCATCCTTGATAAAGGAGCAACTATAACTGGCATAAACAAAGATATTAACTTTGGTATTACAGGTGATATTAATATGGATTATGATGTTTTACTGGAAAAGTCCTTGATTATAAAAGCAGGCTATAAAACAATTATAAACGGCAATTTGATTAATGCAGTAAAAAGAGATACAGATTTATCATTGACTGCAACCTTAAAAACTCCTGATGAATACGGATGGATAAAAAATAAGGATCATAATTTGGTTTTTTATATTAAGAATGGGCTATCTGATGAAAACAATGTTGCTTTTTCAATGAATGGAAATGATTTCTCTTATACATTTGATGCAGTCAAAAAAGAGATTAAGAGTTCTGACTCTGATGAAAATATTAAAGAAACAAAAACTATTCCAGAAATAAGCTTTAAGGATAGTACAAAAAATTATTATAAGAAAGGAGATAATGGAGATGAAATAAGAGCATTGCAAGTATTTTTAGGATATCAGAAAACTGATGGTATTTATGATGATTCTTTTACTAATTTTATTAAAAAATGGCAATCTGAAAATGGAGTTTCTGCTGATGGAATCTTTGGAAAACTTTCTTATGAAGCACTTAAACATTCAAACACAAACAATAACTATAATTTTGATGCAAAAATTATTTTTTCCCCACAAAATGGAAAATCTTATACATCAGCAGATAGCGGAAATGATGTAAAAGAACTTCAAAAATTCTTTGGACTTGAACAAACAGGTGTTTATGATAATGTACTTATTAATAGTATTAAAAAATGGCAATCTGAAAATAAACTTACTTCTGATGGTTTTTTTGGAAAACAATCATTTGCAAAACTTCAGCAAATAATTTCAAATACAAATAATAAAAAAGATTCAAAAGAACCTATAGAAATTTATAATATTGATGGTGCTGTATTGTATGAACCTTATGCAAACGGCAAGAACACTTTAAGCAAAATCTCAAGTTTTTCTGATGCATTAATTACAATAGGGGAAAAAACATATATCATAAAATCTGGAAAGCTTGCAAAAATAAATGACGATGATCCTTTATATGGTGATATTGTTGATATACAAATAGATCTTGTCGATTACAATAATAAAATTTTAGATTCTGCTGTACTTGAAAAAAACAGTAATAATAATAACATTGTTATCAAAGAGACTGGAACTGGTTCTTTTGTAACAGACTATGTTAATCTTATAGATTTGTCAAAAATAAAAATAAAGAGCGAAACTGTTCTAAAAACAGCAAAAGAACTCTCAAAAACCATGATAGATGGAGGAGAAAATGCACTAGAATTTGTTATTGCTACTTCAAATAATCAAAAAGTAGATCCAAGGATTGTTTTGGCAATAATTGCTGCTGAATCTGGTGGAAAACATAAAGCTGTATCTTACACTGGTTGTGCTGGTCTATTCCAATTTTGTTATAGCACAGCATATGGAGGAGGATTTAATGAATTTTTTGATCAAAATACTGCGATTAAATGCAAAGATCGTAAATATGAAAACTGCAAATCTGATTCAAGGTTTAACCCTGAAGCATCTATTCAGGCAGGAACAAAATATATATCACAAATCTCTGATTATTGCTCAAATAATATAAATTGTATGGCAATGTATTATAACGGAGGAATAGGAATTGCAAAAGAATGCAGAGGTAAAACTGGAAATGCACTTAATAGTTGCATAGATTCTGCAACACAAAAATACTATAGCAATCCATCAAGAAAAGCAAAGGAAATTAAAAGCCATATGGCAAAAGTTAAAAGTTTTTATGATTCAATAAGTTTAATTTAATTTTTTAATGAAAATTTTAAAAAATCTTGTTTTTATCAACACTCCAATCTTTATCATTACAAAGTAACCAACAATTATTAAAAACATCTTTTAGAGATTATTTGTATGAATAAATCTCAAATATCTTTATTTATTGTTTTATCTACGATATTAATACTTTTTGGAGTGCTCATTTTATCAAACCAAAATAAGATTGGTATCAATGATGATATTGATTCAATCAATACAAAACATGCAAAAACAAATATAAAAACATGTCTTAACGATGTGTCTAAAAATACTATTGATGAACTATTATCTATTGGTGGAATTTTTAAACCGGAAGATTTTGAAAATTATATAACAGTGCCAATCTCTTTTTCAACAAGTAAATCATTACCTGTATATTTGTCATATGATAATTTTACAGCAAAATTAGACATTGACATTATTAAAAAACAATTTGAACTAATGCTAAGAGAAACACTCCCTGTGTGTTTTTGCAAAAATTATGATTGTAGTATTGATGATCTTAATTCTATTGATGATTCAATAAATACTAGTATAAAATTTTTAGATAATAGTATTATTGTTGATGTGAAATATAATAAAATGATATCTGATAATTTACAAAATTTTACAATAAGTGATGCTGTTATACAAATTGACTTAGATGTAAATGTTTTTATTAAAGTTATAGATGATATAAAATATCAATCTCTTAATAAAAATTCTATAGATTTATCAAAAATAGATAAAATTGCAAAAGATAATAATGTTTATATCTCATATGATTTAATATATACAGAAGAAAACCATAGTTATATCTGGTATAAAATATTAAATAAGAACAATCTTTCTTTTGAATTTCTTCAAAAAATAAATCTTAATGATGTTGAAGAAATAAAAATAATCACACCTTATAAAAGTTTTAAATGTTATAGAGATGAAATGTGTGATTTAAATATAGTTACAAATTATCATATGAACGGACAAATGTTAGATAATATTTTATTTGAAATAGAAAATAATGATTTTGAAATTTTTGATTCTGATGAATATGGAAATATACATTTAATTGCAAATTCTGATCAGGTTGGTGTGCATTTTATTAGTGTTAAAGTTTATGATAAAAATAATCCTTCAAATTATGATAAAGCATTAATAGATATTGAGGTGTTAAAATGAAAAGAATTTATATTAAAAACTTGTTAATTTTGATTTTAGCTTTTTTTTGTATTTTAGAATTTGCATATTGCAAAGATGAAACATTAGAAGAATTCAATAAAAATCCAACACTTGATCTTTTTTATAAAATATCTAACCCTAGTTTAGAAGATTTTAATAAACTTAATCCTGAAATGCAAAAAGATTTTTTTAAAAATGATGAAAACATCGCAAAATATCCTGAATTTGCTAAAGAATATCTTTATAAAATATCTGAATATACTGATGAAAATACAGAAATTGCAGAAGTCTATTTTAATACTGTAAAAAATATTGATGTTAAAAACCAGAATATATTTACAAATTATTTGACAAAAGGGTTAAATATAAACTTTTTAGGTTTTGCTGGGAAATTGCTTGATGGGATTGTTTTTAATGCAAACAAGCTTTTTTCAAGTATTAAAGGACAATCTATTGATTTGAATGGATTATCAAAAGCAACAGATTATGCTTTTAAAATTGATAATTCTGAATTTTTAATAATTCCTTTAAATCATAAAAAATCTGATTCAAAAACAGAAACAATAAGTTTTACAGGTGATATTTCATTTGATGATAACAACATGTTGATGAATAAAGGAACAATCAATGGTATAAATGTGGAACATGCCATTCTTAAATTTTATAAAGATGGACTTATTGATATGAAAAGCGGAAGTTTAGATGGATACGAGTTCACAAACGCAGATACTATTAGGATTGCAAAAACAAATGATGGAACACATAAAATATATGCTGTTGCTGAGTGCATAGATGGCAATTGTTTTGAAAAACCTGTTTTTTTTACATTTATGGTTGATCAAAAATGGATAGTTCTTGGAACGTCAGACGAGGAGGAAAGAAAAATTGTAAAATTAAATCCAAATTCTGATCTTGCATTTTCAGGAAGAATTAATATGGATTATGATGTTTTATCTGATAATAAGTTAATTGCAAAAGCTGGCAATAAACTTATTATAAATGGTAATTTAATAGATGCAGTAAAGAGAAATGAAAATATTATAATAAGTGCGACTTATGCTAATATTGATGATTTTGATTGGATAAATAATGATAAATATAATTTATTGTTTTTTTTGAATGAATATGAAGAATCACAGAAAAACTCTCCTTCTTTTACAATAAGTGGTAATGATTTTTCTTATACTTTTTTAGGATTAGAGGCAAATGATCTTAAACAGGAAAAACCTTTTTTCCCCTCAATTAACCTTAAAATTGATTCAAAAAATAAAAAATCATTTGCTGTAGGAGATAAGGGAGATGCTGTTTTAGCATTACAAAAATATCTTGGATATAACAAAATTGATGGACTTTATGATAATGCATTTAAAGCGTTCATAGAAGAATGGCAAAAAACAAATGGATTGGTTGCTGATGGTTTTTTTGGAGAACAATCGTATAAAAAAATGAAAAACGATTATGATAAGATGTATCCTGATACTAAAATAAACGTTTTAAATACTGATTCTGAAATATCTTTTGCTCCTTTAAACAAGAAAACATATGTTAGAGGAGAAAGTTCAAATAGCATTAAGGAATTGCAAAAATGCTTTGGATTAGACCAAACAGGTATATATGATGATCTGCTTATTACAAAAATAACTGAATGGCAAAAAACAAAAGGTATTACAAAACCAAATGGTTTGCTTGATCAAAAACTTTTTAATACACTTGTAAATGATATTAATTCTCAAAAATATAAAGAAGAGCAAGAAAGAACTATTACTGTTTCAAATATAAATGATGGAAAAACTCTTTATCATGCAATGCAAGTTTTAAATTCAAATGTTAACTCGTTTTCCTCTTATAAAGATACAATTATAAGTATTGGAAATCATAGAATGTTAACAGATAATGGATATATTAAACTTGACAATATGCAATATTTTTCTTCATTAGCACAGGTTCAGTTAAAAAGTGTTGATGAAGATAAAAATACAATCAATAGCCTTTATGTAAAAAAAGATAACGCGTATATATTTACATATTCTGAAAATTCTGTTGCAAAATTAAACATTATTCCATTATATAACCTAGAACAATATACTTATAAAACAGGAAAAGGGAAGTTGATAACTATTGATCCATTAAAAAGTCACAACACAAAAGAAGTCGCTGATCTTTTTAATGAACTTTATAAGCACATAGGAAAACCATATTTGAATGGTGCTAGTGGACCTAATCGTTTTGATTGCAGTGGTCTTGTTTGTTGGGCATTTAGCAAGTCTAATGTTAAAAACATAGAAAAAACTTCTGCACAGGATCTTGCAAAACAATCAAAAAAAATATCAAAAAATGAATTAAGAGCAGGAGATCTTATCTTTTTTAAAGGAACATATGCAACCCAGAGAACAATAACCCATGTTGCAATATATGCTGGAGATGGAAAAATGCTTCATGCATCTGGTAAGGAAGTTAATATTGCTGAATTTGAATCTAATTCATACTGGCAAAAACATGTTCATTCTTATGGAAGAATTATTGAATAGATTTTAATAGAGGGTTATGAAAAACCCCTAGATTTAGAATTGAACTTGTTCAATTCGGACTTATAAGGGTTTTTCGCTAACACTCTTCTGAAAATTTTTGGGTTTTTAAAAATTATCAATATTTTTTTAAAAAATCCTAATATTTTCGCAAGTAATATAAATGCTGTTTTTTTATATTTATTATGAGTGATTTAAAACAGGAACTTGCTATAAAAAACAAAAAAGAAGATGACATTTCTGCATGGTACACAGAAGTTATTCAAAAGGCGGATCTGATTGAATATACAAAAGTTTCAGGATGTATGGTCTTTAAACCAAATTCTTATCAGATATGGGAAAAAATACAAATGTTTTTTGATGAAAAAATAAAAAAATCTGGTGTTAAAAACGCATATTTTCCACTTTTAATACCTGAATCTCTTCTGAATAGAGAATCTGAACATGTAGAAGGTTTTACACCAGAAGTTGCATGGGTTACAATGGCAGGAAATACGATACTTCCTGAAAGATTAGCAGTAAGACCTACTTCAGAAACAATTATGTATGATTCTTATTCTAAATGGATAAATTCTTATAGGGATTTGCCATTAAGATTGAATCAATGGTGTAATGTTATAAGATGGGAATTTAAACATCCAACTCCTTTTATGAGAAATAGAGAATTTTTATGGCAGGAAGGACATACAGTGTTTGCAACAAAAAAAGAAGCTGAAGATGAGGTGATTGAAATACTTAATTATTATAAGCAAGTTTATCAAGATTTGCTTGCAATTCCTGTAACACAAGGTAAAAAATCAATAGGTGAAAAATTTGCAGGTGCAGATTATACAACAACTATTGAGTGTATATCGCCTGATGGAAGATCAATACAGGCAGCAACTTCACATCATCTTGGGCAAAATTTTGCAAAAGCATTTAATATTTCTTTTTTAAACAAAGAACAGAAAAGAGAATTAGGATATCAAAACAGTTGGGGACTTTCAACAAGAAGTATAGCTGGAATGATTCTTGTGCATTCTGATAATAAAGGATTGGTTTTACCACCAAGAGTTGCTGTAAATAAAATTGTGATAATTCCTCTTATATTTAAGGGAAAAGAACAAAATGTGCTTGATAAAGCTTGTGAACTAAAGAATATACTCTCATCTTTTAATCCAATAATTGATGATAATACAAAGGAAAGTCCTGGTTTTAAATTTAATAAATGGGAAATACAAGGAATTCCATTAAGAATAGAAATTGGTCCAAAAGATATAGAAAACAATTCTGTTTTAGTTAAAATAAGAGATATTGATGAAAAAAAAACATTATTAATTAACGAAAGTATCAATGAAAAATTAAATGAAATATTAGATGAAATGCATAAAAGATTATTTAATAATGCTCTTATGATGATGGAAAATAATACGGTTAATGTTAATAATTTTGATGATTTTAAAAAAATGATAGATAGTGGTAAAAGATGTCTTGTTCCTTGGTATGAATCAATAGAAAGCGAGGATAAAATAAAAGAACTTACTGGTGCTAAAAGCTCATGCATACCTTTTGAGTATAATAATGAGCCTATTAAAGGCAAAAAGTGTTTCTTTTCAGGAAAGCCTGCAACATGTTATGCGTATTTTTCAAAAAGTTATTGAGAATTTTTAATTTTTTAAAATTCTGTAAGAAGTATTAAGTGAAAGTTTCTTATTTATATTTAGATATTTTATCTTACTTAACTTAAAAATAAGATTTAAAATTCAAATTCTTCACCAATATTTGGAGCATAAACATTTATGTTTAGATTCTGTGATTCAACCCAATACTTAACTGCCTCAATAGCACCTATATCACCATGTTGTAATATAAGATGTTTGGGCTTTAATTTTAATATGAGTTTATGTATGCTATCTTGATCATAATGTGCTGAAAAATCAAATTTTCTTACATGTGCTCTTACACGTGTTTTTATATGATCTTTATAAAACATATGATCTTCAAAAATTGTTCTTCCATTACTTCCTTGAGCCTGATAGCCTGTAAGAATTATAAAGTTCTCGTCTTTGTGTATAAAATGTTCACAATAAGTTACAACAGGACCTCCTTGTACCATTCCTGAAGTGCTAAGTATAACAACTCCTTTTTTTTTAGCAACTGCTAATCTTTCTTTAGGATTTTTGATTTTTATTACACGTTTATACATTCTTTCAAGAACATCAAGATTATCTATATACCTATCGTTGGACTCCATTACAAGATCAGTTATTTTTCTTGCCATACCATCAAGATATATTGGAATTGCTGGATCTAATTTATCTAAAATCATCATAACCTCTTGACTTCTTCCAACACTAAAAACAGGAATAAGTGCCGAACCTCCACCTTTTATACAAGTATTTATAGATTTTATAATGCCTTCTTCACTTTCCTGTCTATCTGGGTGAACCCTATCTCCATAGGTTGTTTCTGTTATTAGTATGTCTACGTTATTTGTAAGAGTATCTATAACTGATGGAATCATAAGTTTTGTGTCTTCTGTATTAATATCACCAGTATACAGCAAAGTTTTACCTTCAACTTGCATAAGTATACTTGCACTGCCAGGAATATGTCCAGCATTGATAAATTGAAACTTTATCTTTCCATTCCTGCTTTGATATTCTTTATCATAATCAACAAATCTTAAATCTTCTGTTATCTTTCCTATGTCTCTTTCAACATATGCTGGATGAACATGTTTCAACTTTTCTAAATGATATGAATCTTCTAACAACAAATTTGTTATTTTCCATGTAAGATGTGTTGTATATATTGGACATTTAAGATCTTTGTGCTCAAGCATTGGCAATGCTCCACTATGATCTAAATGTGCGTGAGATAAAAAAACACCATCTATCGCAAATATTTTGTCTAAGTACCGTGGATATTCTATTCCATGCTGTATAAATTTTATTCCAGCATCCATTAAATAACGTTCTTTATCTGTGATAAGTTCAATGCAACTTTTTCCAACTTCTTTTGCTGCTCCATGAAATATTAGCTTCATATATTGAAAAACATTTCTTTTATTTATATTAATTTGTAATTATTTAAACTAAGGAAATTAAATTAAATAAAAAATAATCTATTTATAAACTTAAGAAAATCTTTAAATTCTTTTTTGTTTCTTGCCAAAAAGCCTGTAAAAAACTATCTATTTTATACATTATCTTCAGGTGGACATATGGTTATGTTGTTTTTAATGCAAAAATTATAGAATTGATCATATTCTTTTTTGGGAACTTTAAGATCTAATATGCATTTTTGATTATATGTTTGTTTTATAACCTTAATATCATGTTTTAAAATAAAATATTCAACATTATTTTTTATTTCATATCCAAATATTATGCTAATTGTTGAATATATTATGTATTCTATTATTTCTGTGTTTTTTAATGCACAAATGGCTGATTCTCTAAACGCTTTGTTAAGACCTGATGGTCCTAATTTAATACCACCAAAATATCTTGCAGTTATTATAATTATATTAACAAGTCCTTTGGCTTTTATTTCTGATAAAATTGGTTTTCCTGCACTACCTGATGGTTCTTGATCATCACTAAATCCGTATTCTTTTGTTTTGTCATGTAAAATAAATGCATATGGAAAATGATCTGCTTTAATATTATTTTTTTTAACATAATCAATACTGTTTCTTATTTGCTTTTTTTCTGTAACATGAAAAGCATAAGATATAAATTTACTTTTTTTTTCAGAATATAGCCCTATTGAAGCTTTTGATATTGAATGATAACTAAACATTAACAGTATCATTTTGTCAGTATTTAAAAAAATTTATATTCTTAGGTTAAAATATGTTATTATGAATGAAAATCTGCAAGATATTGAAAATTTTATAGGAAAACTTAATGATGATACCATTACAACATTCTGCGGAGAACCTGGAATAGGTAAAACAACAATTTGTTTCCAATACATGGCCGATAGGCTTAAAAGTGGTAAAAAAGTTATTTTTGTTGATACTGAAGGAGGTTTTTGCATAGAAAGATTAATGCAAATAGATAGGAACATAAATCTTAACAATATTATTGTATTTTCTCCTAAAAATTTTGAAAAACAAAATGAAATTATAAAAAACCTAAATGATGAGATTAAAAACGATAAGGACATAAGCCTTATTATAATTGATTCTATCGTTATGCTTTATAGGCTTGAGTTATCAGATAATCCTGCAAAAATCAATTCAAAACTTGCTAAACAATTACAATTATTAACTGAAATATCAAGGACATTCAAAATTCCAATAATAACTACAAACCAAATTTATTATGATTTTAAGTCTAATGATTTAAAAATGGCAGGTGGAACTCTTATACAATATTGGTCTAAAACTATAATATACTTAAAAAAAAATACAGATACTAAAGAAATAATAATTAAGAAACACAAATACAAAAAAGAAGGAATACAAAAGTTTTTTACAATAGATGATTCTGGGATATTGCTAATCAAATGAAATTATTTTATCCTTTTTATAATCGTACTTTTCATCATCCTCATACTTCATATTATTAAAATCTGTTTTTTTAACATCTTTTGGCGAAGAAGATTTAAGAGTATCTGTTATTCTTGATAACTCATTTACGTTGTTTATTAGTGTTGGTGTAATTTTTTGAAATACTTTTTCTAAAGCTTTAATTTCAGAATTAACATCTAAAATATTTTTATCGTAACCAGAAATTCTGTTAACCATTTTTGATTCCAGCTTGCTTATAGTATCTGTTAATTCAATAATATTTTCCCTTAAAGAATTTATTTCTTCTTCTTTTCTATCTTTCCATTTTATTACTTTTTTAATGTTTTCTGTAATCTCATTCCATTTTTCATCCATGATTTTTTCTATAGTTTCATTCACAAGATTCAAAACATCCTCTTTTGTAATTTGCAAACTTTCTGATTTTAGTGTATTTTGTATGGCATTTATATCAAATGCATTTCTCATTTGCAAATTATTTTCGTTAAAAGAATTTAAGGGGCTTGCTATCTCTTTTTGTAACACATTATTCCCTTGTCTATTATCTGAGGAGAATTGGTTGTTGTTTGATTGATTTTTAAAAGATTCTTGGTTGAAATTTGGTTGATTATAATTAACATTATAATCTGATTTTAAAGAATTTGAAAATGGATTATTTAGGTTATTTGATGCATTAGGTTGGTAATTTCTATTGTTTAAATTATTATCTAATTCTTGATTAAATAATCCAGAGTTTTTACTACTTTGATTATTTGCAGTATTTGAAGAAAATGGATTTATAAAATTTTGATTTTGTGTGGACTGCATACCTCTTTCTGGTTGATACGAAGAAGAAGTATTAAAACTTCCTGCTGTTTGCTGATAATTTGAAAATGTGTTGTCAATATTATTATTATTATTATTTTGTACTGTATTGCCTGATTGATTTACTAACTGATCAGCAAAATTATTTGTATTATTTAAATTTTCAATACCTTCAGAAGTATCTGTTTTTGTCTTGTTTTTCCCTAAATTAAAAAGACCCATATTTATTTATATTCTTTTGTCCTTTAAATAAGCTATTTATAACTAAAAAATAATAATTTTTTATGAAAGCTTAAAATTATTCTTCTGTTGCGATGTTTTTACACTCAACAGAACCACCAACGTCTTCAATTCTTTTTTTAGCAGTGTTTGATATTTCATTGCAGATTAACTTTATCTTTTTTGTAAATTCTACATTTCCAAGTATTTTATCATAATTGAACATTGTTGAATCAAAAACATATTCGTTACCCTGCTTATTTATTATACCCATATCTATCATTTTATCAAAATTGTATTCTATGTATCTTATTGATAAAACTCTGTTGTCTTTTTTATGTATTGAATGAAAACCTCTTTTCATAAAATAAGCCTGACCAAACTTTTTTAGAATCATTGGTTTTTTCTGATCTGCTCTTGCACCTGAACCAGACATACCAACACCTCCTCTATGTCCTGCTCCTCTATGTTTCTTCTTATGTCCCCAGCCATGAGAAGAACTTCCTCTCATCCTTGAAACTTTTGTTCTTTTTTTACCTAACATTTAAAATCACCTTTATTTAAAATATACTAATAGGAAACTTTATTGACTTTATAAAACTTGGTATCATTTAAAAACTAAATTACTGTTTTGTCCTAAAATGTCTAAAATTATTTAAAAAACGTACAATATTTGAAATAAATTATATGCTCAATTCATCTTTAACTTAAAAATCAAAAATTTCTTTTAAACATAATTTAAAAACAATAAAGCTTGCATAGAAAAAGGTTTTTATTAAAATGTTTTAAATTTTTGAGATTTTTTTATATTTTTACTAAAGATTATATAATGAAAATGAAAAATTTGCATTTTACTTTGATTGAGAATTTTAAAAAACTTCATTTTTTATAAGCTTATTAAGAAGATGGCGTTATAAAACACACATATTTTAGATTTTTATTACATTATCGTTTGTAAAACCTCAAAAATATAGAGTTTTGTATAGCCCTCTATTTATTTGTACAAAAATATTATATAAATCAATGAATTGTTAGTATTATGTTAGAGTATTTTATAAATGGCAAAGTAATACATTTAAAAACTAATCTTTTTACTGGAAAACAAAATATTGATTTTTATGTAAAAAAAATCTATAACACATTCGCAAAAATAGGAATAGAAAAAAATTTTATAGATATAGAAATAAATCATGAATCTGGATCTGTAAAAGTTTTTTGGCAAATAAATGAAAAATCTTTTTTTTTCCAATCTTTAAATCAACAATCTGCACAAGAAAATTGTGGTGTTTTAGCAATAGCACTTGAAGAAGATGTAAGACAAATAAAGCGTGGAATAAAGGGTATAGATATGTTAATGAAACAATATGAGTGTACAACACCAACAAAAACAAAAAGAATCACTTCCATTAACGATTTTACAAAAAAAGATGAACAAAATAATATAAATTTTGAAACATTTAATTTAAATGATCTTTCAATTGAAAAACCTGTTTTAGAAAAATTAGACAAAAAATACTATTATTTAAGGAAAGAAGGCAACGAAAAACTAGACATTCTCTATATAAAATTCAAAGAAGAATGCATCAAATTAAACACTCCTAATCACCCGCTCTTAAAAGCATTAAAAATCATAAGAACTGAAAGAGGATTAAAATTGTAAAATCAAAATTAATTTATCTTATTTTCTTTGGTAATTTATCTAAAATATCTAATCCTTCAAACATGAGTTTTTCTTTGAACTTATCTGCCATTACCTGTAAACCAACACTAATATTACCATCATCTTCTTTTATGTAATCTCTACAAATAACCCCTGCACAAATTCCGGCTAGATTTGCAGGAATTGTAAATGCATCATACGCATACATGTCTTCAACACTTAAAGTTGTTCCAAATTTATGTGGCAATACTGGGGTTACTGCTGATAACACAAAATCTGCTTTTTGAAATACTCTGTTAAATTCTTCTGAGATAATTTCTTTTACTTTTAAAGCTTTTTTGTAGTAAGAGCCTGCATATTCTGATTTTGATATTTCTTTTCCACCCAATATTCTTCTTAATACTTCATTACCACAATGCTCTTCTATTTTTGAACCATATTTTAAACCATCAAATTTTCTTGTTCCAGAATAAAATTCGGTATATACTATAGGATAATAGGATGCAATTGCTAAATCTATATTTTTGACATTAAATTTTACTATTTTATGTCCTAAGGATTCTAATTCTTTTAACCTATCTTTAACAATATTTAATATTCTTTTATCGGTAATCAATCTTTCAAATTCTTCAATATATCCTATAGTATATGTTTTTCCCACAGAAGAGTAATCTAAATAGTTATCTACAGGCTTGTCCGCTGTAATTGAATCAAACTTACTCTTACCTGCAATAACACTAAGAGTTAATGCAGAACCATATATATCTTTGGATAATGGGCCTATCTGATCAAGACTCATAGATAGATCTATAAGGCCATGTCTTGAAACTCTTCCATAAGAAGGTTTTATTCCAACTATATCACAATGTGATGCAGGATTCCTTATTGAGCCTCCTGTATCAGAACCTAATGTAATATCACAAAAATCTGCAGATATTGCTGCTGCTGATCCTGAAGATGATCCACCTGGAATCCTTTTTGTTGATACTGGATTGATTGTTTTACCAAAAAAAGACGTTTCCCCAGAAGAACCAGATGCAAATTCATCATTATTTAAAACATACAATATAATACCATCTTCTTCTTTTATTCTTTTAACAACATCAGAATCATAAGTTCCAACAAAATCTTTTAAGCATTCTGAAGCACATGAAGATATCATACCTTTGCATAATATATTGGATTTAATTCCAAATGTTAATCCAAATAATTTTCCTATGTTAGAACCGTTTTTTAATTTTTTATCATGTTCTTTAGCAATTGTTAGTGCATTTTTATTTACTTCCAAAACAATATTATAGTCTTTATTTTTCATCTCAAACTTACTTAAAAAACTTTTAACATTTTCCTCACATGTAAGTTTTCCAGTTCTTAACAAATCAATTTTTAATTTTATATTTTCATTCAATATGTCCATGAAATTATTTATTTTTGTTTTTATATAAATTTTTCTTTTTAATGTTTTATTGCAAAAACAAAAACAAAACATAACAACAAAACATGCGATTACAATAAAACAAATTTATTTATATTTATTTAAATACATTTATATTTAAACATTTTTAAACAAATACATTTATATTTATTTATTTTTATCACAAAATAAACAAAAAAATAATAAATACAAATAAAAATAAGTAAAAATAAGTATTATTTTCTTAAATACAATTAAATCTGATGTTTAATTGTTATTTTCTTTAATAAAATCAGTAAGACTATTATAAGTATTCTTTTGAATAACTTGTTTGGTTTCTTTGGTTTCTTGTTTGATTTCAGGCATAAATTTTAAATATAAAATATGTATAAGTTCATCATCAAAAATTCCACAATCTTGACATCTGTAATAAAATCTTTCAAAATCCTTTATAGATGGAAGATATGTTTTTACCGAAAACTGCTTAAACCATTTTAATATAAGTAAAGAAAAATATCCATCTCCAACAGTATAAACCTGTTTATTATTAGAAAAAAAATCCATTGCTTCAATTTGATAAACATATAAAACATACTTAATGTATGTATTTATAATGTCATCATAAGACATGTCTTTTAACATATCAATTGTTTGGTTTTGTAATAATAAGAATTCTGCAAATGTTATTACGTTTTTAAGTGAAACTTCTATTATTTTTCCACAATATATATCCTTTTTTACTGAATACTTTCCACGTTCCTTAGTAGCTATTCCATCTCCTTTTTTTCTTGGGGTTTTTTTTAGAGTTCTTTTATCTCTTAAATATACACTATCACGGATGTATAAATATCCTCTTTGATTTTTATCAGATTTAAGCTTTTCTCGAAACATATTTATTTAATTTAAATAATGTTAATAAATTTATTTTTTTTATGCAACATTAAAGACTTTTCGCAGTATTATTGAATTAATTATTGAAAATAAAAAGTAAGTACCAAACCAACCAAATTGAGTAAAACCTAAGTTTAAAAATTCCCCAAATCCTCCATAAGTGCTTCTAAGAGCCCCGAATACCAAAATCATTGGAACCATCGTTATTAACATTATTTTAGGATTCCATGCATGCTTCATGTTTTGCATAGATTTTTCCATCATCTGTTTTTGGATTTCTTCTATTTTCTTTTGATCTTTCTCTTTTAAAACCTTTATTTGTTTCTTTCTTAACTCTTTCATTTCACTTCTTAAAGCCTTAATTTCTGTTTGATTTGAAAAATATTTATTTATTAAAACTACAAATGATGTTGTAAGAAATGATATAACATATACATCTAATGCCAAATAAGTTGTAAATGGCACTGCATATCCTAGAAAAGTTGCAGAAGCAACTGATACAGAACCTGCAGATAATGCTGTTGCATTTATCACTTCGCCTGATAGATTACTATTATTCATAATAATAAGTAATATGTTCTTTATTTTATAAAAATTGTTATACTTAATAATTACAACTATTGTAAAAAGTAAATGATCTATCTTATTAAAAGGTTTAAAGTTTAAAAATTTATCTTCAGAAAATTAAACAGAGGGTTACTAAAAACCCCTAGATTTAGAATTGAACTTGTTCAATTCGGGCTTATAAGGGTTTTTCGCTAACACTCTTCTGAGAATTTTGGGGTTTTTCAAAATTCTCAATACATGTCTTTTAAGATGATTTACTAATTTTCTTTCTTATGATAAATTTTCTTAAAAATAGATAAAAAATTAACAAATTTCATATTTTGGGTAATTTTTCTATTCTTTAAACATTTTTTTATTTCTTTTCCTGTTAAATTTTCAACTTCTTTTCCTTGAGGAGCAAATACGTAGTAATCAATTTTAATGATGTTTTTTATTTCTTCTAAATGTTTTCTTCCTGGGCCATCATCATCTAAAAAAAGAATAATTTTTTTATTTTTACAATATTTTAATATCTCTTTTTTATTCCCGCTACCATTAAAAGCAAAAACGTTATAATAATCGTTTTTTATGAGATTTTTTAAATCAGCAATTCCCTCAACTAATATCATTTCCTCTGATTCTATGGCAGAATCTGTTGAAAAAAAACTTCCAAATTGTTTTATTGATTTAAATTTTATCTTATCTGATAATTGCTCTGTTATTTCTTTAGAATCAGGAAGTTCTTCTTTTAATTCTTCAAGCATCTGATAAGCACGTGTTATAATATCTTCTCTTTTATTTTTTCTTTTGTCATCTATCTTTAATATTGATATTTTGCCACAACAATGACCAAATTTTTCAATACTTTCAATGGCTGCTGCAAGTAGGGTTACTTGTATTTTGTCTAAAGAGGTAGGTATTATAAAATTTCCAAGAGAAACATTATCTTTTTTATTTAAAGTTATTTCAATTCTACCAAGCTTGCCTATTTTTTGTAAATTTGAGAATTCAAGGTCTTCGCCTATTAAACCTTCCGTTTGACCAAAAAAAGATCCTATTATGTCTGTTTTTTCAACCAAACCTTCTATTTCAAATTTTCCATGAATTTCATATTTAGTTGAATTTAACGGAATTTTATTCATAAAAGTATTAATCATAAAGTATTAATTAAACTATCTTTTTAATTATCTTTTTAATGATGCCCAGTATCACTAACCCATATAATCATTAAAGACGTATGTCATAGCTTCATATAAGGATCCTCTTGTGCAGGGCTGACCCTTTGCAAAGCACTTTAATTATAACTATGCAAAGATTAATAAGTATAATATAAATCAATTTATAAAACTAATTTTATTACTAATAAATAAAATGCATGCATTGATAAAATACAACAATGACAATAAAATAACTAATCTAATAGAATTAGCACAAAGTAATTTACAAACTCCTATTATACTGTTTGAAATAAATCTTAATCATGATAAAAAAAAATGTGAAGATGAATTGTTTAGAATTATATGCGAAAAAGATAAATTTAATCAATATGATTCTATGATTTTGATATATATTACTGATATATTTGATTTTACTGCCTCATTTGTAAATAAAATAAAGAATCATTTTAATTTTGTAGCAGGATATGGTGGATTAAATAAAATAAATCGTTTTTTTATAGAAAATACAAAAATAGACTGTATAATTGATCCTCATAATTCAACATTTCAAAAAAAACATGATTTTATACATCATTTTAATTCAGGCATTAATCATATTCTTGCAAAAATTGCAAATGAAAAACATATTTGCTTTATCAATAGTTTAAATTTTATAGATGAAAAAAAAAAAGATTTTAAAGATTTTTCAAGAATTAATCAGAATATAAAATTATTCTACAAATATAATCTGGATTTTACAATAGAATACTTAATAGACAATCAATCTTATATAAAATCCGAAAAAGATTTGTTTTATATAAAACAATTATTTAACATTAAAAATGATAAAATAAATACTGATGTTATATTAGACAGAATGTATGAAAATATTAAAACACGTAATAATGAAAAAATAAAAGCAGGTATCAAAATCTTATAAATTAACAAAATCTTTTAAAACAAATCATATTTAAAATATAAGAGGTGATTTTTTTATGTTATATATTAAAGATGGATATCCTGAAATAAATGAAATAGTTATGTGTACTGTTACTAGAATATATGGTAATACTACTTTTGTTAATCTTGATGAATACGATAAGGAAGGTGTTTTGATAATATCAGAAATAGCTCCTGGAAGAATTAGGAACCTAAGAGATTATGTTGTTGAAAATAAAAAAATAGTTTGCAAAGTTTTACGTACAGATGAGAAACAAAAAAGAATCGATGTATCATTAAGAAGAGTTTCTATTCCTGTAATGAAAGATAAACTTGAAGAAATTAAAAAAGAAGAATATTCTGATAGAGTATATGAAGAAGTTTCATATGAACTTAAAATATCAAAAGATAAATTGTTTGAAAAAACTTATGAGGTCATATTTGACAATTACAGAACAGTTTTTGAAGCTCTTTATGATATAATGCTTGAAAATTCTAAAATTAATCTATTTAAAAATCTGAATGAAAAAGAAAAAGAAACTCTTATAAAGGTAATAAATAGCAAAATAAAACCAGAACATATTTTTTTTAAATCCAAATTTACGATAATATCTTTAGCAAGTAATGGTATAGAAATCGTAAAAGATACGATAAGTAAAGTCTTAGATAAGTTATCTTATGATAAAGTTTCTATTGTGTATGTTGCTGCTGGAGAATTTGAAATTAAAATACAACATGAAGACATGAAATCTGCAAATGTTGTTTTTAACAAATTTAAAGAAGAAATACAAAAAGAATCAAAAAATAATCAATTAGAATTAAAAATTTAAATTATTATTTTTTTAAAATATTTATTTCTATAAAATTTTTAATTATAAAAGTCTATATATTTAACTAAAGGAGTTTTATCGTATTTATAACCATTTAAAAAAGCCTTATCTTCATCATATACATCCAATTCATATTGTTTTGATGATAATTTAAAACTATTGTGACCTTTTAAAAATTTACCAAATAAATCCTCTTCTAACAATAAAAATGGCAATCCTAGTATTTTTCTTGACGATTCTAAGTTCGTAAAAATTTTTAAATAATCATTTTGCGTCAAGTATTCAAGATTCTCAATATCTATATCTTTTTTATTTAAAAACGCTTTATATAACTTAGGAATGTAAGATATTAATGTTATACATTCTTGCCTAATTTGAGGATTAATAAAAATCTGCTGAATTATTTTACAATCTAAACCTTCAAATGCAGGATAATAACTAAAAGATCCCACCTCTAATCCTTTTCTTTGATAATCTTTTAATATTGATTTTAATAAAATCTCTTTTTTTTTCATAATTACCTAAAAGTATTAATATGTTTTTATTAAATTATCGTTAAAAGAAATATTTGAATTTTAAGTAAAGGATAAATTGAGTATATAATTTGCTATAAATTTTGATGTATTAATTGAATTATATTAAGAATTTATATACAGTTAACGCCAAGGCTGGGATTTGCAAAAACACTCAATATTCATTTCGTTCTTTGGTCAGTTTACAAACTGACAACTTCGTTCAAATCCATGATTAATATCATATGAAGAATTTATATACAGTTAACGCCAAGGCTGGGATTTGCAAAAACACTCAATATT
>CAYSDY010000001.1:249450-345754 GCA_964429995.1 uncultured Methanosarcinales archaeon
ATGATTAATATCATATGAAGAATTTATATACAGTTAACGCCAAGGCTGGGATTTGAACCCAGAATTCCAAAAGGAAGTAGTTTTCGAGACTACCGCAATACCGGATTATGCGATCTTGGCATTATAATTGTAAACAACAAAAATTTAATAAATGTTTTTATATAAATTGTTTTTAAAAATTAAACAAAATCTTTAAATTAAATTTTAAAATTGATATAAAAAACGTTAATTTGTATTATTATTAATAAGTTTATTTAATTTATAAAAAATAAAATTTGCAATATAATTTGTTTACTATTTGTAATTTTCGATAAAAACAAAAAGACAGAGACCATTATTTCTGTTGGAAACAAAAATAAAACATTTAAAGCTTCTATAAAAGAAAACTAGACAAAATTAGACACTTTATAAACAATACAATAAAAATAAACAAATATTAGACAAATTTAAGACTTGTTTTTACTTTTTTAGACAAAATTTAAACACTTTCTAAACAAAAAATATACAAAAAAACAATTATTTTAAAAATAAAAATGGATTAAAACACAATATAATGTGTGATTTATTGTAAATTATAAAAAACATTTTTAATTTTAAAAATAAAAATAGACAAATAATAGACAAGTATTATACTACTTTTTAATAAAATTAGACATTTCTAAACATAGTCTAAAGTTATTTAATTATTGTATATATTAGACTATTTTTATTTTTATTTATTTATTTATTAAAAAAAATTAAATAAACATTTTACTTGATCTTTCTTGTGGAACAAAAAATAATTAATTAATTATTACTTATAAGTAGAGTTATTTATAAAGTTATCTATTTATTAATTATTTATAGATAAAATTATATATTAAATAATATTGATTTTTGTATGGAAGATACTATTCATGTGGAAATGGAGTTAGAACAAAAAATGTGTAATATATGTAAAAAAACAGATTCTGATTATTATGAACTAAAATTACAAATAAGATTTTTATATTTTTTAGAAAGTGAAATTGAAATAATACAAGAGGATATATTAGAGATACTTTCTAAGAATTTAGATAATATTAATAAAATAGAATATGTTAATACAGGTATAGATCTTTTTTTGAATTCTATAGGAGATAGAAATAAGGTTTCATCTTTGTTACGTAAAAAATACTTTTTTGAATCTAAGATTAGTAAAAAAATAGTTGGGAAGGATTTTTTAAGAAGTTGTGATATATGGCGTTATACACAGCTTGTCAAAATAATTAATTTAAAAATTGGAGACGTTGTTGAGTTAAAAGGAGAACAATATACTATTAAAGGATTTAATAATTCTGATATTATTCTTGTATCTATGAAAAATAAAAGTAAGAAAATATTTTCATATCAGATTATAAAAGATTATTTGCATAAAAATTTTAATTAATATTATTAAATTTGTTTCCAATAGAAAAGAGGGTGTGTGTGTTGTTTTTTTTTACTCCTAATATAGAATAGATATTTTTTAATATACATTTCTTTATTTACATTTTATATTATGCGAAAAAAGGGATTGTTGGCTCTTGAAACATTAGTGGTTTTAATTATTTCTGTTATAGCATTATTTTTCATATTAAAAGTTTTGATGTCTTTTTTATTAACTTCTAATAGTAATGAGCAAATTGCAATATCTAATGCTATGTCTATAAAAGAATTTGTGGATAATTCTTTAAAGTCTGATATTGACAATTGTTTTAATTTTATTTCTCTTAATCATCTTTCTAATTTTCAGGTTGGTGATTATGAATTTGTTTACATTATAGATAATTTAGGTGTTTCGTTGGTTTCTTCTAAAAATTTAAATAAGGTGCTTAGTGGTGATATTGAAAATATAATTTATAAAAAAATATATTTTTCAGAAAGTGTTAATTTATTTATGGATGAGACTTCTCAAGGAAACTTTTTTACTCTCTCTTTGTTTTTTTGGGATTTAAATGGTTTTGATAAAAAGCTTATTTTAAAATCTTTAAAAAGTATTGATTTTAATGATTTTTCTGATTTATCTGATTCTGGTTGGGAATTTGTTGGAGTTTATGATAAATCGCTTGAAAATGTAAATTCTGATAAAAATAAAAAAGTTTATGATTATTTTTTATTAATACCTGAAAAATCAAATAAAAATTATTATAAGGTTTATGTATTTAAAAATTCTAATTTGTTATTAAGAATGGTTGATTCAGATGTTATTTTAGCTTTTTCAAAATATTTTAAAGAAGATGTTAATTTATTGTTTTTTCCTGCAGGAGATGTTTCAAAAACATATATTAGTTCAAGATTATGTTCAATAGTTAAAAAAGATATTTATGATCAATATAATAAAGATAATGAAGGTTTTAAAAGTGGAAATTTTGATTATGTAAATAAAAAAATACATTTAAGAATAGTGCAGGATGATAATTTTATTGATTTTATGTGGAAGAGAGGTAAATTAACAGTATATAAAAATAATAATGAAGTTGATGGACTTCAATTACTTGATTTAAAAGAAGAAGATTGTCTTGATTTTCACAAATTTATTGAAAAATTTAATAGATATTATGATTCATTGGTTAAGAATCAGGAACATAAAAGTATGTATTTAGAACTTATTGATTCAAGTTATATTGATTTAGCAGATAATGCTTATAAAAATACAATAGATTTAAGGTTTGAGGATTTATTTATTGAAAGAACACAAACAATTAATAAATCTTTAGAATTTGTTGAATATCATTCAACAGGTGGTTTGTTGGCTAATTATTATCTTAATGTAAATAATTGTAAGGAAAATGAATGTGTTGTTTATGTTTCGTTAGATAATGTTGATTTTGCTGATAATATTTTCTTTTTTTTTAATGGAAAATATTATGCTTTTAAACCAGATATGATTTATAAAATTCAGAAAGATGAGGGTTATGAGTATTTTTTTAATGGGAAAAAAATAGACATGAATTTTGATGAAATCAAACCTTCTAATTATGCAATTGAAAATGGTTTTAATAAGTTTACTTTAAATATTGAAGGACTAAACGTTGTTTCTAAGATTAGTCCTGTTAAGGATTTTAAAGAAATTGATGTGTTAATTTCAAAAAAACAAAGAGTGTTATATATTCCTGAATATAATAGGAGGATTGTTGAAAGTGATTAAATATCGTTTTAATCTTAAAAAAAATGCTGAAATATCTTTTGTTTTAGTTAGTGTTATAATTATTATTATGACATTTTTACTATATATTATGTTTTTTACAAGTATGAGTGATATTATTTCACAAAAAAGTGATGATATTGCTTGTAATACTTTCTTATCTGCCAAAGAAACTAGCGTGTATAAAATTGTTGATTTTTTTGTTAATGTTAATTTGTATTGTAAACAGGATCAAATAATAATTAAAGATTATAAGAAAGATGAAGAGGTTTTTGAAAAAATTGCTGATTCTATGAGTAGATGTTGGTATAGATATGGAGAAGGAGAATATGATTTTATGGGAAATTTTGATACTGATGGAAATTGGTGTTTTGTTTGTGCTCAAATTGATTTTGATGAATCTTTAGCTAATAAGAAAAAAATGGATTATTTGGATTTTGTTAAATGGTCAAATGAAAATTATGTGGATAAATCATTGATAGAAGAATCAGTTGATATTACGTATTTTGATTATTTTAATATGAAGTATACTGATGTTTCAAATGATCAAATAAAGGAAATTGGTGAAGAAATTAGTACTTTATCATCTTCTGAAAACAATATTGTAAGGGATTTTATGTTCATATTATCTGATGAATATGTTAAGTTGCAAAATTTAAGATTAAAAGAAATTGATCCATCTTCTACTAGTTATGTTGTATACAGATTTGATAGAATTGATTCGGATTTGCAGGAAAAAATGGCATCAGCATCTAAAGGTGCAATTGTTGCTGGAATTGGAAGTTTTATTATTTCTGAAGTTTTAGAGAGTTGTCTAACTTTTGGAATAGGTTTTTTAAAGGCACCTTTTAAAATCATAGATTCAGCAAATAATATTGACAAGGTTCATGATGTTTCAAAATTATCTTCTAGGCTTGCAAGTTGGTTTAAATTGTCTAAAAAAACTGCAAAAGCAAATAATAATCTTATAGATACTGCAAAATTTGCTGACGTTGTTTCTGATCTAAGTAAAAAGAGTATTCAAAGTATAAATGATATTGATAAAATAGAGGATTCTACTACATTAGTAAAATTAGCAGATGATGTTGATATAATTTTAGATGCATTTAAAAATTCTGAAAATGAAAGAGATTTTATTAGTAAATTAGATAATATTAATAAAATTACTGTTTTAGATAGTTTAGATGGTCTTAAACAAGTATCTAATCAAATTAAAAGTGCTGATGATGTACAAAAAACAATTTTATTAAAAAAGAAAATAAAATTAGGAATTACTGCTGCAAATATTGTTGCTGGTGCTTATTATGGTAGCAAATTTGATGATAATAGTAACCAATATGTAGATATTTTAACTAAAGAGGAGTATTTTAGAGAATGTGGTACTATGCGTTTTGAAAAATGAAGTTTATAAAATAGTTTCTTTTAAGATTATTATGAAGAAAAGAGATATGTATTTAGTAATTGTTTTTACAACTTTTTTTTTATGGTTGTGTATTGCAATTTTACTGTATCTTTCTTTAAAATTTGGTAATTAAAAAATGACTGATAAAAAAAAATTGGCAATAATAATGTTAGGAGCACCTGGTTCTGGTAAAGGTACACAAGGAGAAATTCTTGAACAAAAAACAGGTTTTAAAAGATATGTTATGAGTGATATGCTTAAAAAGGAATTAGCAAAAGGATCTGAAATGTATGATAGGGTTTTTAAGAAAGGTATATTGTTAAGTGATGGGGATGTTTTTTTAATATTTAGAAAGTATTTTGGATGTGAGAATGAAGTTATAATAGATGGAATTCCAAGAACATTAGATCAGGCTTATTGGCTTTATGGGTTTTTAATGCACAATAATTATGAGATAAAACTTGTTTATCTTGTAGTTGATGAAAAAAAATTATTAAAAAGAATTATTTCAAGAAAATATTGTCCTAAATGTCATACTCTTTATAATGATATAACTAAAAAACCTAAAAAACTTGGATATTGTGATTATGATGGAGAAGTTCTTATTCAGCGTGAGGATGATACTAAAGAAGTTTTTAGTGGAAGGCTTAAAACTTTTGATGAAATAAAAAATGTTATATTAGCTGTTTATAAGGCTGAAATGATAGAGGTTGATGGAGATTTAGAAATTGATGAAGTTTCAAAATCTATTACAAAAAAAATTATAACAAGATAGATTTTAAAATGAAATCATTTGTATTGGCTTCAGGATCAAAAGGAAATTGTTATTATGCAGAACTTTCAGGATTTAATATGTTGATAGATTTTGGCTTAACTTATGAAAGAACAAAAAATATATTGAAAAATAAAAATATTGATATAAATGAAATTGATGCTGTTTTTATCACTCATGAACATATTGATCACTGTTTAGGACTTGATATGTTTTTAAAAAAGAATATATGCGATGTTTATATGACATTAGGTACGTATGAGGCCCTTAAAGATAATTTGGGTGAGACAGCAAAAATAGTAATAATTAAGCCTGACATTGAGTTTGTTGTAAATGAAAGTATTTCTATTTTACCTCTTTTAAAATCTCATGATGCAAAAGAACCAGTTAATTTTGTCATTTCAAATGGAAAGGATAAGATTGGGGTTTTTACTGATATGGGATTTGTCTCGGATGAAACTAAAAAAATGTTGTGTGATATTGATATTCTTTTTATTGAGGCAAATTATGATTATAATATGCTTATGGAATCGGGTTTAGGTTTTAATTATATAAATAGAGTTTTATCAAACATTGGTCATCTTAGTGTTTTTGATGTTGCAAAGATTATTCCATGTTTTGCAAGAGATGGCCAAAAAATTATATTGAGTCATGTTTCTGAGAATTCAAACACTTATGTTAATGCTTATAGTCTTATAAGATCTGAAATAGATAAGATTAATGTTCAATGTAAGTTATTGGTTAGTTATCAGGATGAGGAATCTGATTGGATAGAATAATTTTTTGTATTATGGTAATGTATTTGGATTTTTGCTAATTTTTATAAATATTTTATGTTTTATTGTTTTATGATTATTCTTATTTCTGGTTCTGTTGGTTGTGGCAAAACAACCATTGCACAAAAATTAGCATTAAAAACAGGGTACAATTTGTTTTTTTTAAATGAAATTGCTAAAAAGTTTGTAATTGGATATGATAATGATGTTAACACTTACGATTTTGATATTGATCTTTTGGTTGAATATGTTGAACAAGAGATTATTCCTTTATCAAAAAATGTAATATTGGAAGGACATTTTTCACATTTTATTGATAGTTTAAAGGTTGATGTTTTGTTTGTTATTGGAAGAGATTCTAAATTATTAAAAGAAGAATATGTAAAAAGAGGATACAATCAAAAAAAAATAAGTGAAAATTTACAGGTTGAAAATTTTAATCTTTCTTTTTTTGAGGCTATTGAAAATGGTTTTGTTGATAAAAAAAATCTTTTTTATGTTGATAATAATCAGAATATTGAAAAAACGGTTGAGGAAATTCTAAAATTAATCTATTTAAATGTAAAAAAATCAAAATAAAAAGATAAATTTTTTAAAGAATTTACTTTTATTAATATTATTAATATGTCATTTTATAAGAATTTACTATTAAGTATTCCTGAAGTTAGTTCGCCTGTTAAGAAAAATAATCTTAAATCTAGGCTTTACTGGACATTTGGAATTTTGGTATTGTATCTTTTTTTAGCTACAATACCTTTATTTGGGATAGATGCTTCCCAAGCTTCATATTTTCAAACATTAGAATTGTTGCTTGGTGCTAAATTTGGTAAACTGCTTACTTTAGGTATAGGACCTATTGTTACTGCATCTATTGTTTTGCAGTTGTTAAAAGGTGCTTCTATTATAAAACTTGATTTGAACACAGAAGTAGGCAAGTTTTATTATGCAGGAACACATAAATTGTTAACTTTTATCTTTGTACTGCTTGAAGCGTTTGTTTATGTTGCATTTGGTGCTGTAAAAGCAGTTGATGGGTTTTTTTGGATAGTTGTTGTACAGTTGGCACTTGGTGCTTTTATAGTGTTTTATATGGACGAGGTTATTAAAAAATGGGGAATAGGATCTGGAGTTTCCATGTTTATTGCAGCAGGAATAGGACAGGCTGTGTTTATTAAAATATTGAGTCCTTTTAATTCTGCAGGAGGATTTGCATGGCCTTTTGGTAGTGATGTTCCTGTTGGTGGATTATTTGCTGGTTTGTATTATGTTGCAAATGGTCAACTTAATAATCTTTTAACTCAGGTTATAGGTCCTATTGGAATTACTGTTGCATTATTTTTTTTAATAGTATTTTTTCAATCTGTTAATGTTGAAATTCCGCTTTCTTTTGGACGAGTTAGAGGACAATCAATAAAATGGCCATTAAATTTTTTTTATTCAGGTGTTATTCCTGTTATTCTTGTTTCAGCATTAAGATCTAATTTTATGCTTTGGGCACGTTTGTTGCAAAACAGGGTATCAGATACAGGATTTTGGGCATTTGTATCAAAACATGTATTAGGACAGGTTTCTGATAATGGTTCTGCAATATCAGGTCTTATAAATTGGATATATCCTGTTAATTTGTGGACAAATCTTGGTAATTTATTTACATTAAATGTTTTACCTCGTATTATAAGTTATATGTTGTATATGGTGTTAGGAGCTACAGTTTTTGCTTATTTTTGGGTTCAGACATCTGGTATGGATGCAAAATCACAAGCTAAAAGTATTTTGAATTCAGGACTGCAAATCCCTGGATTTAGAAAGGATGAAAGAATTATTGAAAGACTTTTAGATAGATACATAATTCCTTTGACAATAATGGGAGGAATAGGAATAGGAATTTTAGCTTCTACTGCTGATGTTTTATCAGCACTTACATCTGGAACAGGAATACTTCTTCTTATAATGATAATATATCAATTTTATCAGCAGTTGGCAAGAGAAAGTATGGATGATTTTACATTACTTAAAAAGTTTATGCGAAAATAAAATATATATATTTTAAATATATTCAAAATTTTGAAAAACCCTAAAATTCTTAGAAGAGTGTTATCAAAAAACCTTTATAAGCCCTAATTGAACAAGTTCAATTCCAAATTTATTTCTTTGAATACTCCACTTTTTTGCGGTGGAATATTTAAAGGAATGATCAAAAATCGCAGTAAAAAAATTGTGTGATAAATATCCTATTATTTATGGTGGGGATAGTTCAAATTTTGCGATTTTTGTTATTTTTTGTTACAGCAAAGATTTATTAATTTTAATTTGATTGATTGATTATGATTGTTGATTTGTATTTTTTTGAAATTTTGATTGTTCTTCTTATAGGGTCTTTAATTGGTGTACAAAGAGAAATTAAGAAACAAAAAGATGGATTGATTGATGTTGCAGGTTTTAGAACGTTTACGCTTATTTCGCTTCTTGGTTATTTTATTGGGTATCTTGCCAAAAATATTTTTTTTTCTGATCTTTTTTTGTTTTTTAGTTTTTTTTTATTGTTTATATTTATTTGTGTTGCTTATTTTTCTGTAAATTTTAAATCGTATAAAAAAGGTTTTCTTGTATTTTTTTTGATATTGTTTGTTTTTTTGCTTGGAGCAATCATTGCTTATGGATTTTATTATTTTTCAATGTTTATTGAAATATTGCTTTCATTAATATTGTTTTTTGGTGATAAACTTCATGAATTGGCAAAAGTTATAACTAAAACAGAAGTTTTTGCAACCATAAAATTTGCGATTATTTCTTTGATAATACTTCCGGTTCTGCCTAATAAGAATTATGCTTTAACAGATTTTAAGATATTTGCACAGATAATTGAAAAATGCTCTATTATAGATTTTGAACTTATGTCTAAAATAGATGTGTTTAATTTTTACTATTTGTGGCTTATGGTTGTAATGGTTTCAGGAATTGGTTTTATTGGGTATATTCTTGTAAGGGTTATTGATACTAAAAAAGGTATAATCATTACTTCAGTTCTTGGAAGTTTTGTAAGTTCTACTGCTCTTAGTTCTTCTTTTGCAATTGAGAGTAAAAAAAATGATTCTTTGGTTTTGCCTTTTGCATGTGGTATGATAATTGCCTGTTCTGCAATGTTTTTCAAAGTGCTTTTAGAGGTTTTGATATTGGATGCAAGGCTTATTATGGGAAGTATTATCTGGCTTTTGTTAATAGGTGTTTTAGGAGTTTCTTTAGGACTTTATATTATAAGTAAAACGGATAAGAAGTATGAATTTTCTTGTGATTCGTTAAAATCACCTTTTTCGTTAGGACCAGCATTAACATTTGCATTATTGTTTTTATTTTTATCTTTTTTCTCTAAATTGTTTGTTTTAAGGATGGGTACATCCAGTCTGCTTGTTTTAGCGTTTTTTTCAGGTATTACAGATGTTGATGCAATAGTTATATCTATTGCATCATTATTTAGAAATGGAAGCATAGAATTTACTGTTGCTAATTATGCTATAATTGTTGCAAGTTTTTCTAATACATTCTTCAAATTATTTCTTGCGTATTTGCTTGGAAATTTTAAATTTTTTAAAATAGTTATGACTTCAATGATTTCTGTATTAGGGTTAGGATTTATATTAATAATTTTATTTTAATTAGAATTCTTAATATAATTTATAATCAAGTTCATTATTTATGATTATTTCTTGTAATGATTTGCTAAATCCCAAAGATTTTCCTATTATAGAATCTTTTGGGAATGAAATACTTATCTGATTATTGTTTGATATTGTGATTGCTCCTGCAAGGTCATTTGTAATGGTTCCTGTAATTGTTAAAAAATTTGTTTTTATTGGAACATTTATTTTATTGTCCGAAATTATGTTAAAATATGTTTGCCCTGTTGTTGTTTGTGTTATGTATATATTGCTGTTTGCTATTTTTTGATATATAGCAGGGATTTCTATTTTTAGTTGCTTTGCTATTGTTGCAAATTCATTCATTGAAATATGTATATTACTTTTTTCTTGTGTTAATGTATTTATTGCTGTTGCATAGTATTTAGGATCGTTTAATATGTCTCTTATCGTTGATATGTGATTTTTGATTTTTTCGTCTTCTATGATTTGTGAATTGTCGTTGTCAAGAAAAAATTCAAGATATGATTTGGCTTGATGTGTAGTTATTTGTTGGATTTGATTGTTGTTTATTTTTTGTACTAATTGAATTATAATGTCTTTTGTTTCTTGATTGATGTTGCTTTGTGTTATTGTTGATTCTAGTTGTTTTAGCTCTGTTTTTAGCGTATTATCACTCATTGCACTTGATAATATGTTTTTTGCTATACTTGTTGATATGCTTTCAAGTTCTTCTTGATTTAAAGCGTTTGCCTTATTGTAAGTGTTTAATTCATATCTGTAAAATTGTCCGTTGTTATTTGACCAGTAACCTATGTTTGTTGCGATTTTTTCTAATGAACTTATAACAGAGTTGTCAGTTATTATATTTCTAAAAAGTCCTTTTGATGTTGATTTTGCTATTTCTGTTTCTTTTCCTTGTGATTTTATGTAAAGATTTGTTATTCCGTTAAGATTTATTTCTTTTTGTGATATGTATGCTGAGCCTTTTTTTGTGTTACTTCCAATTTGTACAGAAATGTCATTTAATGATATTTTTAATCCTTTTTCAGAACTTGCATATACTCCATTAGAGGATAAAATTATGTTGTTTTCTTTAGTATGAGATTGTATTTCTTTTATTGGATCTAATGAATTTTGCATTTTAACTTTCATATTCTCATTTATCTGTGATATATAGTATGTGTTAGATTTTTCAGAGAATGTAATTGTTGATCCTTTTTCTACAATAAAATTTGAAAACTCTTGTGATATTTGAGAAATTTTTATATCTCCGTTTATAACTATATTATTAACAGAATCTTTTATAATTGAACCTGTAGTTGTTAATGTGCTTTGTGTTTTTAAAGTAGGGTCTGTTGTTGTTATTGTTATTTGATCTGGAGTTATCGTAATTGATTGTAAATTTTCTTTGATTCCATTTAAATCAACTGTTCTTGTTCCTGCTGTAAGAATATTATTTTGATTGTCTATTGTTACTGGTGTTGTAATAGATATCATACTTTCTGGTATTTCTAATTCTTTTAGTTTTGTTTTAATTCCTTGTGTTAAAAAATTTTGATCTTGTATTGGTTCTTCTTTTTGTTGTTTAGTTTCTGGGTCTGTTGTTTCTTCTTTTGGTTTTGGGATTTCTTCTGTTTTTTCTTGTATTTCTTCTTTTGCTGATTTTTCTAAAGGTTCTGTATTTGGCTTTATTTCTTGATTAGTTTGTATTGGTTGTTCTATGGGGTTGCTATTATCTTCTTTTTGCTGAACAGGGTCTTTATCATTAGATGTTGAGTCTAATTTTTCCTTTATGAAGCTTTCAAGTTCATCTTTTTGTTGGATAAGAGAATTTAAGCCTTTTTGGTCTATCTGTTCAGAAATTTTTTTTAACTCGCTTTCAAAATTTGTTTTTTGTTCTTCAAGTTTTGTTATTTGTGTTATTATAATCTCAGGGTTTTGTGTTGATGAGGTTTCTTGTTTAAGTTGTAATATTTGTGAATCTATAGTTTTTATTATTTTTTCCTTTTCTCTTTGTTGTGTTTCTAATGTTTTTACTTCTTTTTCACTTTGTTTTATTTGTTCTTTTATATTGTTTAAAACTTGATATTTATCTCTTAACTGGTATCTGTCTATTGTTTCTGCAATGTTTTTTGTTTGTGCTATTGTTTGTAAAAAATCATTGCTTATAGTTTCTGTTGTTAGTTGATTATAGATGTTGTTTTGGAATAATTCATTAGTTCCTTTCTTAATTTGTAAAATATTAAAGTATTCATTATCTTTTTGTGTAACATGTGATGATTTTACAATGTAATTGTTATTGTTTTCAATGATTGCATGATTTATTATATTGCTGTTTGGGACGATGCCTTTTAATGTTACAAAAGAAGAAATATCTATTAGCCTTTTGGTTGATTGTGATATTTCTCCTTCTTTTATATAAAAATCAACATCATTTATTACTATGTCTGCATTTGTGCTTTCTATGTAATACTTGCTGTCTATTTTTTGGAAAAGTGTTGCTTGACCTTCTTTTGTGTTTTTTATATATACTCCTTTATCTGTTCTTATACTTATCTGCTCTCCTTGTATTATGAAACGGTTTAATGAACCTTTATCTTTTTCGTCTATGTCTATTGTTATTTTGTTTTCATATTTTTTTATATAATCTTTTGAAAATCCATTTATCTCAATGAAAGCTGTTTCTTGTGGATGTATTATATGCTTATTTAAAATAAGATCATGTATATTACAGATTTTTAGCGGATTGCCTTTTAAAATGTTAAGATCATTTATTTGTATTTCTCCTGCAATTGAGAATTGTTGATTATAGTTTTCATCAATTTTTTCAAGTATTGACCCACTTCCTATTACCAGTCTTTTATCTGTATTAAAGCCTGTATATATTATTGGAATGTTTTCTTGCGATTTAAAACTTAAACCTCCAAAATAAGAGATATCACTACTAGTTACTTCAAGTCCTGATACTGGATCTAAATATGCTTTAATATTTGTTCCAGAAATAGGAATCTGCTCAATGTATCCTTGTATGTCATAGATATTATCATTTTTTATTTTAATTATTCCACTCATTAACAATCCGTTTGATTCAATTATTGCATCATTACTTGTTTCTATGTAATTATCTGTTTTTATTATGCTTCCTTTTTCTAGTATGATGTTTTTTGTTCCCTTTTCGTTTATTATTATTCTTCCCAAATCATCTATTGTTATTGTGTATTGATTGTTATTTTGAAAATTATTAAGATTTATTGAGGCTTTATCTGTAGATAGTGTTAAATCTTGATTGATATTAAGGTTTTCTGGAAAGTTGCTGTTTGTAAAATCTACAGGAATATTTAGGCCATTTTTTAGATAATTAGTAAGTATTATTTTATCTTTTGTTGTTAATGGAATTTGTTTTGTTAGATATTGTTTAGCAATATTTTTGTTTTGACTTGATGAAAAATCATTAAGTTTATCTAAATATTTTTTTGCAAATTCAGGATATTTTTCAATATTTACATTTGTTAAGTATTCTTGTTGTTTTGAAATATCAAGTTTTTCAAAATCAGTTATGCTTGGATTTTTAAGTTGATTAAATTGTTCTAAGCTTGGATTTTTGAGTTTTTGAAAGTTTTCTGATGTTGGGTTATTATTAAAATCTTCTGGATAAGATGTGGAATTTATTAATAAGATATTTGAAAACAGTGTTAATATGGTAACAATTAATATGATATTGTTTTTCATTTTTCCACCTTAACATTTGCAATAATTGATTGTGTAATATTTTTGTTATTTGTTGCTGTTATAAAAATTATGTGATTTCCAATTTGATCGTTTTTTGTATCTATGATAATTATTCCATCACTTGTAATGTTTATATTATTTAATGTTGACTTTATATTATATGAAACATTTGAGCAGTCGGTATTACAAATAATAGGTTCAAAGTGAATAGCATTAGATTTAAGGGTTATGTTTTTGTTTACATCAATTGCAAAATTTTCAGTTTGATTTGCAGGATTTAGCATACTTATAAATGAAAAATTTTCATTTGAATACTTGTCAAATTTTTGTAATGTATATATTACAATTGGTATATTTTCATACAAACTTAACATATAGTTTATAGTTGTGTTATCTTCCTGTGCAATTTTATTTAATTTTGTAATTTCTATATTGTTGCTGTTTTTAGAAATATTTATTATTTTTTCTGTAGTTGTTATAAAATTATTAAGATTTGAATTTAGTCTAAAACTGAATTTTTTGTATTGTTTTGTATTGTTATCTAAGATTACAGGGAAATCTATTTTTATGTATAGTTCGTTAGGTAGTATGAATGTTTCTGTTAAGGGTCTAGTTTGAATATTATCTGTACTTTTTATGCAATCTAATATGTTGTTGCTTATTGCAAAACTTATCTCGTTTTCAATTGAATTTTTTGATATGTTTTTAAAGTTGTTATATGCATTATTATAATATATTGGGAATATGTTGTTTTCTGTAATGATCGTATTGTTTTGGAAAAAATAAATACCTCCTTGTTGTGTTAATTGATCTAGTGTTTTTTTAGAATGATACATAAAACATTCTTCTATTTTTTCATTTGTGAATATTTTATTGTCTTTGTAGTTTATTATGTTAGAATCTGAATATTTATTGTTTATTATAAGAATGCTGAATAATATTATGATGCAAAAAATGGTTATAAAAGTACTTAATTGACTTTTTTGGGTTATGTTTTTCATTTTGTTTGTATGAATTCTAGGATTGTTGTTTTTATCTTTTTATTATTGTTTTGTTGTATGTAAAACCTGTTTATTATAAGGATTTGATTTTGTTCGTTTTCTGATGTAATTTGCATGTTTGAGATAAAAACATCGTTTGATTTTGCTATGTCATCTATGCATGTAAGACAAATATAGTTTTCTGTATCTTTATGTGCAAGTGCTAGTTCTGTTGCAATATTTAGCATGTTTAAAAGATTGTTATCGTTGTTATTGTGTGTGAACCTGTTGATTGTTTTTGTAATGTTATTTTGTTGGTATTGTATGTTAAGTGTAGTTTTAGATATAATGTTTTTTCCTGAAAAATCTGTTTCGGTTTTTATTGATGATATATTGTATGTAAGATTTAAAAAAGAATAATTTCTAAGACATAAATCAAAATTGTATTTTATGCCCTGATTAAAGTTTTGTTTTACATCATCTATTGAAGGAATTTTAAGTTTGTCATCAATTATGTATGCGTGATAAGTATGATTGAAAAGGTCATATGTTAATGAAGATAAAAGTAAAGTTTCATTTTCTATAAAAAATCCGGCGTGAAATCCAACGTTTAACATTGTTGATTCAAAAGCTTGTGTGTAGCAACTTTTTATGTAATCTGAAGGATTTTGATTATTGATTGAGAGTTTTTGCTGATTGTTACTTTTTGTTGTAAAAATTATAAGAAGAATTGTTGTTATGATTATTATTGTACAAACAATTAAAAAAATACTCATTTGTGAGTTTTTTTTGCTTAACTTCATGCTTATTATTTGTATTTTGTTTTATTTAGTTTTTGTTGTCATTCATTAATGCTTTTATAAATTTTTAAAAGAAAAAATAGCAAAATTAGTATGTTTGATATTGTTTTAGGCAGAACCTTAAAGGATATGGAAAAGTATGGAAATAAAGGGACTGTTTTTATTGGAAAACAGTATGTTGAAATGGGACAAACATCTTCTTTATCTAATCCTATATATCTTGATGTCTCAAGAGCTCATGCAATACTTGTATGTGGTAAGAGAGGGGGAGGAAAATGTCTAACGGCTGAATCAGAGATTTTATTAGATTCTCATAAAACAATGCTTATAAAGGATATTTTTGATAAATATTCATTGAATGGTGTTAAAGAAAAAGGAGTTGATGAATATTACAAAATAAATGAAAATTTGATTGTTAAAAGTTTTGATGTTGATAAAAAAAGATTTGTTGATAAAAGAGTTAGTCATGTTTTTAGAAGATGGATTAATGAAAAACTTGTAAAATATATTTTTAAAACAGAAAAAGGATTAAAAAGTGTTATTGCAACAATGGATCATAAAATGCTCAATTCAGAAAATATTTCATGGATTAACTATTATAATTATTTGGATAAAAAAAATAATGAAATGATGAGTTTTACAGGGTATAATAAAGTTAATGATTCAATTGATAAATATAAAATAGTTGAGATACAAGTTTTTGAGTATCAAGGATATGTTTATGATTTAACAGTTTGTGATACTCATAATTTTGTTGCAAATGGTATAGTTGTACATAATTCATATACTTTGGGATCTATTGCTGAGGGTTTGGCGGATATGGATGATGAAGTTGCAAAAAATCTTTCTTTTATTCTTCTTGATACTATGGGAGTTTATTGGCCTATGAAATATCCAAACCAAAAAGATGATAAATTGCTTGAGCAATGGGGGCTTTCAGGTAAAGGATTAGATGTTATAATATATGTTCCTGGAGGATATTATTCTAAGTATAAAGAAGAAGGCATTCCTGTTGATTTTCCATTTTTCATAAAGCCTAATGAGTTATCTGTTGAGGATTGGTTGTTGGCATTTAAGCTTTCAAATGATGATGATGTTGCTGTAATAGTCCAAATGGTCATAGGAACTATGCTTGATGAAAATTGTGATTTTGACATTGATGATATAATTGTGCGGGTTGATAGGAATGAGAGGTTTGATCCTAAGAACAAGTTAGCTGTTATTAACAGATTTGAAACTGCTAAAAGATGGGGAATATTTTCAAAGAAAGGAACATCTATAAGAGATCTTATGATAGGAGGAAAAGTTGTTATTATGGATTTGTCTGCCTATGTTGCAATGCCAGGAGGATGGGAAGTTAAATCTTTGGTTTTGGGAATTATTGCAAAAAAGATTTTTATTGAAAGAATGCTTGTAAGAAAAAAAGAAGAAATGTTTGATATTGTAAATAAAACAAGAGTTGTTGCACAAAAAGATATAAAAGATGATTTACCAATGCCATGGCTTATTGTTGATGAGTGTCATGAATTTTTGCCTGAAGATAGAGAAGTTCCATCAACTAAAGCATTAATGACTATATTAAGAGAAGGAAGACAACCAGGAGTTTCTTTGGTTATGGCAACACAACAGCCAGCCAAAATACATACTGATGCAATAACTCAAAGTGATATAGTAATATCACATAGAATAACTGCAAGTTTTGATTTAGAATCTTTGGATAAAATTTTTTTAAGTTATAATTCTAAAGGTGCTAAAGCATTGTTTAATTCTATGCCAAGAACAAAAGGATGTGCAATAATTATGGATGATAAAAACGAAAGATTACATACAATGCAGGTAAAACCTAGGATAACATGGCATGGTGGTGAAGATCCTAATGCTATAAGAGAAATAAAGGATGAATATGATTTTTAAACAAGATTGATAAAAAATTTTAAGCAAAAGAGTTATTGTTAAGACTTTTTTAATTAAAAGAATCTTTAAGTTTTTAAATAAGGATAAATTATTTGTTTTATTTATGACACGATATAAGAGTGTTAAGGATTTAATTGAATGTGTTCCAAAAGACTTGATTGAGCAGGTTAACAGAAGTTTTGAAATAATAGGAGATATTGCAGTTATTGAGGTTGAAGAGTCTTTATCTCCTTACGTTTTAAATATAGGCAAGGCAATACTAAAAGTTAATTCAAGTATCAAAACCGTTCTTAAAAAAAAAGGAATACATCATGGAGAGTTTAGAGTACAGGATTTAGAATATGTGTGTGGAATTGAAAAATATGACACTATATATAAAGAAAATGGTGTTAGCATTGTTTTAAATCCTTCAAAGGTTTATTTTTCAGCAAGACTATCGAATGAGAGAACAAATATTCTTAAAAATCTTGATAATAAAAGAGTTCTTGTTATGTTTTCTGGATGTGGTCCTTATAGTTTTGTGGCTTTAAAGCAGAATAAAGGCATTAATAGACTTACATCCATAGAAATAAATTCAGAGGGACATAAATATGCAATTCAAAGTTTGGAATTGAATAAAAATTTAATAAAAAAGTCAGATTATTATTTAGGTTTGATAAAATTTTTAAAGGAAAGAGACATTTTAATAAGAGAAAAAGAACTTGTGTCAAAATGTAATAATCTATTTTTATTTTTTATTAATTCTGATGTTAAAAAAGAGGTTGTAAAATTTAAACTTAAGATGTTTGATAAGAACATTGATTTTTATGATAATGAATTATTAACAGCATTAAATCTTAAGAAATTTAATGATTTATTGATGTTAAGAAAAGATAGGGAAATTTTTTTAAATCTTGATGCTTTATATGATAAAGATTTAAAGTATATTTTATTATTATTTTTGGATTTTGATTTTATATGTATGATTGATGGAAAAAAATATAAACTGACTACGTATCTTGAAAAAAACTACATTATTTGCTATCTTTTAGGTTATGTCTGGAAGGAAATAGAAAAATATGATGAGATATTTATGCCTTTACCTAAAGATGCATATCATTTTCTTGATAGTGCATTTAAAGTTGCATCAAATAATTGCTTAATTCATATGTATGATTTTGTAAAAGAGGAAGATTTTCCTATGGAAACAGAAAATAAAGTTATTGAATTTGCTAAAAAATGCAATAGAAAGGTTAAAATAATTAGTGTTAGAAAAGTCGGTCAGTATTCACCTAGAAAATATAGGGTTTGTTGTGATTTTAAAATTGATGATGTCAATTGTTAGAAGTATTTACACATTCTATTGGTGGTACTTTTATTTTTAAAAATTGTGCTTGCATACTTAATTCGTATCTCTTATTTACTCTGTTTTTGAGTCCTTTTATGTTATTGGGATTTTCTTTTAAGTATCTTGTAAATTTTGATTGAAGGTATTCATCACTTATTTGTTTATCCTTAAGTTTTTTCATATAAGCTGTTGCACTATCTTTTCCATTATATGGTACATGTGTTTGAACTAGTTTTTGCATACTGGATGCTCCTTCTTGAATTATACAATCGCAAAGGTATGATATGAGTCGTGGATCATTTGCTATTTTATCAGGAAAGTTGTTTTTTTTTAATGTGTTAATTGCAACATTTATTATTTCTTTGTTATACCAGTCTACTTGAGCTCTTATTAAATTTTCTGGATTATTTTTAGCAACTTTTTTCCATTCATCTATATTGTTTTTGTTTGATAAAAAGTTTTTTAATTCTTGCATGTTCATATTTTTATCATACTTTAGTCCTAAACATTCTGCATAATTTTGGTAAAAATTTACTGCTTTAGCATTTGAATTCAATCCAAAATTACCGTATGAGATTGTATTACCAGTATCTAATGCACATGTTGCAAGACCAGTTATGAGTTTTATACTGTGTCCAGTTTCTCCTGAGGAAGTTACCCAGTATGGTGTGTATCTTATGTCTAAATCTTTTAGATTTTCTGAATGTATAACAAGATCTTGTAATACATAATCAGAGATTGATGTATCTTCAACTTTTTCATCTGAAGATGAAAAATCATCATTTAAGGCATTTGTTTGTAAAAATTCTAAAAAAAGATTTATATCATCACAGAACTTTCCTGTTAATCTACATAACTCGCTATCTTGGAGTTGAGAACTCGTATTAATTCCTGTTTTTGTTTTTTGATATATGTTGAATATGTTAGGAATAACAAGAATGATGGTTAATATGAATAAGATTGCAATAACAATCTTTGTCAAACTTAATTCCATTTATCATCCCCTAATTATAGGAAAACCTTTAAAGAATCGTTTTATTTTCCCATTATGCTTTATTTCTATTTCAAGGTCTGGAATTTTTATATCTCCAAGAACACCTTTAGAATTTATAAGCATAAATCCTAGTATTCTTGTTTCATTAAGTTCCATTTTTTTAAAATTCCAAACCAATTTGTATTGAGCTTCTCCTTTTAATACATGATTTGGTTTAGTTAAAAGGAAAGAATCTTCTTCTATGTTAAGGTATCTTGGCATTCTAAAGATTACTTTTATTTCGTCAAGTTTTTCTGCTTTAAAATTTTCAAAATCAATTTTTATTTTAAGGGATTTTACTCCTTCATGTTTTACTTTACTTATATTATATATTTTGGTTTGAATGTATAGAGGATTTGAATTTTTTTTTATGTAGATATAGACTAATATGCTAATTAATGCTATGATTAGTATATATATGGCAAAATAATTGTATGAGTATGTTATTGTTGTTTTTTCTGCTGGATTGAGCGATTTATGAAAAAAAATCTTATTATCTTGCCTAAAGTATTCGTTGTCTGATGTAAGTAAAAAATCACCAAATGTTTTGTTTATTGGATATGTGAAATTGCTAATAACATTTCCTTTGTTTTCAAGTTCTATGGTAGTAGTTTTTTGAAAGATTGTTTTTTCTAAAAAAACATTGTAATCTATTTTTTCGTATTTGTCGATTTCTATAAATTTTTCGTAATTCCATTCCAAAACCATTCCAGAATCCATTTCTTTTAATCTTAAAACTATTCTTATAGGGTATATTCCTGGCTTTATTGTTGATGGAATATTATATTCAAATATTTTGTAATTATTCCTGTTTGTAAATTTTTCATTATAATTGGCTATGTTTTTATCTATCTCAAGTCTTATATCACAGATTTCTTCATCTATATTTTCTGATTTTATTGCAAAATTAAATGGTCTTGATGATGAGATTGCACTGGTTGGAAATTCAACTATAAAATTTTTCTTATTATCGCTTCTTTTTGATTCTATTTCAAGTTTAAGACTGATATTTTCATTTTCTCCCTTAATTTCTACAGGAAATTCAAATGTACCTATGTAATTGTCTTTTTTTGATATTTTTATTGTGCTTGAACTTTCTACATCAGTTTTGTAATTTAGTTCGTTATTTGATTTTATGTTGAGTAGTATTGTTTTGCTTTTAAACCCTTCTAATATAAAAATTTCTTCACTTCCTTTTATTTCCCAGCCAACAACATCAGTATTGCTTATTTGAATTTTTTGTGGATTTTTTATATTACTTGTTATTTTTATTGAAAATGTTATTGAATCTTCTGAATTGTATGTTACTTTTTTTATGGAATCTATTTCCATAGTATAGTCTGCATTATTACTGTATACTGTTGAAAATGCTATTTCTAAAAAACAGAATAAAGTAAAGACATAGATTAGCAAAACTTTATAATTCGTCTTCATCTTCATCATCCCTTTCCTTGTTTTTTGCTTTGATTTTTTTTATTTCATCTTCAAGGTTTAGCTTGTGAATGATTTCTTTGTACCTGTTTCTTATTGTCACCTCTGTTACTCCAGATACTTCTGAGATATCTCTTTGTGTACGTCTTTCTCCTTCTAAAAGTCCAGCTATATAAAGAGCCGCTGCTGCTATTCCTATTGGCCCTCTGCCTGATGTAAGTTCAAGTGATAATGCTTGGGATAGTATTTCTATTCCTCTTGATTGGGTTTCTGCAGAATAATTTAGGACAGATGCAAATCTTGATATGTAATCAACAGGGTTTGATGGGAGAATTTTTATTCTTAATTCACGTGTTACATATCTATAACTTCTTCCTATTTCTTTTTTGTCAATTCCTGATGCTTCTGATATTTCATCTAATGTTCTTGGTATATTTTGTCTTCTACATGCAGCATATATTACTCCAGCTACAACAGATTCTATACTTCTTCCTCGTACAAGATTTTTTTGTACAGCTTCTGTGTATATTTTTCCTGCTTCTTCTTCTATTGATGTTGGCAAATTTAAATATGAAGATAATCTTCTTAGTTCTCCTAATGCAATTTTAAGATTTTTTTCCATGACTGTTGAAAGTCTTTTTTGCCATCTTTTTAACCTTTGAAGCTTATATTTTTGTTTTTTGTCAAGAGAATATGTGTCAAGATCAGAACCTATTGTTGTTCCCATTCCAAGATCGTATTTAGTATAAGATGTTGGAGCACCAGATCTTTTCATCTCTGAATCATCATCTTCTTCAAAATCTCTCCACTCTTTTCCCAAAGAAATATTTCTGCTATCAATAACCAAACCACAGGACCTACAGATTATTTCTCCTTTCTCTTTGTTATTGAAGAGATTTGTGCTTCCACATTCGGGGCATTTTTTAATATTCTCATTAACCATTTTGTTTTATAGAAAAATTTTTAAATTCTAATAAAAATAATAAAAACTATTATTAAAAATATTTGTAATTATTAAAGAGTTAAAAAAGATTATTACTCTTTTGCTATAAGAATATCTCCCTCATTTATTGTTTTTCTTCCTGAATGAGAGGATATTTTTGAAGCTTTTACTGATATGTCATATATATAGCTTTCAAGTATTTTTTTTAATTCTTTTTTTGCATCTTCTGATACTCTTTCTGCTCCTTTGTCTTTCATTAAGTTTTCAAGTGCTGATAATGGCAATCCTCCCATTTTATAATTCTCCTTTGATTTGATTGTAGGCTAATGTCAAATCTTTAGCTTTAATTGTTTTTCTGCCAGAATGTTCAGCTATAAGATTTGCTTTTCTTATTACTTTTTCTGTTAAATCGTCCAATAATTCTGCTGTTGCTATTTTTGCATTTTTTGATACTCTTTTCCCAGTATTTTCCTGTATTATCTTGCCTATTGGGGCATATGGAAGAATATTTTCTCTTTTAGCCATATATCTTATGATTATTTGTTATTTAAAAATTTTTCTTATTTTGTGTCTGTGGTTATATGTTTTTTATTTATAAAGAAAACAGATACCATAATCAATATTAGCATAATCTCCCATCATTAGGTTACATGCATATAGAGATATGTAGTTACATTGTGCTTTGTATTTGTGATGATTTTGTAATAGTATCCAAGTTCCACCGTATCTGTTACAGTTACCTTGCCAAGGACCTAATGGATAAACTGAACCGGAACATGCTTGAGTATTACAGCTGTCGTAAGAAGACTTATATCCAAGAGCCTTTTCACAAACTCTTAGATCAGTAGCTCCTTCTATGTAAACACCACTTGAATGCATATAACGAACCGCACAATTTAGATAGTTATATTGAATCCCCCCTCCACAGGCTTGACTACATCTGTCATAAGCAGGAGTAAACCAGTAACAGCTTGAAAGACAACTTTGTGTTGTTGCAGGTTTTGAGCCTGAGCAATAATAATCTGGGATTACTGCACCATTTTGTCTTATACAATAAACAGGTCTATTTTGGGTTCCATAACCGCATAAATTATTGCAACTACTCCATGAGCCAATACTCCAACTACAACTTCCTGTATGGCAACTTTGTGATGTTGCGGGTTTTGAACCAGAACAATAATAGTCTGGTATTATTGCACCATTTTGATTTGTACAATAAACAGGTCTGTATTGTGTTCCAGAACCACAAAGGGTGCTACAACTTTCCCATGAGCCAGTATTCCAACTACAACTTACACTGCAACCTTGTGATGTTGCAGGTTTTGTTGATGGATTGCAATAACTGTTATCAACTACAGCTCCATCATGTGATCTTGTACATGTAACACTTCTTGTCTGAGTTCCTGAACCACATAGAGCACTACAGCTACCCCATGAGCCTGTACTCCATACAAAATTTCCACATTGAGCTGTTCCATAACAATACTGATAAGCACCACAGTCCCCTAAAACTTCATCATTATAATTTACACAGTTTCCACCACCCGCTCCGCAGTTAAAATGTTTCAATATCTTTGTTTTAAGTCCTGAACATGTATAATAATCACTGTTTCTGCAATCTGTTGTTGAAACAACTGTATATTTGCAATCTGCACTAAGTGAACCTGTTATATCACAATAATAATTCCTATTATCTCTTAAAAACTGATTGTTCGCATTACAATATCCCCAGCCATCAGCAGGACATTTAGCCTGTGCTCCCTGATATACAGGTGTGCCTTTTACATATAGACCTGATGTAGTCAGTTTTGCTATGTTGTTTGCTGAAGAATCCTTAAATAAGATACCTTTTTCTGCTGGAAAAGAACTTGTCTGAAATATCTTGTTTAATGGAGCATCTTTTGAATTAAAATAGATGGCATCATTTATCTTAAAAGATCTTAAGGCTGGATTGTTACCCACATTATTTTTTCCCATGATAAAAACATCACCATCCTTATCAAGTAAAAACACAGTATTGTTAGAATCATCCTTTACTTCAAACCAGTTGTGATTAAAGTCAATTCCACAAACATTAAAACTGCTAGAATAAGTAAAATTTGAACCGATACAAATATACAAAATAAACAATGTTGATAAGAAAATAAATTTAAAATTCATAAAATAATAATAATAAAATATTTTAATAAAATCTATTTTCATTTGTAAGTAATAAAAAAGCATATTGGTAAAAACTATCTAAGATGTTTGTATTAAAACGCTATAAAGCTTAGAAATTTTTTTGTGATTTTTTCTAAGCAAAAATATTTAAAGAGGGAAAAATTACCTGATATTATCAGGGGACGTAGTATAATCCGGCAGAATGTCTGGCTCCAGACCAGAAGATGGGGGTTCAAATCCTTCCGTCCTCATTTGATTGTTTTGTATTCTTTTTCTAAATTTGTTTTTTGATTGTAAGTATTCATGTTTTTTCTTTGCAGCTAGTATTTCACGAATGTAAAGTCTTTGCATGTTATCCTTTTTTATGTCGAGTACTTTTAAGTATTTTTCAACTGTTTTGTGATCTTTGCTCTCTATTTCAAGAATAGGATCCATTCCAACATACTCATCTATATCAAATTTTACATCTTCCATTTTATATTCTGTTCTGTATTTGTGAAGTGCAAATATTTCTATGAATCCAAGCTCGTTTAATATTTTATATATTGATTTATAATTACTGATTCTTACGCTTATTTCATCTCTACCTGTTATATTTGATATTGATTTTTTTTTGCCCTTTAAATTGAGATATATGTATTTTCCTTTTTGTCTTATTCTTAGAGCCTTTCCTTGCTTAGAAAGCCTTCTATCTGGTGTATCAAAACGTCTATCAGTAACTTTTCCTGAAAAATTTCTAACACCTCCAATTTTTAGTATTTTTTCTATTAAATCACGTTTGTCTATGTTTCTTATTTTTACTTCAACTTCTTGCATTTTATCTTTTATCTTGCTATATATTATGTTTACCAAAAGGTTATTTAAATATTTATCTTACAATTTGTTTTGACAAATATGAAATATTTATAATTCTTTATGATTTCAAATTAAGTTTTTCGTAGGAACTTATAAGATTTTTCCAAGCAAAATACATATCTTCCAATTCTTTTTTTATTTGTGGGAAAAGATCTAAATCTTTAAAATCTCTTTCTATTTTTTTATATGCACGAAAAGGATTATTTGCTTTTAGATCATCTTTTGACATATCAAAATACGTTGAATCTGTCATATGACTTGCAGAATCAGCACAGGCAATTATTTTGGCTTCAATTGATTTTGGCATTATATCTTTACATCTGTGTGCCCTTACGCAATGAATTATATTTTCTATTTTGTTTTTTTTATAACCTATCTGATTTAAAATTTTTAATGATAGTTCTTCTCCAATTATTGCATGATCTTTGTTTGTGTTTATAGGATAATGTCCTATGTCGTGTAGCCAGACAGCTATAAGCACAGTTTCTTTATCTGCAGAGGGATTAATTTTAAGAAGATATTTTGCCCATTTTTCCATTTCATTTAAATGTGATACAAGATTGTATGGGTCAGATCCAAAATCACTTATCATTTGATAAAATTTTTTTTTAGCATAATCTATGTTTTCATTCATAAAAATTTTAATAAAACATTGTTTTAAAATATTTTGTTTTACTCTTTTATTTTTTCTCCAAGGTATATTTTATTTATTTTTCCTACTTTTACTCTGTTTAATATTTTTTTATTGTGGAGTTTGTTTATTATTTTGCTTAAATTTGATTTTGTGAGTTTGGGGTTGTAATTTAAAATATCGTTTTGAGAAATACCTTCATGATCTTTTATTGTTGTGATTATCATGTTTTCATTTTCTGTCAGATGATTTTTTATTTCACTTATCTTGTTTTCTACTTTGTTTTGGTGGCTTTGTATGTTTTCTATTAAAACATTTAAAGTTTCCTGTTCATCTTTTTGTTTAGCAATTATGATTTTATTTTTACTTTTTTCCTGACTATTCTCATCACTATCTGTTATCTGTGGTTCTAAGTTTTTTTTATTTTTTTTAAATTTGGTTTTTATTTTATAATGTATATATTTTGGATAATAGAAAAAAATCAAAAAAAAGAGTACAAAAGTTATAATTACATAAAAGATTTGTTTGTAAATGTTTTCCTTAAATGTGGTAAAGAATGTTTGTTCTTGAATTTGTTTTTGTTTAAAGTTTATTATAAACAATTGATCTTTTGTTACATTTTTAATTTCCCAGCTTATTTTTTCGTTTTGTATTATACTTGAATTGTTTGGAAATGTATCTACAATATCGCCAAAAGAATCTTTTAATATTATGTTAGTTGTAAGTTTATCTATTTGAGGAATTTTTATTCCTATGTATGTCTGAAGACTTTCAGTTTTAATAATTTCTTTAGATGCCTGTTCTGATTTGTATTTTATTACAAAAGTATTGTTTTTTACAAAATCAGGTTTTATTATATAATAATCTCCTGCAATGTCATATTTTACAGGCCCTTTTGTATCAACAATATAATTTAAACTTGCATCTTTTGGTTTTTCTATTGAGAACTTATCTATATCTGGATTATTATCAAATTCAATTATATAATTGAATATGCTGTAATCTTCATATACATAAATTGTTACTTCTACATCTGTTGCAAAGATATTGCTTGTTAAAAATATTACAGATATAATGAGAAGAAACCAGTATCTTCCATTCATAATACTTATTAGTTGGTTAAAAACATTTATAAAAGTTTTGTTCTATGTAAAATTATGGTTTTACATATTGGCTTTATTATGGATGGAAATAGAAGGTATGCCAAAGAGATGGGATTAGAAAAATTTGAGGGACATCTTGCAGGACTTAAAAAGATGATGCAGGTTATTAAATGGCAAATAAAGTATAATATATACGAAACAACATTTTTTGCATTATCCACAGATAATCTTAAAAAAAGGGATTCTGAGGAGCTTTTTGGAATATTAAAACTGATAAAACAGTTCAAAGATGATAAGGAGTTTATTGATTATCTTTTTCAAATGCAGGTTTCTATAAAATTTAAGGGAGATATGGAAGGTTTAAAAAATAGTGAAAAAATAAAAGATTATTATGATGTTTTAGATCTTGGTAGTTTTTTTTACAGAAAATTTTTTTTGAATTACGAAAAAGGTTATTTTAAAGATTTTGGGATATTGGTTGACTTAAATGAGAAAAACTCCAATGTAAAAAAAATGGATTTGTTTTTTGATTTTCTTTTAAATAGCAATTATGTGCTTGGAGATTTTGCAAATCCAAAGCATATAGTAAACATATGTGTAAATTATGGTGGGATTGACGAAATTTGTACTACTTTTAAAAATATGATACAAGAGGTTAAGTCTGGAAATCTTAAAGTTGAACAAATTAATTATGATGATTTAAAAAAATGTTCTTATTTTTATGATTCTTCTCCTCTTGACATTATTGTTAGGACAGGAGATGCTTTTAGACTTTCAGGTTTTATGCTTTTGCACAGTGCATATAGCGAAATGTATTTTTCTTCCAAAATGTGGCCTGAATTTGATGAAGAAGACCTAAAACAGGTCTTAAATCTTAGTTTAAATACTGTTAAAAATTTTGGGAAGTAATTTTTTAAAAAAGATTTTTGATGTATAATATAAGTTTAATTTCTTAATTTCAAAAAAGAAGTTATGGATTAGTGGTAAAAACATAAGTTTTATAATGATATCTTTTTTTCAATATTTTATGGTAAGGCTAGTGTTAAAAAATCCAAATTTGCTACAAAAAAGCATGGAAATTATATCAGAGCTTGTGATGGAGGGAACTTTTGTTTTCAAAAAAGATTATCTAGAACTTGTTGCTTTGAATTCAAATAATGTTGTAATGGTTATATTTAGGTTGCTTTCAAGTAATTTTGAAGAATATGAAGTAAAGGAAGATACAAAATTATCTTTGAATCTTGAAAAATTTAGTGATGTTCTTAAAAGAACAAGTGATGGCGATAAATTAATTTTAGAAATGAAGGAGGGTATAAATGTGTTAAAAATATTGTCTTCTGGTAAAAATCCAAAAGAATTTGAGTTATCACTTATAGATGTTAATGATGCTAATCTTCAGAATGTTCCAAAATTAGAATTTGATGCAAAGATAATAACATCATCATCATTTCTTACAAGTGCTGTAAATGATTTGAACTTTCTTGAAAATGGAGTTAATTTTAATGTTAAAAAGGGGAAATTTTTTATAGATGGTAAGACAAATTCGATGTCTGGAAGAGTAGATTTTAATGAAAACGTTGATGTTAAAGTTAAAGAAGACAAAGATATATTTTGTAGATATTCTATAGAATATTTAAAAAAATTTATTAAAACTGAGAAAATTGTAAATACAGTAGAATTAAGTTTTAGTACTGACTATCCATTAAAGATAGAATATAAACTTGTTGATAGGTTGCTATTAGGCTTTATACTTGCACCAAGAGGAGATGATTAATTTATTCCTTTGAATACTTTACTGCTTTGTAGTGGATATGAATCATAAATTTAAGAAATTTATGGTGGGAATAACTTAAATTTTGCGATTTTTGTTTTATTAAACAACTATTTTAAAAAAGAGTTTTCTAGTTATGATAATAATAAAGCTTAAAAATAATGAACAATAATTATTTATATGCCACATCAATGTTTAAAATGCGATAAAGTTTTTGACAATACAGATGATGCTATAATAAGGGGGTGCCCTAATTGTGGTTCAAAACTATTTTTATATATTAAAAAAATTCCTGATAAACAAGAAGATGCTGAATTGAGCAAGGTTCAAAAGGATTTAATATTAAAGGAAGCTGAAAATTTTGTTGATTTAAAAGAAAGTGATGGACCTATTTTTTTTAAACTTGAGAATATAAGAATATTAGCGCCAGGCAAATATGAGATAGATGTTAATCAATTACTTAAAAAAAATAAACCTTTAATATATAGAGTTCAGGATGGAACATATCTTATAGATCTTAATTATTTAAATAGTTATAAATAAATTTTTCTTGTTGCAAATAGTTCATCAAATTAGAAAAATTTATAAAAATGTTTTTCGTAATTCTATTATAATGACAGAAAAAGAAAAATTATTATCGGATCTTGTTTTAAAATCTGGAAAAAAAAAAGAAGAACTTGAATCTTTAATTTCAAAAAAGGTGGATGATCTTTCTGGATTAATTTCAGAAGAGGGTGCCATGTATATTATTGCAAACGAGCTTGGTTTAAGGCTTGATACTGATAAAGTAAAAAAAGAGGTTGATTATAAAAAAATAGAACATATTGTAAATCCTAAAGAGCCTGTAAGCTTGATATGTAAGGTAATAAGAAAATATGAAAGAGTTACTTTTTCTTCACAAAATAGTTTTGAAGGTAGTGTTCAATCTTTATTGGTAGGAGATGAAACAGGAGTTACAAGATTAGTATTTTGGCAGGAGAACACAAACTTACTTGAAAATATACATGAAGGTGATATATTAAAGGTCATAAATGCGTATACACGTGAAAATAATAAAAATGAGGGTAGAATAGAGGTTCATTATGGTCAATATTCTAATCTTGAAGTTAATCCTGCAGGAGTTGATATAAAATTAGCAGATAAAAATATTGTATCTGATTTTGTTGAAAAAAAAATAAGTGAAGTTGATGAAAATGATAAAAACATAAAGATTTCAGGAATAATTACTGATTTTGAGATTCCTAGATTTTATTTTGGTTGTCCAGAGTGTTTTAAAAAAGTTCTTCAGGATGATGGAGTCTATAAATGTGTTGCTCATGGAGAGGTTGAACCTTATAAAGTTCCAATAGTAAATTTTATAATTGATGATTCTACATCTACAATAACTGTTGTTGGATTTAGAGATAGGGCTGAAAAGATGACAGGGTTATCTGTAAAAGAGATTATTGATTTATCAGATAATGTGGATAAATACAAAGCATTTAGTAAAAAAATAATAGGATCTTCTTTAGAGGTTTTAGGTAATGTTAGTCTTAATAGTATGAGTGGAGAGGTTCAATTACTTGTAAATCAAGTCTTTGCACTTTTACATGAAAAGGATAATAAAGAACCTGTTGTTGAAAAACAAACTTTAAAACCAAAAAATAAAAAGGAAATTGAGCAGGAATTAAATGAGATAAATATTGATGATGATTTGGATGATATTGAAGAAATAAATTTTGATGAAGATCTTCTTTAGGTTATTGAGAATTTTAAAAAAACCCAAAAACATTCTTAGAAGAGTGTTATCAAAAAACCCTTATAAGCCCTAATTGAACAAGTTCAATTCCAAATTTCTTCCTTTGAATACTCTACTGCTCTGTGTTTTAATATTCAAAGGAATGACCAAAAATTGCAGTAAAAAAATTTGAGTGATAAATACTCCATCATTTATTACTAGGAATAACTCAAATTTTGCGATTTTTGTTTTATAGGTTTTTTACAATCCTCTATTTACAAAATTCTACGCTTAATACTTTGCTTTAGCTGGTTTGCTATCTTTTTTTTAAGTTTTTTTTTATGTCTAATTAATACATTTTAAATTCATTAAATTTTTTATGCGTAATTAAAAAATTTAATATATGTTTGTATTTTTGATTTATTAATGTTTAAAGAATTTGCAAGTTATGATTTTATCTTAAAATGTTATTTATCTGCTTATAAAGGTCGTAGAAAGAGTAGTGAAGTAATTGGATACAAATTAAATTTGGAAGACAATTTAATTGAATTTAGGCGTTTGATATTAAATTTAGAATACAAACATTCAAATTATAGGACATTTGTTATTTCTGATTCAAAAAAAAGAATAATTAATGCTCCTGTTTTTAGTGACCATATTTTACATCATATGATTTATGATTATTAAATATTTTTTAAAGATGGATATTGATAAGTATTTTTATTCTGTTCGTTTAGATATTTTGTTAGAGCAAATACAAAGGCATGTTCAAGATGAGAAAGTTTTGTATTATGTGAAAATGATATTAAATTCATATCATGATGAATTATTCAATAAAGATGTTGATGTTTTAAAAGGTATGCCAATCGGGAATGTGACATCCCAATTATTTGCAAATATTTACTTGCATGATTTAGATTTTTATGTAGAACATACCTTAAAGCCAAAATATCGTACTTTTGGAATTGACTTATTTTATGTTCGCTATGTGGATGATTTTGTATTCTTGTGCGACAACAAGAATGTTTTATTGGAAATTAGAAATGTAGTTTTAGAATTTTTACATAAAAAATTGGATTTGCATATTTCCAACCATAAGATAATTTTAAACAGTGTAGAAAATGGAATTCCTTTTTTGGGTTATGTGATTTTGCCTTTAAAAAAAACATACAATATTTCAATAATGAATAATATCAATTGTTTTCATTTTGTTTCACATTTTAAAAAAGTCAATAAACTTTTGAAAGTTAAAAATGAAACTATAAAACGTTTTAAACAAAAGGTGAAAAAAAAGAATTATGAGGATACAGTTAATGCTTTGATTAGCTTTAAAGGCCATTGTGATTTATGCAATCCTTTTTTAATAAAAAAATTATGTACAAAGTTACTACAAAACAAAGTAACAAATAGTTATAAATTTAAAAATAGACCTGCTTTTTATGAACAGAAATCAGGAACAGAAATCAGGAACAGAAATCAGGAACAGAAATCAGGAACAGAAATCAGGAACAGAAATCAGGAAAGATGGCAAAGAATAGAATTTTCAAGTTTTCCTGTTTGTTTACTTTGTTGAGTTTTAATTCTAGAAGATATAAAAAGTGTATATCCCCAGTTGTTGCAACAGCTTTATTATTAGTTGTAGCTGTTGTTGCAGTAGTAGGTTTTCAGGGTTGGTTTGGTACATATTCAACAAACATTTTAAGTGGGGTTGAAAGTTCATCAGTAAATGATGTTAGAACAAGTCAAATAGAAACAATTGTTGGTAATAGTTTATATTTAAAGAATGATTATGATAACTTAACTATAAAAGATATAAAAGTAAATGGTTACAGTTGTTTTGATAGTGAAACAAATTATGCTAAAGGAATATTGGAAATCAACATAACAGACTGTATCTCAAATTTGAATGTTAGCACTCCAGATGTTGTAGTAATAACAGATAAGGGTTTGATTGAAAAAAAGATTTATGTAAAACATGTTAACATTACAGAAACAGGTAGTGGTGGTTTGCCACCAGTAGTTGATTTAAGTTGTTCTTTAAATGGTACAACCATTGATAATGGTTCATCACATATATTTTATCTGTATGATAAACCATATAATAACTTAGCAGGATGTTCTGCTATTTCACAAGAAAGAACATGTAATGATGGTACATTGGATGGTACAAATAACTATAGTTATGCAACATGTAATGATAGTTTAGGACCAACACAAGGTGGAGAATGGGTGCTTGTATTTGCAAATGAAGATTTAGGCGTTAACAATGATTTTTACATTATGAAATATGAGGCAAAATTTGTAAATACAGCAAGTAAAACACAGGATGCAACATATAAGGGTTGGCGATATGATACTGCTGGAGGTGATTTAAGTATAAGATCACATCCAACACCTGAACCAATAACATTCATTAATCAGACTCAGGCAATTTCTTTGTGTGCATCTTTAGGTACAGGTTATAAATTAATAACTCGTGCTGAATGGGTAACAACGGCACGAGAAGCAGAGAATAATACATACAATTGGAATACAAGTGAAATATATTCAGGAAGTATGTATAGAGGACATAGTGATAATTCACCTGCTTATTCTTTACCTGTAACAGATACAAATGATGGTTATATTGGAACAGGCCAAAGTGGGACATCAGAACAAAGAAGAACCTTAAAATTATATAATGGCGAAATCATTTGGGATTTAGGTGGTAATATATGGGAATGGAACAGTGATGTTTACAATACTAATACCGAAAGTTCATTAGGTCAAGGTACAAGCAAGTGGTATGAATGGACATCTATAAGTTCATCATACAATCATTTAAAACCATACAATACATCTTTAACATCATCTAATGGAATAGGACAAGTTTATGCTGATGTTGACAATGCACATTCAAGCGGAACAATACATGCCTTCGTCTCTGGCGGTGCTTGGAACATTGGTGCTGCTCCTGCTGGTTCTTTTGCCTTGGGCTTTTACTATGCTCCTTCGTTCTTTTACTTCGGCATCGGGTTTCGTTGCTCATATGATCCTTGATTTGAGATTTTAGGGGGTAACCCTTTTTAAGAAATTGTGGAATCGTTTGTAAAACGATTTGTGAAATTGTGGAATTGTGGTAGCGAGCTTAATGCGAGCTATTAAACAGAATGGCCATACATTCGTAGCAAAGCTACAGGTCCGAGGTCGGACGGTTTAATATCTAAATTTTTAAAAATAAAATGAGCAAGAAATTATCTGTATTAGAGCTACCTATTTATAAGGAGCATTTCAAAGTTTTTTTAGAAGCACTTGATATTTTAGATGAAAAAATGTCAAGTGAAAAGAAACATGGTATTTTGTTAAAAGAAACATATGAAACCATAATACAAATATTTCCCAATTTAACAGCAGATTATAATTATTGGGATTTAAAAGGGAAATTGAAAATTTATAATAAAGTACGAATTTTATTATCTTATATTCAATGTCAACTACATATTTTATATGAGTTAGAAGTTTTAGAAAAAGAATATTATAATGAAACTGAAGATTCTATAAGATATGTAAGTGGTTTAATAAAAAAATTGGAGAGTTTACCAAATGAACCATGAACAGGAAAGAGAATTTCTATTATACAATGAAATATATAATTTATACATATATGTGTTTCCATTGCTAACAAAATTTCCTAAAAGTGAAAAATTTACATTAAGACAAGAAATAGAGAAAACATTTATAGATTTGTTATTATCAGTTTTTGAATATAAGAAAATCAAGCAAGATAATAAAAAAAATATTGTTAAAAGAATATCATATTTATTTGATAAAATAAAGTTTTTAGTAAGGTTAACTACAGATTTACATATTTTTCCACAAAAACATTATCTCTATTTTTTAACTAAAACTGAAATAATAGGAAAATTAATAGGTGGATTGTTAAGAAAAATATAACTTTATAGTAGATAGTAATTTATTTAAAAAAAGTTATTAATCAATTAATTGACTAAAACAAAAAAATGGAGTTTGTTTTTGCCTTCCTCTCTGGCGGTAATTGGAACAATGGTGCAAATGCTGGTTCTTTTGCCTTGAACTTGAACAATGCTCCTTCGAACTTGAACAACAACATCGGGTTTCGTTGCTCAGTAACACTACAAATTCCTCGAATATGTATGATTCATGTAATCATCTAAGAGCTGAAAATTACCAAAAAAGGGTTACAGTTTTAGTCTTACCTTTAAAAAATTCTTAATAACATGCAAGTTATTAGAAGACTGCTAAAGTATTAAAGGTTAATCTATAATACTAATTGTAAAAGGATAAGTCTTTTTACAATTAAATTTCTTAAATTTTTTATCTAAATTTAAACAGATTTTTAAAAATACATGTTTTCTTTTATTATATGAGAAAAATAGTTGATACAACTTTTTATTCTAAAAGGATAGGTAAGTTGCCAAAAGGATGCTCAATGTGTGTTAAAGGATATAAACTTGTTTTGTTTGTAACAGGAATCTGTCCAAGAAGATGTTGGTATTGTCCATTATCTTTAAAAAAAAAGAATAAAGATGTTATTTTTGTTAATGAATGGCAGACAGAATCTTTTGATGATTTGAAACGAGAACTTTATTTGACTCAGGCAAAAGGGGTAGGAATTACCGGTGGAGATCCTTTGTCTAGAATAGAGCGTACAGAAGAATACATAAAATTTTTAAAGAAGGAAAAAGGTTTAGATTTTCATATACATCTTTATACTAGTTTGGATTTGGTTGACTTAAAAAAATTAAAAATACTATATGATGCTGGACTTGATGAAATAAGGTTTCATGTAGATTTTGATGATACTTCTAAATGGGATAAACTTATTCTTGCAAAAAAATATGATTGGGATATTGGTATAGAAATACCTTTAGTTATGGATAAAGAATCAATTATTTATCAGATATGTGATTTTTTTGATGGAAGGATAGACTTTCTTAACCTTAATGAATTAGAAATATCTGATCTTAATTCTGATCAGATGACAAAAAGAGGATATGAAATAAAAGAGGATGGATCTTCGGCTGTAAATGGTTCTTATGAACTTGGGGTACGGGTACTTAAATATTGTTGTGATAAAAAATTTAATGTTCATTTCTGTTCTTCAAAATTAAAAGATAGGGTTCAAATGCAAAATAGATTTAAATTAAGAGGAGAAATGACCAAAACACAATTTGACTTATTGACTGATGAAGGTCTTTTTATAAGAGGAACTCTATTTTTAAAAGATTTTGATTATAATAAATTAAAAGATAATTCTTATAACAAGGATGAAATTTTAAAAATCCTTTATGAGAAAAAGAAATTTTTGGAAGATGAGGGACTTGAAGTAATGATTGATGAAAACAAAATGAGAATTATTACATATTATGAACATGTAGAACAATTTTCTAAATTATTTAAAGATATAGGTTTTGTTCCTGCAATAGTTGAGCAGGATCCAACAGTTGAAGCGTGTGATGTTAATATACACTATTTGTGATTTAATTGTGATAATTATAAAAATATTTTTCAAAAACTTATTTTAAGCGTGTTTTTTTGATTTTGTAAAAAATTTTATAAATTAAATAATCTTTTCTTTAGTATTTTAATTTTAATAAAATGGCTAAGGATTATTATAAAACACTTGGAATTGATAAAAAAGCTTCAAAAGATGAAATAAAAAAAGCATATAAGCAGTTAGCAAAGAAATATCATCCAGACATTTCTAAAGAGGCTGATGCTGAATCAAAATTTAAAGAAATAAATGAGGCTGCAGGAATTCTTCTTGATGATTCTAAGAGACAACAGTATGATACATATGGTTCTACTGAAGGATTTTCAGGTTTTGGTTCAACAGGTTTTTCTGGATTTGATCCTAGTGATTTTGGTATAAATCTGGATGATATTTTTGAACAATTTGGATTTTCAGGTTTTGGTTCAACAGGTTTTGGTTCTTCTTCTAGGGGATTTTCATCAAGAAGTGGAAGAAGTGATGATAACAGATTGTATGCAGATCTTAACATTACACTTGAAGAGGCTTTTCTTGGCGTAAAAAAAGACATTTTTGTAAAAAGAAAGGTTATGTGTGATGATTGTATGGGAAAGGGTGCAAAAAATCAGGAAGATGTGTCTGTTTGTGATAAATGTTCTGGAACTGGTTTTGTTTTTGAAGTACAAAGATCATTTCTTGGAAACATAAGAACTCAAAGAACATGTCCTAAGTGTCATGGAAAAGGAAAGATAGTGAAAAATCCATGCTCTAAATGTTCTGGATTAGGATATGTTTATAGAAGTGATAAAGTGATTGTAAATGTTCCTAAAGGAATAGAATCTGGAGTTCTTTTAAGGGTTTCAGGAGAAGGTAATTATGATAATGATTCTGGATCTAGTGACGATTTATATGTTAAGATTAATATACTTAAAGATGAAAGATTTGAGATGGAAGGTATGGATCTTTATAAGGATGTGGATATCAATTTTATACAGGCAATACTTGGTGATGAAATAGAGATAGAATATTTTGCAGGAAAAAAACTTGAGATAAAAATTCCTTCTGGAACACAACCAGGAACAATTTTAAGATTAAAAGGAAAAGGAATGCCTTATTTTAATTATGATAACAAAGGGGATTTGTTTATACGTGTAAATGTGGAAATACCTTCAAAAACAAGCAAAGAACAAAAACAAATATTACAAGAATATGCAAAAACATTAAAAGACAAAACTTTGTTTAATAGGATAAAGGATATGTTTAAGTAAGACTTGGGAAAATCTTGTAAAGATTTTCTTTTTAGTAGTTGTTAAGTTTAATTTTTTTTTAAATTGGGATGCAAAGTATATATTAATTAGTTAATTAGTAAATGGCCCATATATTGGCCCTACACCTGCACTGCTAAATTTGATAACCCAATAAATATCTTCGCAATCTAAAATATCAATATAATACCATCCTCCTCCTACATTTTCACCCGCCGAGTAAAAATAGTATCTTATTTGTTCTGCTTTTTTATTTTTGCAATAGAATCCCCTTTCTTCCTTGTTGTTAGTCTTCCAAATGTAACTTAAGTTTCCATCAGTAAAATTAGATAAATTTTCAGTAGATAGCAGATAATTTATATTTTGAGCGATTAAAAAATTTTTATAAGAGTCATGTTTAAGCATATGATAATCATTAATTAGTTTAGTGTTAGTTTTTGAAGTAGAACGACTTATGCTGTACAAAAAACATCCTGCGATAAAAGATCCTATAATGATTATAATAACTAAGATAGTTATTGATGTTATTAAACATATTTTTCTCATCATGTTTATGTTGGACATTGTTTATTTAAAAAACTATTTATGAACTGAATAAATGAAAATGAATATTTACATATTTAAGGTAATATATTTAAATTATTCTATACTAATTGTATTATGGATGAGATTTTTGATACACATAAATTTTTGTACACAATTTTTTACAAAAAAGAATTTGAAGGGTATAAATTTTTAATTTTTAGAGATAATAGAGAGGTTATGGTTGAAATTTTAAAGTTTGAAGTTAATGCTAAACCTATAGTATGTAGAATCTATGATAAAGAGGGTAAAAAATATACATTACCTTTACAGTTTGTAAGAAAAGTTTTTTTACACGATGAGCTTGTTTGGGATAATACTGATTCTGATATTAGCAATATAAAAATAATAAATTGAGAATTTTAATTTTTTTCTGAATTCTTAATTAAAAATCAAGAGGTTTTAATATATTTTCAAGTTCCATTTTCTGACTTGCAGAAATAGAAGAGTTATTAATTGTGCAGATTAAGGTTCCATTATATCTTGATATTTTTGTAGATATGTATTGCAAAAATTCAATTATTATACTAAAGTTATTGCTTTTTAATATAGAGTCAAGTTCCATTAATATAAATGAATTTTCTGCTTGTTCAAGAAAAGAATCAACAAAAGATATGAGGTCATTTAAACGTATAGGGTTTATTATTCCAGAATTGTAACCAAGAGAATTCCTTATATATTCTGAATCGCTATTTTCTTCTAGTTGACTTATCCATGCTATAGGTGTTTTGTATATTTTCCATCTTTCTCTTATTTCTTGTGGATTTGATTCTGTAATAAGAAATCCTTCAAAACCTTTTTGGACTGCTTTGCTAAATTCTTCAAAAAGAATATTTAGGTTTTTATTTATGCTTATATAGGATGTGGAAAAATCTATGTCAATGTCAAGTTCGCCTCCAAGTGTTCCTTCTTGTATTGGGATGAATTTGAATTTTACAAATTTTCCTTTATAATATTTTAATATTAATTTTTCAAGTAGCAAACCATATGTGAGCATTGAAACAGATATGAAATTAAAAATATATGTTAGTGTTAGTGTTATCATACTGTTAATGATTCTTAATGTTGTATTGTCATATAAAAACTGTATTATTTGCCCAGATGCAAAAAATATTGTTGAAATTCCTATGAAAAGCCAAGGTCTTTTGTATTCTTCCTGATATACTCTTTTGAAAATGGATAATACGATTATTATTGAAATTGCAGATAGTATTGCAGATAGTATTGCAAGGAATGAAAAGGATATCATAATTTATTTTTGTTTTTATTTATTTATAAACTTTTAGCACCAGTCTTTGTTTGATTATTTTGTATACAATTATTTTTATAGAAGATTTAAAAAAAATCGTATAAAAAAGTGATTAGAGATAATGATTAATTTTGAATGATTATATTTATAAAGTGTTGTAAATTACATATATTGTGCTTGACTTTTCCGGTTAGGCTTAAAAAAAATGGCAATTAAAATAGTTATTGGTACAAAAAGCGGAAAGACATACCAAAAGGAGCTTTCTGCTCAAGAAGCTGAGTCTTTATATGGGAAGATGCTCGGGGAAGAATTTAATGGTGAAATGATAGGTTTTTCAGGTATTAAGTTTTTCATAACCGGAGGGTCTGATTCAAATGGTTTTCCTATGAGAAAAGATCTTATAGGAGATAGAAAGAAAAAAATCCTTATAACTAAAAGTGTAGGTTTTAGAGGAAAATTAAGAGGGAATAAGTTTTCTGGTTTAAGAGTAAAAAAGACAGTTGCAGGAAATACTGTTTTTGAAAAAACAAATCAAATCAATGTTAAAATTATTTCTGGTGAAGATAAAATTGAAGCATTTTTTGCTCCAAAGGAATCTGAATGATTTAATTTTTAAAAATTTTAAAAATTTTAATAAATGAAAGTTGCTGTTCTATTTTCTGGTGGGAAGGATTCTAATTATGCTTTATTTGAAGCTTTGAAGTATTTTGATGTTGCTTGTCTTTTAACTATGAAATCCTTAAAAGAGGATAGTTATATGTTTCAGGTTCCAATGATTGAACATACAAAATTACAGGCCGAATGTATGAATATTAAACATGAATTATTTATTACTTCTGGTACAAAAGAAGAGGAGCTTGTTGATCTTGATTCTGCAATAAAATGTATTAAGGAAAAATATGGGATTGATGGGATTGTAAGTGGTGCAATAAAATCTGTGTATCAGGCAAGTAGGATTGAGAAAATATGTAAAAAACATGACTTGTGGTGTTTTAATCCTTTGTGGCAGATAAATGAAAAAGAATTTTTAATTAAAATTATAAATGAAGGTTTTAAAGTTTTAATAGTTGGTATTGGAGCTTATCCTTTAGATAAAAAACTTGTTGGAAAACTAATAGATCATAAAATGGTTGATGATCTTTGTGAATTGAATGCTAAATATGGGATAAGTATTGCAGGAGAGGGAGGAGAATTTGAAACTTTTGTTATAGATAGTCCAGTTTTTAAAAGACAAATAATTGTGTGTGATAATTTTATAATTGAAGATTCAAAAAATTGTGCAAGAATGATTGTAAATAAGATAAAGACTTGTTCAAAATGAAAAATGGCAAAAATATTGTTAATTGATATGTGTGATCCTGATTTAAAAATATTAAAAGAAGAGTTCTTAAGGCCTTATAAAGATATATTAGATAATGAAAATCAAGATTATGATGTAATTTTGTGTGTAGATATAAAAAAATGTAATTTAGAATTATATGATAAAGTTATATTGACTGGAACAGCACTTAAGGATTTTAAATATATTAACTTTCAGGAAGATATGAACAATTTTTTTGCAAATTATAAGAAAGATTTTTTAGCAGTATGTGCAGGAGCACAATCATATTTTTCATTTCTTGGTATAGAACTTATAAAAAATGAAAGGATAGGTGCATTTAAAGTCAATATTAATGTAAAAGACATTCTGTTTCAATCAGAGGATCTAAATTTACAATATTTTCTTCATTCACTTTCTATTGAAAATCTTTGTCCTTATTTAAAATGTATTGCCACTTTAGATGATGGGTCGTGTGTTGCTTTTAAAAGCAACAGCAAAAATGCAAATCAATATTGTTTTATGTTTCATCCAGAAGTTCGTGCACAAGAGATTATCAGAAAATTTTTAAAAACTTAAAAATCGGATAGATTTTAAAAACTTAAAAATCGGATAGATTTTAAAAACTTAAAAAATTGTATAATTTTTAAGTGGATGAAAGAACAATTATTGAAAGGAAAAAAATCTTATTTTTAAGTTCTGATTATGTAAATTGTGCAAGGTTCTTTGCACAGATCTTTAAAAAGGGTGATATTTTTTTGATTCTTGATAGAAAATTGCCTTTTGAAATTTTTGATTTGGATAATTTTTATGTTTATAATTTTGATAAAGGGAAATATTTTGATACGGATAAAACTAAATTTTTTGATTTACTAAGTGTATATATTGATGAATTTTGTCCTGATATAATTATTCTTGATAATTTTTATAAGTTTCTTCCTGATAATTTTATTGAATTCTTAAACTTTAGGAATTCAAATATAAAAATTCTTACATTGTATCATTCTAATGATTTAACTAATTTAAATGTAAATTCGTTTGTTAATGATTTTTTAAAGCAGGATTCTTTCTTGACAAATATATGTAGCATTTTAAAGGATAATTCGTTGCAAATTTTGGAAAAATCATATAGTACAACAATAAAAGAGCTGAAACAAAAAAAGATTCTTTTGAAAAGAGAAGATATATTGAATTTAAAAACAAGAAAGATTGTAATGAGTTATCATGAGCGAACAAAAGTTGTAAAATTATTGGTTAGGATTTGTGAATCATTGTTGTTTAAATAATAATTCTTTAAATTTTAGCATTTTAAAATCATCATTTTGGATTTGTTTTATGTATGATGTCAGCTCTTTGTTCCTAAAATTTTCATTTTGGCTTAACTTAATAAAATCATTAAAATCTACGAGCATAAGTTGTATTTTTTCTCCATTAGTATCTATCACATTATTAATTTGTTTAGGATTTTTTGTTATATAAAGATAAAATGTTCTTATTACTTTTGATCCAAGAGAATTTTTTTTAAATAGTACTAAATTGTCTGCTTTATAACCTGTTTCTTCAAAAAACTCTCTTTTTGCTGCATCTTTTGGACTTTCGTTATCATCAACATTACCACCTGGCAAGGAAATCTTGTATTTTTTAAAATGTGGTTGTAATTCTTTTATAAGAATTATCTTATCGTTTACAGTTGCTAGAACTTGAACATTATCGTTTCTTTTGGCTATTTCAAAAATTTGAATACTACCGTCAAACATTTTTTGTTCCCATTGATATATTTTAAAAATTTTTCCTTCAAATACAAGTTTTGCATATTTGGGTAATTGTTCCATATGTATTATTAATTTAGCAATCTTTTTAAAATCTTTCTTTAAACACGTATTAGTCATACTGTGGATGTCAACCTTATCCGTTAAATAGCGAATGTTCTAGTAGGTAAGGATTTTAAATATGGGATTTTGAAACTAATCGAGAAACTAACTGCCTAAAATTGATTTGTAAATTGAAGCCAGTAGTCAAGATGGGGGAGTATAAATTTGAAACGAGCCTGTAAATAGCTCTCTAAAATTTATAGTAGTCATATTGAAACGCAGTCTTAGACGTATTCTTTAAAATGAAGAATGGACACATAAAAAAATGATTTTGAAAAATGAAGCTAAAGGTATAACTTTTAATAAAGGTTCTGCAAGAGTTTTAGAAAAAGCAGGTTATACTTTAGAAGGCATTCATAAAAAAGAATTGTGTAAACATGGTGTTCACTTAGATAATATGTGTTGGGCTATAGTTGGTAAAAGATAGTTTTTTAAATATTTGATCTTATAAATACATGATATCAGATACTATAAATATAGACAGAAATGAGTTAAGTAATTTAATCCGAGGAATTGTTAGGGAAGAACTAAATAAAATTGGAGAGATGTCTTTAGATGAACAAAAAGAATTAGAGTGTTTATATGGAGATTCTTTAGAGAAAGACGATTATAATAAAGAAGATTGTGTAAGACTTTAAAATGTATGATATTGATGCAAAAAAGAAAGTTAATATTTTTTTGAATCTCTTAAAAATTAAGAAGAAATCTATTCTAGGTTGAAAGAACTTAAAAAGTTTAAAACTAATGAAAAATTAAACATAGATATAGAGAGATATAAAGGCAGAAACAATAATCTATTTCGGTTAAGAATTGGTGAAGTTAGATTTATTTTTGAAGTTTTTGATAAAGAAAAAATCATATATGTTAAACTTGCAGATTATGGAGGAAAAGTGTACAAATAATTTCTTTTTTATTATTTCAAAATTTCTTTTTCTATCGGCTCGTTACTGTTTTGCAGGTTCCATTAAATTTTGTTAGCACCTTACAAAACTTCTCCAAATTTCTGATGTTAAAGCATCCGAATTCTTAACATCTGATGTTTAGCATCTACAGACTGAACAATGCGTTTTAAACAGTATGTTTTTAAATATTAAATAGTTCTTTAATCATTTAGGTAATGAAAAAATTAAAAGATGATGATGTTGGTTTGCAGAAAAAAAACATATTGAAAACTTCTAAAACACTTGATAATTGGCCAGTTATTGAAGGATATAATTTTGAAGAAAATTTTGATTTTGAAAAATTTATGAATTCTTATGTTAGAACAGGTTTTCAGGCTACAAATTTAGGAATTGCTATTGATGTAATTAAAGAAATGCGAAAAAATAATGCAAAAATATTTTTGGGTTTTACTTCTAATATGATATCTTGCGGATTAAGAGAGAGTATAAAATATCTTGTGAAAAATAATTTTGTTCATGTGTTATCAACGACAGGTGGAGGTATAGAAGAAGATATAATAAAATGTTTCAAACCATTTGTTTTGGGCGATTATAGAGCAAGAGGGGATGTTTTGTTAGATGAGGGTATCAATAGGACAGGAAATATCTTTTGTCCTAATGATAGGTATATTTATTTTGAACGTTTTATGAATCCATTTCTTCAAAGACTTTATGATATGCAAAAAAAAAGAGAAAAAATTATAGATATTGTTGAATTTGTTTATGAACTTGGACATGAATTGGAACTTAATAATGTTGAGAAGAGAGAGGAAAGTTATATTTTTTGGGCTTATAAAAACAAGATAAATATGTATTGTCCTGCATTGCTTGATGGAAGTATTGGAGATATGATATATTTTTTTAAAAAAAATAATCCTGATTTTAAGATAGATACAAGTGATTATATAGTAAGTGTTAATGATGAGGCGTTATATTGTGAAAAAATGGGAATGATCTGTCTTGGAGGAAGTGTTCCTAAACATCTTATTGCAAATGCTGGTTTATTTCGTGAAGGAATAGAGTATGCAGTATACATAAATACAGGACTTGAAATGGAAGGATCTAATGCTGGTGCAACTGTTGATGAAGCTGTTAGTTGGGGTAAAATAAGAAAGGATGCTAAAAGCGTTAAAGTTGAATGCGAAGCTACATTGGTTTTTCCACTCCTTGTTGCTATGTGTTTTAAGTTTTTTAACAACTAAATTATTATCAACAATATTGGTTCTAAATAGCAGATGTTTTTAAATTACTAAATATAGAAAAAGTTGTTATGGCTAAAAAAATGTTTTTTATGTTATCATTATTGTTGATTTTTTCTGCTTGTACAGGAACAATGGATATTGCTGATGTTAAATCTGATGACATGTTGGGTAACAATGTTACAGTTAAAGGAATAGTTTCTGATTTGGTTGTTATTGGTTCTTTTACTGGTTATAAGATAATTGATAGTAATGGTGATGAAATTATAGTTTTAGGTGGTAATACTCCTGAAAAAGGGAAAAATGCAAAAATTAAAGGTATGGTTAAAAAAGCACCAATTTTGGGATATTACATAGAAAAAGAATAAAAGTTTACATATTTTTATTATGAAAATTAAAATATATGAATAATTTTATAAATGATGATGTTTAAAAATATATCAGATGAGTTATTTAAGAAGTTCTCTTATCAGAAAGTATGAAACATCAAAGGATAGAAAGGCATTTTTTTATTCTCTTGGAATAAATGAGAAGGTTATAGTTCTTGAAGGAATTTCTGAAAAATCAAGAAAAGAGTTGTTAGATTTTATTAAAGAAGATGAACTTTTGTTACTGTTTTCTCATCTTGATCCAGATGAGATTACCGATATTTTGTATTATTTTGATGATAAGAAACAAGATAAACTTAAAGAAAAGTTGAACAAAAGATTGCAAGAAAAAGTAGATTTTCTTTTAAAATTTGCACCTGATAGTGCTGCTGGAATAATGAGTTTGAATTTTATAATTGTTAATGAGAATTATTCTAAAAAACAGATATTAGATAAGGTAGAAAAACATGTTTCATATTCAAAAAAAGAGCCTACAATATTGGTTGAAAACTCAACTGGAGGTTTTATGGGAGAATTACTTGTTTCTGAGTTATTTTTTGGTAAAAAAAAAGAATGTCTTAAACATTTAAAAAAGATACCTATAATAACTTATAATGAGGATACAGAAGAAATAATAAGGGTTTTTTCAACGAATAAAAATGAAAAAATTGTAGTTCTTGATTTAAATGGCGAAATACTTGGGATTATACATGCAAAAGATGTTTTTAAGGTAGCACAAAAAACATATACTGAAGATTTTTATTCTGTTGCAGGTCTTGATAAAGAAGAAGATATTGCTGATACGGTTTTTGAAAAGATTAAATTTCGTTTGGGTTGGTTATTTTTAAATTTTTTTTCTTTGTTAGTTGTTGCTTTTGTTGTTTCTCTTTTTGAAGGAACAATCTCAAAATTGGTAATGCTTGCATCTTTTATGCCTGTTGTTGCTGGAATGGGTGGAAATGCTGCAACACAGACAAATGTTATAGTAATAAGAGCATTATCTTTAGGAAAACTGCATTCAGATCTTTACAAAAAAGTTCTTATTAAAGAATTTTTGGCATCGTTGGTTAATGGATTGATTGTTGCTTTTATGGTTTTTCCATTAGCTTATTTTTTTGATTTATCATTGATGTTTGGTTTTGTTGCTGCTATGGCTGTAATAATAAATTTTATGGTGGCAGCTATTTTTGGAACTTTAATTCCACTAATACTTAAGATGTTTGGTTTTGATCCTGCTGTTGCATCAAGTGTTTTTATAACTACTTTTACTGATGTAATTGGTTTTTTCTCTTTGTTAGGACTGGCTACATTATTGCTCATATGAGCGTGTAAAAGTAAATTTTTAAATCTAAAGTTTTATAAATGTTTTATTATTCATTAATGCTATGGACGAAAATACAACCCTTGTACCTGTTGAGGATTATTTGACAGCAGGAGTACATATTGGAACAAAGTATCAGAATGGATTTAGTAAGAAATACATTCATAAAGCAAGGGCTGATGGTTTGAAAATTATTAATACTGCTGATGTTGATGAAAAGCTAAAGGTATTGATTAATTTTCTTTCAAAATACGAACCATCAGAATTTGTTGTTATGGGAAGGCGTGAAAATGCAAAAAGGCCTATTGGAATGTTTTCTAAATTGGTTGGATGTGATGTATTTACGGGAAGATATCTGCCAGGTAAGTTAACAAATGTGGAACTAGAGGATTTTAAAGAGTACAAAGTTGCAATAGTTTGTGATCCTTTAACAGACAAAAACATATTAAATGAGGCATTTGATAGAGGAGTTGTTACAGTTGGTTTTTGCGATACAAACAATAAGTATTCAAAACTTGATCTTGTAATTCCTATAAACAATAAAGGAAAAAAATCCTTAGGGTTGGCATTTTTTCTTTTGGCAAAACATTATCTTGCTAACAGAGGCATTTTACCAGAAAAAGATTTTAAATATACATTGGATGATTTTTCCGATGAATAAATAAAAACACTTTTATGTGTTTGAAACAAGTGTGGCTGTGGTGTAGTCTGGCTATCATCGGGCGTTTGGGACGCCTGGACCGCGGTTCAAATCCGCGCAGCCACGTTAAATTCTAATTGTTTGATTTTACTAATTGAGAAATATTTATATAAATTATATGTTTGCTTGTTTTTATGGATGATAATTTTTTTATGAAAATTGCAAATAATCAAGCTCTAAAAGGAATGATTAAGGGAGATGGAGGACCATTTGGTGCAGTTATTGTTAATTCTAATACTGGAAAGGTAATTGCTAAATCACATAATAAGGTTTTATCAAGTAACGATCCTACAAATCATGCAGAAATGGTTGCAATAAGGCTTGCTTGTAAAAAATTGGGAAGGTTTGATTTATCAGACTGTGTCATTTATTCATCTTGTGAACCATGTCCTATGTGTTTTTCTGCAATTCACTGGGCAAAAATTTCAAAACTTTATTATGGTTGTACAAGAAATGATGCATCAAATATAGGTTTTGATGATAAATTTATATATGATGTGATAAAAGGGAGTGCTAAAGATAACCTTAAATCTTTAAATTTAGGCAGAGAAGATGCTTTGAAAGTTTTTGAAGAATTTAAAAAAAAGGATGATAAAAAAATGTATTAGACATTATTTATTAGAACTTCCTAATTTTCCGCCTTGTCTTTCTGTTTCAAGATTTAAATCACTAATTGATTCTACTTCATCTATTTCTATGTGTGGAGAATATATAAGACCACCTTGTGCTATTGCTTTTTTTTGGGGATAAAGGGTTATATCTTGATCATTTATACCATTTATTTCTTCTTTAAAATTCTGTTTTATTTCTTCAATGTTTTCATCGCTTATTATTATTAATTTATTGCTTGTATTATTTATTGCAATAAAACATTCTCCACGGTATCCACTATCTATTACTCCGCATCTTAAGGCTATACCTTTAGATCCTGTAGATCCTCTCTCAAAAACTCTAAATGTCCAATCAATGGGGAATTCTATTGCAAGACCTATTGATATTAATTTTATATCTCCTGGTTTTAAAAACAATGCTTTTTCATCATAACATCCGTATAAGTCAAAAAATCCATCTTCTACTCGTTTGGTTGGAATTATTGCATTTTCTTTTAACTTTGTAACTTTAAGATAAGGTTTTTCCATAATTATTTTAATTTATTCTTATTTATTAATGTTTTTGATTTTTAATAATAATGAAGGATTAGTATTTTTTATGAATTATCTATTGATTAAATTTTTAAAATAAAGAAACTTGTGTTTATTATGTCTAGTAAGTATAACATAAGTGAAGTATATGATTATGAAATTTTGAAAATAATTGAACTTGTAAATAAAAAGAAATATAGTATGGTTCTTTTACAGTTTCCTGATGGACTTAAAAATAATGCTGGTAGAATTGTTGATTTTTTAAGGGAAGAAACTAAGGCAGAATATTTTATATATTTTGGAACATGTTATGGAGCATGTGATTTACCGATGCATTTGTCAAGTTTAGGTTTTGATTTATGTATTCAGTTTGGACATAGTGAGTTTGTTAAAAATAGTGAAATTATTTGGTAAAAATGGATATGAAATTTGTTAAGGTTAAATATGTAGGAAAAAAAAATACTGAAAATAATGAAAAAATAAAAGATTACATAGAAGGTACAGGAATCAAGGATAATGCAACTATTGCTATTTTCTCATCTGTACAGTTTTTGGATGTTTTACATGAAGTTTCTGATTATTTGTCTTCATATTATAATATTGTAATCTTTAAGCCTAAAAGAGCTTTTTTTAAAGGTCAAATTTTAGGATGTGATTCTTATTATGGTTCCCTTGAAATTAAAAAAAAAATAGATATGTTTTTGTATATAGGGGATGGATATTTTCACCCTTTAGCTTTATTATATGCTCAGGAAAATCTTGATTTAAAAGTGCCAGTTGTAATTTACAACATTATTGATCAAAGATTTGAAGTTATTGATGATAAGGTTATAGAACAAAATTTAAAGAAAAGGAAAGCAAATCTTGCAAAATTTTATTTTTCTTCTAACATAGGGGTGTTTATATCTTCTAAATGGGGTCAGGAGAAAATGTTAAGTTTGTCAAAAATAAAAGATACTTTTAAAGATAAAAAAATATATTTTTTTGTGGCCGATAATTTCTCATCGCAAGAGATGGATAATTTTGCTTTTATAGATTGTTTTGTAAATACTGCTTGTCCAAGAATAGGCCAAGATGATGTTGTTAATTTTACAAAACCGATTGTTAACTTAAATGATATAGTGAAAGATTGAAAATCTTATTTATTTTTTCATGAATTTCTTAAAGTTTTTCATGCCACTTTTTTTCATCATTTTCATCATTTCTGATGGATTCATGTCTTCTACATCAGACATGGAAGATGGGTCTTTAAACATTGTCATCATTTTTTTTGTTTGCTTATAATGTTTTAATAGATCTCTTATATGACTTATATCTGTTCCTGAACCCTGAGCTATTCTTTTTATTCTTGATAAATCTATATCTTTAGGATTTCTTTTTTCATATTTTGTCATTGAATCCATTATATATTTCCATTTTTGCATTTTGTCTTGTTGCACTTGCATTTGACTTTTATCTATTTTTAAACTGCTAAGTCCAGGTATCATATTAATTATTTTGGACATCGAACCCATTTTATTCATTGCTTTTAACTGTTCATAAAGATCATCTAAATCAAATTCTCCTTGCATTAATCGTTCTTGCAGATTTCTTGCTTGTTCTTCATCTATTGCAAGTTGTGCTTTTTCCAAAAGACTTTCAAGATCACCCATTCCTAAGAGTTGTGAAACAAATCTTTTTGAATTAAATTTTTCAAGATTATCTATTTTTTCACCAGTTCCAATGAATCTTACAGGTGCATTAACGCATGCACATGCACTAAGTGCTCCACCACCTTTACCAGTACCATCCATCTTGGTAATTATAACACCTGTTATGTTTAGCCTTTCTTTGAATGATTCTGCTTGTTTTTGAGCTGTTTGACCTACATCAGCTCCCATTACAAGAAAAGTTTGTGTTGGCTTTATAAGATTGTTTAATTCGCTTATTTCTGTGACAAGTTCTTGATTTAATGAATCTCTTCCTGCACTATCAATTATTACTACTTCATAATCTTTTAGAGAGTTTTTAGAGTTTGAATAAATTGTTTGTGCAGATTTTATTGAAGGATCTCCAAAAACATCAATGTTTAGTATTTTTGAGTATTGTTTTAGTTGTTCATATGCTGCTGGTCTATATGTATCTGTTGAGAGTAATGCTACTTTTTTACTTCTGTTTTTGAAATAATTTGCAAGCTTTCCAGCTGTTGTTGTTTTACCTTGTCCATAAAGACCAACAAGAAGTATTATATTTTGTTTTGATTCATCTAATTTAAATTCATCTTTTGAACCTAAGAATTTTGTAAGTTCTTCATATATTATTGTTATAAGATGCTCTTTTTTGCTAAGATTTTCATTCCTTTCAGTTATTGCCCTGTCTCGTATTTGCTTTGTTATATCAAGCACAAGTTTTACATTAACATCAGCAGATAGAAGAGATTTTTGAATTTCTTTAATAATTTCTTCTACAAGATTCCTATCAACGGTTAATGAATTTTTAATCTTAGATAATGTATCTTTTAAAGCATCACCTAGTTTTTCTAATACCATACAATGTTTAGCTTTGTTATTTTTATAAACTTTTTTAAAGTTTTAAATATTTAATTTTTAATGTATGAAGAATTTAAGCAGGTTATTTTGGTAAGAGATGATTTAAAGATGTCAAAAGGGAAAATTGCAGCACAAGTTGCACATGCATGTGTTGAAGCTGTGTTAAGGAGTGATAAAGTGCTAGTTTCTAAGTGGAGAAGTTCTGGAATGAAAAAAATTGTTTTAAAAATAACATCCAAAGAAGATTTGTATAAATATATGCAATTTGCAAAGGATAGTGGTTTACAGACTGCTCTTATAACTGATGCAGGGAAAACAGAAATAGCTCCTATGACTCCTACATGTGTTGCAATAGGTCCTGATCTTGAAAAAAAGATAGATGTTATAACAAAAGATTTAAAATCATTGTAGCGAAGTTTTTATAAAAGGAAAAGTATTTACATTATTATTTTGGAAGGGTAGCCAAGTGGCTAAGGCAACAGGCTGCAACCCTGTGATCGTGGGTTCAAATCCCGCCTCTTCCTTTGTGTTCTTTGAGTAGTAATAAACTGATTTATTAAGATTTTGTTTATGTTTTATATGGAAGAGGAATATACTCTTATTTCAAAACTTGAATTATCTAATCTTAAGACAGAAGTTGCGAATCTTAAAGAAGAGTTAAAATCAAAAGGTTCAAGTGTTGCAAATGATTTAGATTTTAATTTTGATGTGGAAGGACTTGCTAAGAAAATTTCAGAAAATATTAAGGATAATCTTAAGAATGATAGAGAATATCTTATAAAAGAGTTGGATGTAATAAAAAATTTGAATAAAAATACTCTTGACAATATTTTATCACGAAATAATTCATTAGATAATCAATTAGATAGTATGGTTTCTACATTGTCAGAATTAATTGAGAACCTTTGTTCAATACTTGACTTATTGTCTAAAGATAGGGTGGATGCTGAAACTGTTAAAAAAATGTTTGATGATTTTGCAAATGAAGATAGATATGTTTTGGAAAAATTGGAAGATATAAATCTTTTTATGCAAAATTTAAGAGTTCTTTTAAGTTATGTGAAACATGATGACTTAAGAATTGAGAGGAGTTGAAAATGACTATTGCAGAACTTGTTTATAAAGATACAAAAAAACAAGGTGTTACTATTTATGGTGGAGGTAAGGTTGATAAATATAGTGCAACAATGGATGTTAAGGCATTTCTTAAAGAATTGCATGATGTTTTAGATGTATTGAGTTTTAAAGATATATTAGAACCTAAAAACTATGCTTTAAAAGGAACTTTTGTTAATGCTGGGGATTATAAGAATAGAACGTATGATATGTATGAAAAGAAATATGTATTTGTTGATAAGGGGACTGGTGTTTGTGAACTTGAAGTTGCATGGGAATGTCAAAGGGGTACAAATTATGCAGGATCTACAATAATATTCAAATTAGATTTATCTGTTCGTAACATGAAAGATGTTGAAATTGTTGTTGGTAATCAAAAAAAAAAGATGCAGAATGGTTCTTGGGAATTTAGAAATAGTTTTATATACAAAAACCCTATAAATGATACAATTTCAAAGATCCCTATAATAGGGAAATCAGAAAAACTAAAGGCAATAGTTTTTGCTTTGTTTTATGAAGCAGAAATAGAAAATGATATAATAGGCTTTTGTTTGGCTAAGATTAAACCAAAAGTATATAGTGTTATTGAAAAACATTGTTCAATGTATGGATAAGGTTTAAAAAGTAAAAAACATTCCCAATTATATAATTACTCTTTTAATGTAGGGTATTTAGCTTTTTTAGTACCTCCGATAGTGTAGTCCGGCCAATCATTCTGCCCTCTCGAGGCAAAGACGCGGGTTCAAATCCCGCTCGGAGGGTTGTTATTTCTATGTTAAAGGCGATTTGAATTATAATTAAAATTGATTTTATTCCATTGAATACCCCACCTTTTAAGGTGGGGATGCAATCCCAAAAGATTTAAACAAATAAATCTTTAGTTTTTCATGTCTATATTTCAAACAAATCATAAAGTATATGAATTAAAATATTATTTTGTTTTGATAATCAAATATCGTAAGTTTCTATTTGAGAATGATTTAGAAAAATATTTGACAAATATTTTTCAAGGTATTTGTTACAAATATGATTTTGTAATTGAAACTATTGGTTTTGATAAAAATCATGTTCATTTGATGATTCAAACTTTGCCAGATAAATCTCCTTCAAAAGTTTTTCAACTTTTGAAAGGCATATCTTCAAGATATGTTTTCAAAAAATTTCCTCAATTAAAAAAATATTTATGGGGAGGAAATTTTTGGTCTGCTGGTGGTTATGTAGGCTCAGTAGGCGAAGGTAAAAATGCCGATATCATAAGAAATTATATTAAGAGACAAGGTCAATCTGGTTCAGATTTGAAACTAATTGATTTTTTCTAATTAAATGCCCCGTCATTCATGGCGGGGATTTTTACATTAATTTGATTATTGATGGTTGTTACTTATTAATTAATCAATATATAAATAAAATTGTAAAAAAATAAAAACTCATGGGAAAAATTGTTGCAATCGGTGGAGGTGAAATTGGAAGACCTGGTTTTGAAATTGAAACTCTAGAAATAGATAAAGAAATTATAAAGTTATCGAACAAGATAAATCCTAAACTTTTATTTATTCCTACAGCATCAAGTGATCATGAAGGCTATATCGAAGTAGTTAAAAACTATTTTGGGAAAAGATTAGGTTGCATAATCGATGTGTTATATTTGTTAAACAATGAATTAAATTTTGATGAAATTAGAAATAAAATCATGAATACAGATATAATTTATGTTGGTGGGGGAAATACTCAAAAATTACTTGAAGTTTGGAAAGAAAAAAAAATAGATAAATTGTTAAAAGAAGCATTTGATAAAGATATTATCATGTCAGGAATAAGTGCTGGTGCTATTTGTTGGTTTTCTGCTGGATGTAGTGATTATGTAGAATATAAATTTGATTCTGTGGAAAAAAAATTTACTACATTAAATGCATTAGGGATTATTCAAGGTATTTTATGCCCTCATTTTGATGTAGAAAAATCAAGAGAAAATATTGTACAAAAGATTGTTAGAGAAGAAGCTGAACTAGTAATAGCCTTAGATAACTGTGTTGCAATTGAAATAGTAGGAAATAAATATAGAATAATTAGATCCAAACAAGATGCAAATGCCTATAAAATATTTTACAAGGATGGAATAAAAAAAGAATGTATTAATGAAACAGAATTTAAAGACATTAATGAACTACTAAAAATTAAATAAAATCAATTTAATAAAATTCTCTTTGTTGTATAAATATTTTTGTTAATATTATTTATTAGCTTTTTAAAAATTCAGCAAATGTATGTAATTTTTAAATATTTTTCTTATAAGTAAAATATTTAAAAATTGTAAATGTATATTAATTAAATGGTCAGAAAATTAGATTTTGAAAAAGAAAACATGGATTTTAAGTACAGAAGAAATGTTTTAGAAGCAATATTGGTTTCTTCTTTGAATGCTGATGGTATAAGTATTCCAACAATTGAGGAATTTGTATTGGGTGAACTTATCAATGGGACTATGGAATATATGGGTTTAGAACCTTTAAGAGTTGATTATAGGGAATATATGTTGTATAGAAATGTTTTTGAAATGGAAATTAGTAAAGCTTTTAAGGAACAAATTAATGCTAGTTCACAAACGATGATAGATCCAAACATTAAGAGTGCATTAATTAAACTTTCTGATTGTGTATTTGAAACCAATGGACCATTATATGGAGCATCTTTAAGTACAGAATTATATACACATTTTAAAGGGTTTGCTGGTATTGGTGGTATTTGTAATGTAATGATGAAATCAAAATTTGAATTATCCATTGATTATGTTGAAAAAATTAAAAAGGACTTTATGGATAGAATGTCGGATTTGGAAAGAGAAAATGTTTTTGGAATTGGAAAAGCAATGAGAAAATACATCAATAAAGATTTAGAACTTATCAAAAAGGTTTGTTATTGGTAAATTTTAACAACGCTATTTTCTTAAGAAACTTGTGAATAACAAGGTTTTTTAAAATTTTGATTAAAAAATTGTAATTATTCTTTTTTGTTGTTTTTTATGTCTTCTTTTATTGTTTTTAATTGAGAGCTGTCTAAACTTTCTTCTTGTTCTTCTTCATCTATAAACAACCAGTTTAGAACATTTTTTAATCTATTTCCTTTCTTTTTTGAAGTTTTTGTTTCTTTTGCTTCTGTTTGTGAAAAGTTTTGAGCTTTTATATGTATGTCTTCTTCTTCTTGTATCTGGATTTTGTTCTTTTTGGTTTCTTTTTTTATAGGTTCTTTGATGCTTTCTTGTATTGGTTTAACATAATCTATCTCTCTTTTTTCAATTTGTCTTATGTTTTTTTTCATATCTATTAATTCTGCAAAAAATTTGTCATATAATTTTGCAATTTCAGTTGTAAAATCAAGTTTTAAAGAACTGATCTCAAAACTTATTTTTTCACTTAGCATTTCACTTATTTCAGAAATTTTAGGATCTATACTTTTATAGCTGTCTTCAAGTCTTTGCATAATGTCTGAATGTGTACTGCTTAAGTCTAAACTATGTGAGGACTTGTCATCAACTTCTTTTAAAAAGAGATTTATATTGTTTAGTTCGGTTTCAATGTTACTTATAAAATTGTCAAACTTTTTTGATTCTACAAAGTTATATGTTTTGTTGTTTGAGATTTTTAGGTCTTCAATCTGATTTTTTATAGATAGAATGTCTCTTTTTACCTTGGCAAATGCTATTTTTAAATTTCTCTCATCCATTTTTATTTTATATAATAAAAGGTTATATGTTTTCTATTTTATAAAACTTTTCATAAATCATTACTTCTAAGTGAAAAATTATAGTTTTTTATCTATTATTTCTTTAAAAATCTGATTATAAATCTTGTTGCAATGAGATATTGTTTGATGATGTCTTGATGTTTTTGTTGGATAAAAATTGAATTTACCTTGATTGTAATAGTTTTCTACCATACATGTTCCGCAAAATGGCTTATATACGCATCTGTCACAAATCACATTGTTTTCAAGTATTGAGTTAAGTATTGCTTTTGATGTTTCCTTTTTTTTGAATATTTCCTGCCATTTATCGGAAAAAACATTTCCTATGCAAAATTCATTTCTGCCCATTGCCTCATTGCATGTATATATATTTCCATTTGTATAGTATACGATTTGACCTGTTGCAGCTCCGCATGGGCTTTCCCAGTCGGTGTTAAATGTTGGTTTTTTATATATTATTTTGAACATAAAAAATTGTCTTAGAGTTTCAATTAGATTTGCATTATTTTTATTAAGCTTATCTATGTATTCTATACAATTATTGTAAAATGCAAGAAAATCATCATAAGAATATGATATGTCTGATTTGTCAAATGCTCTTCCTATAGGGGTTAAATTTCTTATGGAAATTATTTTGATGTTTAATTTTAGATATTCATCTATTATTTCTTTGTAGTATGGTAATGAATATGAGGTAATTGTCATAAGTGCATTAACATTTCTATTTATTTTTTTTGTTTTGTATATTTCATTTATTTTTTTTATCCAGAAGACTACTGTTTCGTATGTACCTATTTGTTGATTTTCTTTGCCTCTTATAAATCTATTTTTATCATGTATTTCTTTAGGACCATCAAGAGATGTGCATAATGCAACATCATTATCTATAAGCCAGTTAGCTTTTTCTTCTGTAAATAATGTAAAATTTGTGACTATTGTTATTTTAAGATCTTTTTTTAGGTTTTTGTTTAATTCTTTTGCATATTCTGTTATAAATTTTACAATTTCAAAATTCATCATTGCATCTCCTCCCTGAAACTCAATTGTAATGTAATTTGAGGGTGAGTTCATTATGAATTCTGTAACCTTTTTTGCTGTATTTTGGTTCATATCTTCTTTTATTGTTTCTTTGTTTGAGTCAATTGATTCTGCAAAACAATATATGCAATTTATGTTGCATCGGTGTGTTGGTATTACTATGTGCAGACTTGTTCCGTTATCAATAAAAGCATATCTTTTTTTGATTGATTCAACAACGTTGTTAAAATTTGAGCTGTTTATTATTATACCTTTCTTTAGTAAAAGATTATATAATTCTTCGTTTAGTATTTTTCCTTTTTTTAATTGTAAAAAAGCATCATTATTTAAAAATATGAAATCGCCATTGTCAATTGTTAGAAGATAGTGGTTGTATTCTTGGCTGAACTTTTGATGTCTGTAAAAATTGCAGATGTAATCAATACCTTCTCTTTTTAAAAAATCATGATTCATAAAAAGATTACATGAACTATATTTAAAAAGTTTGGTTTTTGTATGTGCATCTTTGTGTTTGTTTTGATATTAATAGCTTTTTTATTGATTAGTTATCATAAGTTTTATTAAAAAAATAAATTTATTCTTAGTATGAATACTAAATTTGAAATAAATCAGGATAATATAGTTATTTATATAAATAAGAACATATATCCAAAAGAAGTTTTAATTCAGACAAGTTATGTTAAGCTTGATAAGTATTATTTTTTTATAGATGAAAACCAAACACATTACATAATGTTTGTTAAAGAAAAAGAAGAAATAACACAGGATAAGGAAAAGATAGTTTATGAGATTTTTGATGAGCTTATAGAATCACAGAGTTATCTTAATCAGCTTGAAAGAACGAATAAAACAAGAGAATTGATATTGGAAAAAGCATTGTTGGGTCAGACATTAGATGATGAAACAATAGATGCTTTAAGAAAAAATAATGATGAATAAAACTTGTTTTTATCTATGTGTAAAATAAAATACAAATTTATTGTTTTGTTTGGAATCAAGCCTTGCAAAACCAAATCTTTCAAATTGCACGGTAGAATCTTCTTTAATGTTTTTTAAGTCTTCTGCTATTGCCTTAATCTTTTGGTTGTTGTTTAGTATTATTTCTATTTCGCAATTTTTTTCGGTTGGTACAAAATGGATTATATTTTCAATTTTTAAGTTTTTATCATATTCTTTTGATAAAAAAGAGAGATCTATTGTGTCTTTGTTTATGTTTTTTACATTAAAATTTCCAAAATGCATAAGTCTTATGTTTTGTCCTTGCTTTATGTTGTTAAAATCGATACTGCTTATATAATATTTTTTTGACAGTTCAAATTTTCTAAATCCCTTATCTTTAAAATCTGGATGTTTTGGAAGTAAAATTTCTTTTACAGGGTATTCACCTATATTTTCTATGTTAACTAACTTAGGATTGATTACACAAAAATATCTGTTTGATTCTTTTTCAAGTATTTGTTTATTGAAAAAATCAAGTTGTTTAAAGTATTCTTTCTCACTTATTTTGGAATCTCTTTTTGATATTCCATGTGCAATTATCATTTTTCTTATTGCAAGAGCTTTGTATCCTTTTTTTTTAAGTGAGAGAACAGTTGGAATTCTTGGATCATCCCATCCTTGATATTCGTTATTTTTTATTTTTTCAGTAAGTTTAGTCTTTGATAATTCAATGTCTGTAAATTTTATTCTTCCTATGTGGAAAAATTCTGCTTTTCTTAGATTTAATGCAGATTTTATCATGTTTTGCCTTATTCCATTTATTTCATGATCTTTGCCTCTTATTATGTATGTAATTCCCATAAGTGCATCATCTACTGAGACACAAAGATTATACATTGGCCATAACTTATATTTGTCTTTTGTTCTTACATGCGGTTTTGATACCATTCTTGCAAGTGGAAAATCTCTTAGTGCTGGATTTTTATCATCAAGGTTTCCCTTAAATCTTATTGCAGCATCGCCATCTTTGTATTTACCATTAAAAAAATTTTCATATTTTTGTATTTGAACATTAGGTTCATCATTTCTGTGAGGACATGGTTTACTTGAATCGTTAAGATTTTTAAAATATTCAGCTTCGCACTCACAAACATATGCATAGCCTGTTTCTATCAATTGTCTTAGATATTTATAATATATGTCAATCCTGTCTGATTGGTAGAAGAGCTCATCTATTCCATCATCTGTTAACCATTTTATGTCGTCAATTATTTGATTGTAATTTGATAATTCTATGTTTTCAGGATTTGTATCTTCAAGCCTTAATATGAATTTTCCATCGTATTGTTTTGCATATTCATAATTGTATACTACATTGTATATGTGACCAAAATGAAGATGACCGCTTGGTGCTGGTGCAAATCTTGTTATCATTTTAGCAGGAAGATTTGGCAATGGGGGTAAAGAATTGTTTTCAATTTTTTCTTTGCTTTTTTCTGTTTTTACAAAAAATTGAGGATTTATTTCTAGGATCTTTTTTTCTATATCCTTTAGACTCATCTGATTTACTTGATTTAGTATGATATCTATTTTATTTTTAAAAAATTCCATATCTTCTTTCATTTCTGGAAACTTTAATATAGCCTTTCCCATTAAGGTTTTAAACTGTGTTTTTCCTCCAAATTTGTGTGCGTTTTCAAGTGCAGTTATAAAAATGAAGTCTTCAAATTCTTTTTCTATTATCATATTTTTTCTTTTATTTCTAGATTTATAAATGTTATCTTAAAGCGATAAATAGTGCTCAAATATTTTTTCTTATTGATTTTTATTCTAAAACTTTATAAAATCTGTTTTATTATATTTTTCTATGGATGATAAAGAGTATTTAGAATTGCTTGATAATGCATATCAACAATTGCCAGACGTTTTATATAAAAAAGGGAGATTTGAGATTCCAAAAGTTAGTGGTAAACTTATAAAATCAAGGACGGTTATTACAAATTTTAAAGAAATTTCACAGAATTTTGCAAGAGATAAGAATCATCTTCTTAAGTATTTTTTAAGAGAAGCTGGAGTTAGAGGGGAAATTGATCCAAAAGAAAACTTGATTTTGCATTCAAGATTTCAACCTGCAATATTAAACAAGATAATAGAAAATTATTTTACAGCATATGTTGAATGTCCAAATTGTAGAAGTCCTGATACAGAACTTGTAAATAACGAACTTAAGTGTAAGGCTTGTGGGTATGTTGAAAAACTAAAAGTGTTATAATACTTTTTTTTTAAGATGGAAATGGAAAATATAATAACAAAAGAAAAACTTGATAAATATTTTGATGTGACAAAAAGAGCAATAGACAAAATTAATGAGATAATTCCTAAAAAAACACATTTGGATAGAATTTCAGAAGATTTTTTGAGTATGGCTAAAACTTATTATGATGATGCTATGCACTTTAGAGATTGTGGAAATTGGGTTAATGCTTTTGCTGCTTTAAATTATGCACATGGTTGGCTTGATAGTGGTGCTAGATTGGGGTTATGGGATGTAATGCATGATAATGTTCTTTTTACCGTTGATTAGATATAGAGAATTTTAAAAAAACCACAAAATTCTTAGAAGAGTGTTATAAAAAAACCCTTATAAGTCCTAATTGAACAAGTTTAAAGGAATGATCAAAAATCGCAGTAAAAAAATTTGAGTGATAAATACCCCATCACTTATTCATAGGAATAATTCAAATTTTGCGATTTTTGTTTTATAGGTTTTTTACAACCCTCATAAAAAGCTTAAATTATTATTTGAGTTTTTGTGTTATTATTTTAATCATATTTTGATCATCTAGTGGAGTTTTTTGTGTTAGTTTTTTATTTATCAGCATTTTATTTATGTATTCTCTTCTTTTGCTATATTCTTTTTCAATAAGGCTTTCATTATTATAGTATAGTACATCAAATATTTTAAGGGCTATATTAATTTCTTTAACTTCTTCTATATTTTTTGTTAAGATTCGCTTTGATAGTATATTAAATGGAAGATATGTATTGTTCTTGTAATCATATCCAATACATTCACAATCGATTACAAATGAATCATTTTTAAAATTTTTTTCTATAAAATTGGTTATTTCTGTAAACTGATTGGATATTTCATCAAGATTTCTTGTAAATATGTATGTTTTATTTTCATTTCGATGAATTTGTAATCTTAATCCATCGTATTTGTAATCTATAAGAAACATATTGCTTTGTGATATGTCAAAACCTTCTTTAATATTATTTACTCTTATTCCTAACATGGATTTTATGGGATATCCTGGTATTATTTGCTGATTGAATATATTTAGGATATCAGTATCAAGTTCTGTACATAATTTTTGAAAAGAATTGATTATATTGTATTTTTTTTCAAGATTATCCAAAAAGAAATTGTACATTTCTCTTGGTTTATCAGAATTTATGCAGATGCTTTTTAGGTTTTTTTCTGATTTTATTAATTTAGATATTTCCTTTTGGATTGTGTTATCATCATATATGATATCAACAATTTTGCATTCTTTAAAAGAATTATATGCCTTTTGTTGTTCTTGTTCTTCTTGTTTTATTTCAGACTTACAATTTTTGCATTCTTTGCTATTAATGTTTATGTATCCACAAGAGTTGCATGCAAGGTTTATGTTTAATATATTTGGGAAATAAACATTTGCTATTGCCTCTTTTAATATTCCTTCATTTACTCCTATTCTTAAATCATTGATTAAAAGTCTTGCAATGTATTTTTTTTCTTTTGTGGTTTTTGCTGTTAAAAATAGCTTTGATAGGGATTCTATTTTTTTTTTGTTTGATTGACTGCCTTTTGTCTGCGATATGTTTTTTAGCGTTTCTATTATTTCTTTAAGAGATAGTTCTTGTGAATTTAACATGCTCTGGTTTTGTGATTTTAATGTTTTTTCACATAAAACTCCTATATCTCCTGTATCGTTAAATATTTTTTCTATTTTTTCTGTGCTAAGGTTGGTAATTGATTTTATTACTGCAAATATTGTTTTGATTGATATAGATATTTGTTTTTTGTTAAGTTCTTTAAAATGATTTCCTGAAATGATATCAAAAAGTATTATTGATTCATTTTTGTATTCTAAAAAAAAATCCCTTAAAATTAATGTTTTTTCTATTTTTTTTGATGTTTTTTCTATGTTTTCAAAAAAGGTGGCTATTGTTTCAAATTTCATTAATAATACTAAATTTTTTTGTTTTATAAATATTTTTAATCATTTTTTAAATTATCTATTATTATGTTTTGAAATGATTCTTTTTGCCATATGTTGTTATGTTCTGCATTTTTTATGATTATATAGTTTTTGTTAGCATGTTTAATGTTTTTAAAAAGATCTTCTGAAAATTTTTTAGGTATTACTATATCATTTTCTGCATGAATTATTAATAATGAAGAGTTATATTCTTTTAACCATTTTATATTGTCATATTTTTCTGTTAAAAAAAAGCGTGTAGGATATATTGGAAACTTTGATTGTGCAACATCTTCTAGTCGTGAAAAAGGATTAATTAGTACAAGATTGTCAACATTTCCTAAAAAAGCATGATAACTTGCCATTGCTGATCCTATGCTTTCTGCATAAATTGTTACATTTTTATACTCATTTTGAACTATGTAATGATTTATGTTTTGTACATCATTAAGTATCAAATCTATTGATGGTTTTTGTGAATCATTAGAGTAACCAGCATATTCAACAAATATTAATGAATAATTTGATTTTTCAAATATGAATTTTAAGTTACTTCTATCACATGCTGAACCTGCATTTCCATGATAATATATAATGACATTTTCATTATTTTTTTGTTTTAAATAAAATCTTGTATTGTTAAAGTATATTTTTTCGTAATCAAAAAATCCATTGCAATTATCAAAATTTTCAGAATTAGGGTAATAAATAAAAGATTTTTGAGCAAAAAAGAGAAACAATCCAAATAATACATAAAAAGAGGTGATAATTAGTATGTAGTTTATAATCTTTTTTTTTTGCATAATATTTTACAAAAACAATTATTTATAAAATATTCTTATTTTTCCATTGCTTTTTTTCTTAAGTCTTGTGACATTTTTTCAATTGCATATCTTAAGGCAGTTCTTGGCATTATTTGTTTGTTTTTCATGACATATTCAAAAACTTCTTTTTGATGTGCAATACTTGCTGATTTTAGTAACCATCCGTATCCTTTTTGTACAAGATCATCTTGATCTTTTATTAAAATATCTGTAATGCTGAATATGTCTTGCAGAAATTTGCCTTTTTTTGCAGGTATTATAAGAGTTACACATGATGCTCTTTTAACCCATCTATTATCAGATTTTGCCCATTTTTTAAGTTGTTCTATATATTTGGGGAAATACTCTATAAACGTTCCAATTGTATGATTACATAATGTATCACATGTTGCCCAATTGTTTACATATTTTTTTACCCAATTTTCAAAAATAAAAAAATCATTTTCGTCATATTCTTTGTGTAAATTATAGGACCAGTTACATGCTATAAATGATTCTTCTAACATTTGCGACAAAAAAAGTTCTTCACAAAGATTAAAAATTTCTTTTTTTGTTAATGATTTTATTTGGTTATAATGTTTTTTTGAAATAATGCTTACAGTTGATGCTTTTATTCCATAAGGGTTTACCTTTTCCTTAAAAAAACTTTGTGATGTATTTTTGGTTTTTTCATCAATGTTTTGTTTTAATTCTTCTCTAAGTTTTAATAGTATTTGATTCATGTTATTACATCTAAACATTAATTTTTAATTTATAAGTTTTGTTTAAATCTAAATGATTCAATGTGTATATTTTAACAAAGTTTATAAATTTTGGATGCAATCAGTTAGTATGGTCTTTGATAATTTGAAAAAACATTTTTTGAAAAGTGATGAAAAGTATGAGATATTGCTTTACAAATATTCTCAGGTTAAATTGGAAAATAAAAAACTAAAAGAAGGTTTTAACAGGGAAATTAATTCATGTAAAGATGCTAGCCAAAAGAAAATAGTGCTTGAGCTTATAGAGATTTATAAAAATATTGAAACAGTTAAAGAAGACAGTTTTAAGGTTAAATCAATTGATCCTAATGTGCAAAGAATGTTTGTTGATTTGAATACGCTAGAAAAAAATATGAAAGATCTTTTATTATTTTATAACATAGAGGAAATTGAAGCAAAAGAGAGATTTTATGATCCTGATGTTCATGAAGTTGCATCATATGAGGATGCAAGGGGGATGCAGAAAGGAATCATAATTAAGACTGCCAAAAAAGGTTTTAAACATAAAAATGTGATATTGAGTAAGCCTAAAGTGGTTGTTACAAAATAAATTTATTATTTGGTGTTTCTTTTTTATGAAAATTATTTTTATAGGTCCAAGTGGAGTTGGGAAGACGTCTATTGCTCAAAAAATAGGTTTTATTTGTGCTTATGATGTTTTTGATATGGATTTGGAAGTCTCAAAAATATATTTTGAAGTTAAAACTGATGTAAACAAAAGAAGGTTATTAGAATTAAAGCTTTTAAAAAAAATAAGTTCTGAACATAAAAATTGTATAGTTGCAAGTAGTGCAGGATTGCTTGATAATCTTTTAAATTGTAATATAGATATTTTTTTAAGTGTTTTAAAAGGATTTGATGAAAAAATATTTTTATTTCCATCAATTGAAATAAAAAAGACAATTGAAATTTTTAAAATTAATTTAGGTGTTGATTTGTCAGATGATATGTTGTTTAAGAAAAATTTTACAAAGATGATTGATCTGTATTTAAAATTTTCAACTATAAATCATTTTTATGAGTATGATAATGTTGAAAATACTGCTCAAAAAATAGTAAATATTTTAAAGATAATCTAGAGTTTCAACAACATTTTGTATTTCAACAGAACTTGATGTTGATCCTATAAGAATACCATTGCTATTGCCTATAAGACCTGCGGATATGTAATTACTTCCTTTGTTTATGGTTCCTACCAATGCAATTTTGTTTATTATTGATTTTACTTCTTCCTGTTTGTATTCTTGAGATATACAGTATTTACCTTTTAAGTAGCGGATTGTTGCACCTATTGCATCAAACAGTTGATTATTTATTCTTATTATTTTTAGTTTTGTTTTTTTGGATAATTCTTGGTCAAACTTTTTTTCATATTGATTGGTTATTAATATTTCTTCATCTGATACGACCATGTTATTTCCGTATGTGTTTTTATTGTTTAATATCTGAATTAATTTTATATCATGTTTTTTACAGATTTTTTCTAGTTCATTTAGTTCATTTTCAAACATTTCTGGAACTATTATCATGTCATTATTACCTGCAATAAAGATTCCTATAAGATCTGTATTAAGTACTGATATTTCATAAACAGGGACATTTAAGATGGATTCTATTGCACTGGTTTTTGTCTTGTCAATTTGTTTTCCTATAAGGCATAGTCTATCATTTGCAAACATAAAATTGCCTATATTTGGATTGCCGTTAAATTCTAAAAGGCTTATTTTGTTTTTTTCCATAGTAAGAGTAAATCTTGTGTTATTAATAAATCTGTTTGTTGTTTAACATTTAGTTTAATCTTAAAATAGTTATTACTTTAGAAATTTAAATCATGGATTGTAGGAACAACGAAAGCCAATACAACCATCCATATGTGAGGAAGCACGATACAAAAACAAAGCAAAAGTACCAGAAAAAATTTCTTGGTTAAAACGACCACCAGAAAGAAAGGCATTTTCATTAGAAGTACAACCATAGTATTGACCTACACCATTTAAAGTTGTATAGGCTCCAATAGGGCCTGCTATACTTTTTTCTGTGGTATTTATATTGATATGTGTCCAATTTAGCCATAAAGAACCACTATACCATGGATCATCTCGTTTACACCTATCATTGTTCCATTCCCAAACATTGCCTCCCAAATCCCATATTAATTCTCCATTATATAATTTTAAGGTTCTTCTTTGTTCTGATGTTCCGCTATTTTCTGTTCCAGTATAACCATTACTTGTATTTGTTGTGGACAATGCGTGGTTTGGTATAATATCTGTATGTCCTTTATACATACTTCCACTTCCTATAACTCCACTATTCCAATTATAAATGTTATTTTCTGTTTCTCTTGCTATTGTTGTCCATTCGGCACGAGTTATCAGTTTGTAACCTGTACCTAAATATGTGCATGAAGCAATTGCTTGAGTTTGATCAATGTATGTTATTGGCTCAGACGTTGGATCTGATCTTATGGTTAAATCACCTCCTGCAGTATCATATCGCCATCCCTTAAAAGTTGTATCCTGTGTTTTACTTGCTGTATTTAGAAACTTTGCTTCATACTTCATAACATAAAAATCATTGTTAACACCCAAATCCTCATTTGCAAACACAAGCACCCATTCTCCACCCTCTGTTGGTGCTAAACTATCATTACATGTTGCATAACTATAGTTGTTTGTACCATCCAATGTGCATTATTACATGTTTTTACCTGTGAAATTGCAGAACATCCTGCTAAGTTATTGTATGGTTTATCATACAGATAAAATGTATGTGATGAACCATTTTCAATGATGGTGTCGTTTAGAGAACAACTTGCTAAAGATATACTACTTGTTTCTGTAATGTTAACATGTTTTACATAAATTTTTTTTTCAATCAACCCTTTATCTGTTATTACTACAACATCTGGAGTGCTAACATTCAAATTTGAGATACAGTCTGTTATGTTGATTTCCAATATTCCTTTAGCATAATTTGTTTCACTATCAAAACAACTGTAACCATTTACTTTTATGTCTTTAATTGTTAAGTTCTCATAATCATTTTTTAAATACAAATTGTTACCAACAATTGTTTCTATCTGGCTTGTTCTAACATCATTTACCGAAGAACTTTCAACCCCACTTAAAATTTTTGTTGAATATGTACCAAACCAACTTTGAAAACCTACAACAGCAACAACAGCAACAACTAATAATAAAGCTGTTGCAACAATAGGAGATATACACTTGGTATGATACCGAATAGTTACCATAAAAAAACTTTAAAAATAGTTTATTATAAATTTTTGTATAACCTATGTATAATAACATGGTAATATTGTGTTATATATTAGGAAACTTTTTTTAAGGTGTGGATGTTAATGAAAAACATTTGCCTTCATTTGTTTTAAGAAGCAAATATAGAAGGGAAGTTTTTTTTAAACTTGTTGAAAAACCTTATCAGACACAAAGTCAATTACTTAAGGAAACTTGTGCTACTTATAGATCTCATTTGTCAAAAACTTTTAAAGAACTTTTAGACGAAGGGCTTATTGAGTGTGAAAATCCAAAAGAAAAAACTTTTAAAATTTATAAAGTAACCAATAAAAGTATTAAGGTAAAAGAAGAGATTGATAAATATCAAACGATTTAATCAAATTGGTTTTATATTTTACTGATAAAAGAAAAGTTTATTAATTTTTATGTAGTTAAGTTAATGAAATGGCTTATTGTGAATTTTGTGGTAAAAATGTTGATAAGACAGTTAAAGTTAATGTTGCTGGCAGTGTTGTTAATGTGTGTTTGAATTGTGCTTCTTTAGGAAATATTGTTGAGGATAAAAATATTACTAAACCTGTAGGAAGCGTTAATCTTAATATTAATAATCGTATCAAAAAGAACAAACAAGTTGTAGAATATGTGCTTGTACCATCTTATGTTTCTATTATGAATTCTGCATTGGCAAAAAGAGGTATTAATTTACATCAACTAGCTAACGTTTTAAATATAAGAGAAAGCACTTTAAATAAATATTTTAGCGGAAAAATTAGTATTGATATTGATACTGCAAAAAAAATTGAAAGGTATCTTTCTATAAAACTTGTTGAGGAAAAAGAATCAACAAAATCAGAATATGTTGAAGAAAATGTTTTTGATAGTGAGGATGAATCTTTTAGTCTTGCGGATGTGATAAAAGTTGTTAAGAAAAAATAAATATTTAAATTTTTAGAAAAAATCTGTAAGTTTTGAATTTTTTTCTTTTTTTTCTTGTTCATATTCATCATAATTTTTTATGAGTTTATTTACTTCATCATCATTGATTTGTTTTGTTTGTATTTTTATATTGTTTTTGTTTTTTTCTTCGTGTAAAATTCCGAATTCTTCTTTAATATTGATTATTATTGAGTGTGGTATGAATTTTTCTAAATCATTGTTTGGAGTTTTAAGAAATGTGTTTACGTCTTTTATTCCATTTTTAAAAAGGTTTCTTGCTCTTACTCTACCTATTCCTTTTAGTGAAACAAGTGCTAATAACTCTTCTCTTATACCATATTTGAATCTGTTTCTTAATTTTGTAATATAATTTTTAAAAAAAACTTCTTTTTTGAATGCTGATATTGTTTCTATGCAATATAAAAGCCAATCTACTATTTCTTGTTTGTATTTTAATTCTCCTGGGGTTATATTGTATTTTGATGTTATGTAATCTTCTGAATGTTCGTTTATCCAATCCTCTAATATGTCTGTTGTTTTAATTGAGTTTAAGAAAAGATGCAAATCATGTTCAAAAGGATCAAATTTTACTGTTAATGTGTCAGATAGTTCTTCTAATCTTTTCATGTATGTTTCTTCTTCTGATTTTAATATGTTAAAGAGAGGTTTCATTTCTATAGTGTTTACTATAAAATGTATTAATGCATATGTGTCTTTTCTGTATTTTGATGCTTTAAAAAAATTTTCTATGTGAATAAGAAAATAGTTTGCAGTATCTGGATTAAGGTATAATTCAGAAATTTTTTTTCCAAGAATTGTTGCCATAAAGTAATTGTCATCTTCTTGTATGAATTCGTATTCTTTTAATATGTGTATTATTCTAAAGATGTTATAGTATAATTCTTCTATGTCCCCATATTGATGTGCATAAAGTGTATTTTTGAAGAAATCTTTAATTTCTTGTGTTGAATTGATTATGTTCATTGATATTAATGATAAAAGATACATTTTAAGTGTTGGTTCTATTGCAAGTTTTGATATTATTTCTTCTGTTTTTCCAAATATGTATTTTGGAACAATTTTGCTTGTTTCATCACATGATTTTGTGCATAACACAGCTCTTCCAACATCTTCCTGTCCAGGTCTTCCAGCTCTTCCTGACATTTGGTGGTATTCTAATATTGGGATATCACTCATTCCTCTTTGTGTGTATCGTTTATAATCTTTTATTATAACTTTGTATGCTGGAAGATTCATTCCTGCTGCAAGAGTTGGAGTTGAAGATATTACTTTTATTTTTCCGTTTCTAAATTCGTTTTCAATTATTTCTCTTTGTTTATTTAGTAATCCTGCATGATGAAAAGCAATTCCTTTTTCTATACACATGCTTAGTCTAATGCATTGTTTTGTAGGAGTATCTAATACATTTAATATTTCTTTAGAGATTTTTTTTAAATCATCATCATGTGTTTTTTTTAAATGCTCTGATATTTTTTCTGCTGTTGCTTCGGCTGATCGTTTAGATTTGTTAAAAATTAATACCTGTTTGTTTAGGTTTAATGTGTGCAAAACAAGATTTATTACATTATCATCAGTTGTGTTTTTTATATTTTCACTCTCTATTATGCAAAAATCTTCATCCATTAATCTTTAAGTATTTGTTTTTATATAAATTTGTCTTTTAATAGAGGGTTTTTCAAAATTCTCAATATTTTAAATGTGTGATTTTTCACACAAAGAAAATGTATAAAAGAATAAAGGATGTTTAATTCCCAATGGTTCAACAGAAAACAATAGAGGACATTCTTAAATGTTTACGTAAAGAAAAAGAAATTATAAAGGATTTTCAGGGTTTGCCATTTGAAATCGTAAGTTCTATAAGTTCAATTTTAGAGGTTAATCCTTATTTTGGAAAGAACTGGGTTTCTAAAACAGGGGATATCTGCGAACTTTATATGTGGCATAAAAATGAGGAATTGGTAAAGCTTAGCTATCATCTTGGGGTTTTAGGCGAGAAGAGTTTGGATTCAAGGGATTATGTTTGTTTATCTACTGCCTTTAAAACAGCAAATGGGGGTAAATGCACTTTTGAGCAAACAATTTATCTTGATGAAAACAAGGATAATATTATTTGTGCTAATTACTAAGTAACAGGTAATTTTATTAAAATTTTAAAAAAATAACTATTTATGTTTACTGTTAAAAAAATAAAAATAAACATGGGTAGTGAGCTTCTGGCTGTTATTTGTCAGGAAGATGCAATAAAACTTAATTTGCATTCTAAAGACAGAATTGAGATCTTTAGCAAGAAAAACAAAAAAAGTGTAATATGTGTTCTTTTGGTTGCTGATGAAAAATGCTTAGAATTAAAGATTAAAAAAGGTGAAATAGGAATTTTTAACAAAGCTTATGATAGACTTTTTTTAAAAGAAGATTCTTTGGTTTCTATAAGCCCTGCAAGAAAACCTGCTGGTTTAGAATTTGTACGTTCAAAATTTGCGGGCAAAAGATTGTCAAAGGAAGAGTTTAAAATAATAATATCTGATATTGTTGATAACAGGTTTTCTGATATTGAAACTACTTATTTTGTTTTAGCATGTAGTATGAACGCTCTTAATGATAATGAAGTTGTGTATCTTACAGAAGCAATGGTTGAGGTAGGAAAGACTCTTGATTTTGGTGATGGAAATATTGTTGATAAACATTGTATAGGAGGAATTCCTGCAAATAGAACATCAATGTTAATAGTTCCTATAATTGCATGTGCAGGTCTTGTTATTCCAAAAACTTCATCAAGAGCAATTACATCTCCAGCAGGTACTGCTGATACTATGGAAGTTTTGTGTGATGTTGAATTGCCTTTAGATAGGATGATAAAACTTGTAAAAAAACAAAATGGGTGTATTGTTTGGGGAGGTGCATTAGATCTTAGTCCAGCTGATGATTTGATAATTAATGTAGAACATCCTTTAGAAGTTGATTGTGAGGGACAAATGATTGCATCAATACTTTCAAAGAAAAAAAGTGTAGGCTCAAAGGTTGTTCTTATAGATATTCCTGTTGGAAAAACTGCCAAAGTTAAAACACAGGAACATGCTTTAAAATTGAGTGCAAGGTTTTCTAAAATAGGTAAAGCTTTAGGTATGAAAATTAAAACAATAATTACTGATGGAACACAACCAATAGGTACAGGAATAGGTCCTTTGTATGAGGCTTATGATGTTTTAAAAGTATTAAAATGTGATAAAGATTGCTGTTTAGATTTAAAAGAGAAGGCTCTTATGATGTCAGGTATAATTTTAGAGATGGCTGATAAAGCAAAAAAAGGGCATGGTTATGAAATGGCAGAAGAAATCCTTACAAGCTTAAAAGCTTTAAAAAAGTTTGATCAGATAATAGAAAGTCAGGGTAGAAAAGAAATTATGGATTATGGAAAACATTCTTTTGAAGTAAAATCCAACAAAAAGGGGAAAATTATTCAAATAGATAATCATAAGGTATCAAAGCTGGCATTTATACTTGGTTGTCCTAAGGATAAGGCTGCTGGTATGATTTTAAATAAAAAGGTTTCAAGCTTAGTAGATAAAGATGAATTATTGTATACTATTTACTCTAGTTCTGCTTTAAAACTTGAATATGCTAAAAATTATATTGCAGAAAATAATATTTATATTTTAAAATAATTTTTTCTCAAAAGAGTGTCCTCCTGAATTTAAAAAATAAGATTGTTGAATTATTTGTATCTTATGAGTTCATTTCCTTCTAAAATAAAGTGTTGAAGTTCTACAGGTCTCCAATCATCTTCTATAAGTGTTGCATTTAGCCATTTTGATATTTCTTTAGAGTTTCCTATTGTTGCACTTAAACCGATTATTCTTATTTGCTTAAATTTTGTTTTGAATATGCTTAATAATATTTCTAATGTTGGTCCTCTTTTTTCATCATTTAAAAGATGTATTTCATCTGCTATTACAAGCCCTACATTATCTATAATGTTTGTATCATGCCTTATTAAAGAATCAAGTTTTTCTGATGTTGTGATTAAAAGATCGCAGTTGTAGCTGTATTTTTCATCTTGGATGTCTCCAACAGATAATTTTATTATTATTTCTTTGGAGTATGCCTGCATGAACTCTTTATATTTTTCTGATGCTAATGCTTTTAGAGGTACTATGTATATTACCTTTTTTCTTTGATTTAATATGGTATTTAACATTGCAAGCTCTGCGACCATTGTTTTTCCAGAACCTGTAGGAGTTGTTATAAGAAAATTTTTATTGTTTTCAAATAATCCTTCTTTTATAGCTTTTTCTTGGCATGGTCTTAAGCTTATATTTTTTTTGTTCTTTAAAATATTACATATGTTTTGTGGTATTTTTTCTAGAATATTATTATCCATAAATATTTTGTTAATATATTAAAATTTATAAATATTGGTTGAAAGATGGTAAAATGTAAAATTTATTGATAAAAAGATTATTTTTCATTACTTAGCAAAAAGATTATTCCTATAATTAACATAAAAATGCCTGTTATTAAATACGCATATCTTTCAGGTAAAAATAAAAGAATTGTTGCTATGCTTATTTTTCCTATAAAACTTCCAACGCTTGCTGATGTTGAATATATTGGATAATATTTTGAATCATCCTTTTTGTGTCTTACATTATAGAAAAAATAAGAATCTTGAAGTGGTTCTAAAAATGCAAGTGCAAAACCTGATATTATAAGGAAAAGCATGGTTGCATATATGTTATTAATGATAAAGATAAGAAATGCTATTATTGCAAGGCTTAAAAAACCTAATACAAAAAAAGCTTTAAATCCATATTTTTGTGATAATTTACCTGCAATATATTCAAATAAAATAAGAGGTATTGCAAATGCTGATAGAAAAAATCCTATGTATTCTTTACCTATTTGGTTATGTACTATAAAAAGTGGCATGTATATAAATATTAATCCTAACCATATACATATTCCAAGACTTACAAGATATGATAATCTTAATTTTTTGTTTGAGAAAAATTTTATGAAATTTTTTGTTACATTGTTATTGTTAAAAATATCTTTTTTGATTGGATGTTTTTTAACATTGATTCCTGCAAGCATTAATAAACTCATAGTCATGAAAATAACAGCAATAAGAAACACTGATTTTATTCCGTACTCAACTAAGAAAAAACCTGCTATTAATGGTCCTATGAGCCATCCAATATTAATAAGGGAATACATTAGCCCTTCGTCTTCATTTAATTCTTTTTTTCTTGCCTGATCTCTAAATAAAATATCAAAACTAGCTATTCTAAATACTTCAGCTATAGTTATTATTACTGAAAGTATCATAAAAACATAGAAAGCATCAAAATATATTATTGATAGATAAACAAGTATTTGGATAGAAAGACTGGTTAAAAGAATTTTAAATACATTAAATTTTTCAAGAACCAGTGTTGCAAAAAATGCTACAAATAATGATACTGCAACAAGACCAGATGCAATAAAACCAATCATAGAATCACTTATTCCAAAACTTGACATGTAAAGTGTCCATATCGTGCTTATGCAGGCTAATCCTAATCCAAGAATTAGTCTTGTTACTGATAATTTTGTTGTTGTTTTAAATTTTCTGCCAATAGGTAAATAATTATGTAACATAATATTGTATGCAAATTTGTGTTTTTATAAACCTTATGACATATTGAGAGATGTTAAATTGATTATTTTTTTTTCTATTTCTTTTTGTTTCCATATTTGTCAAAATATATAATTCCTTCAATATCTGCTTTTCTTGGGGCTTTGGGTGTTTCATCTGGATATCCTATAGGTATTAATGCATCAAGATGCATATCAGCAGGAATTTTTAGATATTCTTTAAGAGCATTGCTGTCATCAAGGCCTATCCAACATGATCCTAAATCAAAAGCAGTTGCACCAACTATTATGTTTTCTATTAATGCTGATGTGTTTTGTATTGAAAAAAGTTCGTATTTATCAGGGTATACTGTTTCAATTGGTAGATTGTCTCTTACAATTAAAAGAACATATGGAGCATTTACTATAAAGTATTGTTGGAAAGCTATCTTTGCACATTCTTCTTTTGCTTTTTTATCTGAAATTATTATTATCTTATAGTTTTGTATGCTTCCTGCACATGGAGCATTCATTCCTGCATCAATTATATCATATATTATTTTTATATCAAAACTTCTATCTGAAAAGTGTCTTATGCTTCTTCTTTTTTTTAATGAATCTATACTTGATTGGGCAAAATTTTCTTTTAATTTGTTGTTTTCTTTTTTTAGCATTGCATTTTCTTTTTTTAGTTTTGAAACATCATCTTCATCAACATCAAAACCAGATTCATCAAACTCGTAAAATGAATCGTTTTTTTTTCTAAAGGTATCAAATATTTTTCTCATAAACATGTATAGAAAAATATTTTTATAAAATTATCTGTGATTTAAAGGAATTCATTTAATTTTTTGTTGTTTATTAATTTTTTATTGTTATTAAGAGTGGTTTTTTGTTTTATGTTTTCATAAAATTCTTTATTGATTATTATTTGTTCATTATTTTCTATGTTTTGCTGTACTTCTTTGGCTCTGTTTAGAACTTCTTTTGGGATTCCTGCAAGTTTACCGACATGGATTCCATAACTTTTATCTGTTCCTCCTATAACAATTTTTCGTATGAATTCTATTTCATCATTTTCTTCTTTTACAAGTATATTATAATTTTTAATTCCAGGATAAAAATCTTCAAGTTTGTTTAATTGATGATAGTGAGTTGCAAACATGCAATCACATTTTTTTGCGACTAAAAATTCTGTTACCGCCCAAGCTATTGCAAGTCCATCATAGGTTGATGTTCCTCTTCCTATTTCATCAAGCAATACTAAAGAATTTTCTGTTACATTGTTTAATATATTTGCGGTTTCACTCATTTCAACCATAAATGTTGACTGTCCTTTTGCTAATTCATCATGAGCTCCTATTCTTGTAAATATTCTATCATAAATTTTTAATTTAGCATAATCTGCAGGAACAAACGAGCCTATTTGGGCCATAATTGAGATTAATGCAACTTGTCTTAGATATGTTGATTTTCCACTCATATTTGGGCCTGTTATGATTTTAAAATAATCTGTTTGTACAAATTCTGAATCGTTTGATATAAACTCTCTTACAAACCTTTCTACTATGGGGTTTCTTCCATTTTTTATTTGGGATGATTCTTTTGAGAAAACAGGTTTGCAATAGTTATATATTTGTGCATTATAGGAATGATTTAGCATTACATCTAGTAGTGCTATTTTTTCAGATACTTGTTGGATTTTCTTTACATTGCCATGCATGTATTCAACGATTGAATCAAATATTTCTTTTTCTAGGATTCTTGCTTTTTCTTCTGCACCTAAAATTTGATCTTCTTTTTGTTTTAATTCTTCTTTTGTATATCTGCATGCATTTACAAGAGTTTGTCTTATAATGTAATCAGAAGGTACTTTTGCTTCTTGTGATTTTGGAATTTCTATGAAGTATCCAAATATTTTATTGTATCTTATCTTAAGAGTTGAGATGCCTGTTTTTTGTTTTTCCTGTTCTTCTAGGTCTTTAAGATAATTTTTTGAATTGAATGCAAGTTCTAAAAGGTCTTTTAATTCTTTATTATAGTTTTTTTTAATGTATCCTATTTCTCTTGTGTGGGATTGAGCATTTTCACTTATTGATTCATAAAGAATTTTGCATGCATCTTCTAGTAATTCAATAGACTTTATTTCCTTTCCAATGTCTAGGGTTAGAAATGAAAGTTTTTCTTTTAGGCTTGGGAGTTTTTCAAGTACTAATCTTAAAGAATACAAGTCTTTAGGTGTTGCTATTCTTAAAGATATTCTTGAAGCTATTCTTTCAATATCATAAAAATTATCAAGCAGGTTTCTTAAATCATTTCTTAAAAATATGTTGTTATTGAATTCATCAATTAAGTCATATCTTTTTTCTATTTCTTTTAAATCATTAAGAGGATTTATAAGATGTTTTTTTAATAATCTTGCTCCCATAACAGTTTTTGTATTGTTTAATGTTGAGATAAGTGTAGAATTTTTGTCCTGATTAAACAATGGTTCTATTATTTCAAGATTTCTTAATGTTATAAAATCCAAAAACATGTTTTTCGACATGTTTAGATATTCTATGTTGTAAATGTGTGATAAATCAATTTTTTGTAGTTTGTAAATATAATATAGCAGAGTTCCTGATGCAATAACGCTGAATTTTTTATCTTCAAGACCTAATTGATTTATGTTTTTGTTAAATTGCTTTTTTAATATTTCAGCAGAATAATTATAATTGAATCTTAGATCAGAGAGATAGTTGTGATAGATTCCAAGGTTTTTCATGAAAGATTTCATGTCTTTAAAAAAAGAAGATTCGTTAAGTATTATTTCGTTTGGAAGATATCTTTTTATTAATGTATTTAGATCATCTCTTGTTGAAAATTCTGTTGTTATAAAATCTTTGGTTGTTATGTCAGCTATTGCTACTGCAAATTTTTCTGATATGTTGTTAGGGACATAGACACAGAATATATAATTATTATCAGAAGATGAAAGGTATTCATCTTCAAGGATTGTTCCTGGAGTAATTACTCTTGTAACTCCTCTTTTAACTATTCCTTTTGCATCTTTTGGATTTTCAAGTTGTTCGCATATTGCAACTTTAAAATCATTTTGTATTAGTTTTTTTATGTAGGGATTTATTGAATGGTATGGTACTCCTGCCATAGGGGTTCCAGCTCTTTGCGTTAATGTTATGGATAAAACTTTTGAAACTATCTTTGCATCTTCGTAAAATGTTTCATAAAAATCACCAGCTCTAAACAAAAGTATACAGTCATTATATTGTTCTTTGAGATCACAAAATTGTTTCATCATAGGAGTAAGGTTTAAAGACTCTTTCATTATAATAAATGGATAAGAAAGATGTTTTATAAAATTAATCTAAAATATGGTTAAAATTTGTTTAAAAAGTAAAGGTTTATAAACAAAATAACATATACTTAAATTAGAATTAAAAAAGGAGTAATTGATATTTTTATATTCTTTACAACTAAACTCCTAAAGGTATTTGAAAAGTAACTGTTTTCGGGTTTGGTTATAGTATGTTTTATTTCCTTTTTTAGTTAAAATAAATAAAAATATGAGGTGAAAAAATCATGAAATTATATACAATGGGAGGAAGCGATGAGTCAGGAAAGAACATGTTCGCTTTTGAAATTAATAATGAAATTTTTATATGTGACATAGGTTTACAGCTGAGTAATCTTGTGTTATATCATGATGAAGTTGATAATATGGCTGTCGAAGAACTGATAGAAAAAGAAATTATTGCAGATCCAAAAATTCTTCTTGATCAAAAAGAAAAAGTAAAAGGAATAATTGTTTCTCATGCTCATCTTGATCATGTTGGAGGAATACAATATATTGCATCTATGTTTAATTGTCCAATATATGCAACTCCATATACTATTGAGGTTCTTAAAGTTTTGATGAAATCTTCAAAAAATTTTAATGAGCCATTGAAAAACAAATTCATAAAAGTTAATGTAAATTCTAGTGTTAAATTTTCAAAAGATATTGAAATAGAATTTATTAATGCAACACATTCAATACCACAAACAGCAATAGTTGCAATACATACTCCAAATGGAGTTATAATGTATGCAAATGATTTTAAGTTTGACAATAGACCTGCTCTTGGTCAAAGAACAAATTATGAAAGACTAAGAGAGATAGATAAAAATGAGGGCATTAAGATGCTTGTAGTTGATTCTGTTCGTTCAAACAGAAAAAGAAAAACATTATCTGAAATTGTTGTAAAAGAAATGTTAAGGGACATATTCATTGAAACAGATATTGTTAATACTAAAGGGGTTATCATAACAACTTTTGCCTCACACATTACAAGGTTAAAATCAATAATGGAACTTACAAGTGAACTTGGAAGAAAATTGGTATTTATCGGAAGAAGTCTTGGCAAATATTGTAAGGCAGCAAAAAATGCTGGAATAATAGATTTTAAGGAAAAAGGTGTTATTATAGCAGAATCTCCTGCTGAAACAAGCAAGTGGTTAGAAACAATAAATAAAAACAAAAAAGAATATGTTATTGTTTGTACAGGACATCAAGGAGAGGATAATGCTGTATTAACAAGAATAGCTGAAGGGAAAACACCTTATGAAATTAAAGAAGATGATAAGATCGTGTTTTCATCAGAAGTTATTCCAACACAGGTTAATATAGAAGCATCACAAGCACTTCATTCAAAACTTGAGCCTTATAGATGTAAAATATATAAGGATATACATGTTTCAGGACATGCATCAAGAGAAGATCATAGAGATTTACTTAATATGATACATCCAAAATATATAGTACCTGTTCATGGAGATGTAAGATTAAAAGAAGGAATGATAGAACTTGCAGAAGAGTTGGGTTATGAAGAGGGTAAAAATCTTCTTTTACTTGAAAATCAGAAAGTAATAGAGTTTGATTAAAATTTTGTTCCTTAAATAAAACAAAAAATCTTTAAATATTCTTTAACAACTATTTTTACATATGGATATATTATCAATAATTGTTTATAAAAATTCTGTACTTAGTTGGATTATATCATTTGCAATAATAGTTGGATCTGTTGCAATTGGAAAATTGGTATACATATTTTTGGGTACAAGTGTTAAAGCATTAACGCTTAAAACTAAAACAAAATTGGATGATGTGCTAATTGATATGCTTGAGGAACCTTTTGTTTTTGCAATGGTGCTAACAGGAATATGGTTTGCACTAAAACGGCTTGTATTTGAACAAGGAACTTTAAATTTGATAGATAAGGGATTTGATTTTCTTATAATAATTAATGTAACTTGGTTGATACAAAGGCTTATTGATGCTTTTTTTAAAGAGTATCTTTTGCCAATTGTTGAAAAAACTGAAAACGATTTGGATGATCAGATTTTCCCAATAGTTAGAAGAACTGCAGGCATTACAATTTGGGGTTTGGGCTTAATAGTTGCACTTGAAAATTTAGGGTATAAAATAGGACCTTTACTTGCAGGACTTGGGATAGGTGGAATTGCACTTGCTATGGCTGCAAAAGACACAGTATCAAACATATTTGGAGGAGTAACGATACTTGTAGATAAACCATTTAAAATAAAAGATAGAATAAAGATAAATGGTTATGATGGAAATGTTGAAGAGATTGGTTTGCGTTCTACAAGAATAAGAACACTTGCAGGTACACTTGTAACAATTCCAAATTCTAAATTTACTGAAAGCCCTATAGAAAATGTAACTTTAGAACCATCAAGAAAAATTACTTTAAATCTTGGAGTAACATATGATACAAAGCCTGAGAAAATAGAAGAAGCAATAAAAATATTAAAGGAGATAGCAGAAGAAAATTCAGAATTTATCAAAGAAAAATATTTACTTTCATTTAATGAATTTAAGGATTTTTCATTGGGAATTTTTTTTATCTATTATATCAAAAAATCTGCAAACATACTTGATACACAAACAAAAATAAATCTTGAGATACTTAAAAGATTTAAACATGCAAAAATAAGTATGGCATTCCCAACACAAACAATAGAAATAAAAAAATAAAGATTTATTTTAAATCCTTTATATTGTTTAAAATTTCTTTTAATTTTGGGTTTATATTAACCCAAAACTTTTCATCCATAAGGATTTTCTGAACGATAAGTTCAGGAGTTGATTTTCCAAGTACATAAAATTCTGGTTGATGATTTGTTATAAGGTTTGATTTTTCATCAAGTCCACTTGCACATATACCATCTATTCTAATATTTTTTATGTTTTTAGTTTTCATGTATGCATCAATTTCTTTTCCAAGATGTGAAACAGCAACACAGTAATCGTTAGTTTCTACAAGGTTTGTCAAAAAACCTATAAGTATTTTTGCAGCAGCTCCAGGTTCTGTGATAGCTTCAAATTCATCTATCAATATCATTTTTTTATTAGTATTGTTCATTATTTCAACAAGACTTCTAAGTGTTTGTTCAAAGGCTCCACTTCCAAGATTACCAGTAAATTTTTTAAGATATATTATCTCATCAAAAACACAAAAAATATTATTTTTACCTGTTGCATTTATACCTATTCCCATATGTGTTAATATTGTTGCTTGAATTATCATTTCAAGAAGAGTTGTTTTTCCACCTGAATTAGCACCTGTAAGTATTGCAACCTTTTCAAAATTAAGACCGAATAAGGAACTTTTGAGTGCATATTTTATTGGTACTGGCGATTTAAGATAAAGATTTAAACCATTATCAAATACAATAGAATTTTCATATTTTAAATTACAATCCAAAGAATAGTTATTTCTAAATTTTAGTATTCCAAACAACATATCAATGATAAATGTAAAATCACAAAGAGCATAAATATTTTCATATGACATACTTTTTCCAAGCTTTTTATAATAATTTAGTTTTCTTTCTGTTTCAATATAATTGAGATTATTTTTTATGTTATCAATTATTTCTAAATCAATAGATACAGGATAATTATAATCTGAAAACAGATAGTGGATAGTTATTCCATTTTCTTTAAAATTGTTAATTATATTTTTTTCATATTCACAAATAATATCTCTTACATCAGAACTTATTTTTTTTTTCAATATATCGCTATTTGAAGAATCAAAAAGCTCTAAAAGCTCATTTCCTTCAATAGAAATTTTTTTTTCAAGAATTACCTTTTTAATGTTTTGATTAATTTCTATTATTTGATTGTCTATATCAGAAAGTAATTTTTTTATAATATTGCATGATTCAACTGATTGATCATAAAATAAGTCAATTATGTTTTCGTTAATGTTTAGATTATATTTTATATCAAAAGATTTAATGATTTTATCTTTTAATTCTTTATCAAACATAAAATAGGTTTTAAGAAGTGATAGGATTAATTCTTTATTATTTAATATGATTTTTCCAACAACAATATTTTCAAAATCAGTAGAATTAAATGTATGTGTTTGTATGATAACATCTTCATTTGTAACAAGTATAAAATCATTTTCTGCTGATTCTGTTAATAAGGCTATTTCCTCTTGTGTTATATATATAAGATTAATTTTGTATTTGGAATAAAAATATTCTACAAGTTCATAATCAATAGTGTATAATCTTGTTGAAAAAAAGCATGAAGTATCAAGTTTGTTAAATTTTTTTAAGAATGAAAGATCTATGCTATCAATATTTTGATCTTTAAAATTATTTAATGCATTTAACCTTGTTTGAATACTGTTTTGCAAACTAATTGGATAGAAGAAAAAATCAAGATATCTAAGTGTTATTTCATTATTAAAAAAAGAGAGAATCATTGAATATATTTTTGATAAATGTTTTTTTGAATTAGAATCAAATAACAATTCCTTATCTTTTTTATTGAATAATTTTTCTAACTGAGAAGAGTTTAGAAAATTAAAAACAAATAAAAATCTTTTTGTTAGAGCCAATTCAAAATCATTTTTTGTAATTTTTGATGATATAATTTCTTTTAATGAGTTGTCAATCATAATAGTAGTAGCAATATTTAGTTTAAAAAATTAGTTAAAAAATCTCTTAATAATAAAAATAATTAAGTTTAATTCTGTTTATTTTTTTTTAATATGTTTTCACACCTAGTCTTGCTTATGTAGTGTTCTGCTTTTGTTTTGCCGTCTATTACAAGGTTAAAAACAGAAAAAGGACTAATTGACCAATTAATTATGTCTGAATATTCTTTAAGTTCTTTTATATTAAAAGGAATTTTATATGATTCAAATGATTCTTTAAATTCTGTTATTGATTTTGCAACCCATGGACATTGAGCAGAATAAGTTATAACAATATTTTCTTTTGAATATTTTAAAAGATTTGAGCTTATGTCTGCAAAGTAAGGCATATTTTTGTTATCTTTTTTAAAACTTAATGCTAATAGAATATAATCATTTTTTTCATCTATTTTTGAAAAACCATTTTTAATAAAAACACGTTCATCAGCAATAAATGGTTTTTTAGAAGATGCAATAGTTGCAATGCCAAGTTTGTTCATTTTTTTTGCATCATCAATAACGCTTTGTATCATTTTGCTAGCATATCCTTTAGATTTAAACTTATTAGGGGATATCCATAGGCAATTTATAAAAACATAATTTTTTGCAACTACTGCTCTTACAAGTTCATCAGATATACAGTATTCTATAAAACCATTTGCCTTGTTTTCATTTTCAAGATAGAGTTGTTTTGCTCTTATTCCTTTATCAAATTTTTTCTTAAACCATAAAAGTTTTTTTTCATATCCAATATCATTTGCTTTCATAAAACATCTACAAGGATATTTGTCTATGTTTTCTTTTGTTATATCTATTATTTTTTCCATTAATAGGTATTATGTGATATGACTGTTTATAAAATATTTTGAAAATTGGATTATTCAAGATTAATTTTATGTAATTGATAATTCCAAATATCAAATTTTATTAATACATTTTCGTTTATTTTTAAGAAATATTTAAGAACATTATTATAAGCAATAGATCCAGCAATAAAAGTTGTTGATGCTAAAACCCCTACTTCACAACAAGAGGTGTCTTTTATGTGATTCTTAAAAACAAGATCAAAAGAATTATTAGTAGCATAAAAAATACAAGACATTATTTGAGCTTTTACTGCTGCATTAAATATCCAGTCACATTTGTTAAGGATACAAAAATCATTTATTATTTTTCTTGATTGAAAATTATCTGTTGCATCGATTATAAGATCATATCCAGATAGTAGAGTATTTGCGTTACCTTTGTTTAATACAGATACTTTGTTTTCTATTTTTGTATTTGGATTTATTTTCTTAAGGTGATCTTTTAGTGCTTTTACTTTGGGTTTTCCTATGTCTTCTTTAAAATAGATTTGTCTTTGAAGATTAGTGAGATCTATTATGTCAGAATCTATTATACAAAGATTAGTAAATCCTCCCCTTACAAGAAGTTCTGATAAGACACTGCCTATTCCTCCTGCTCCTATTATTACAATTTTTTTCTTGCTAAAAATTAAAGAATCAAAATCATTAAAGCCTTGGTTTTGCATAAAAATATCCTGTCTTGAATATAACATATAGATGTTTGTGTTTATTTTTTTAAATATTTTTTTATGTAGTGGTGTTTTTTATAAAAAAAGAGGATTAATTGTATACTTTTACTATATAATCTTCAGGCTTTAAATATATTAAAGAAATAATTGATTTGTAAAAGGGAAAATGTTTGTTTTGTTTTAAAAAGTGTTACTTTCTTGTTACGCGAAATATTTTTAATTTAAAATTATAGTTTATAGTTTTATGAATAAATTTTTTGATAAAAATGGTATATCTTCTTTTGTATCTATAGCCTTATTATTAGTAATTTCAGTTGTAGCTGTAATAGGTTTTCAAATATGGTTTTCTATATACCAAAGTTCTAATTTAGCAAATGTAGATCAAAAAAGTTCTGGTGGAACTATAAATAGTTATATTGATAAAGTAATTTATAGTGATATCTATTTTAGAAATGAATATGACAATTTAAGTTTAACAGCAGTAAAAGTTGATGGCAGATTGTGTTCTGTTTCTTCACAAAACTTAACTAAGGGTTTAAAAACTATTGATATTGGTAATTGTTTAAATGTAGCTAAAAGTGTAACACCTGAAGTTTTGTTAGTAACAGATAAAGGTTTGTTTAGTAAAAAAATCTATCTAAAAAATTATAATGGAACAAGTTATTTGGATTGTAATTTAGATGGAGTGTCAATACCTCATAATGGTAGTATTTTATTTTATAATACTTCAACAGTTCAATATGGAATAACAACTTGTCATGGTTCTTTTAGAGGTTGTAATGATGGAGTATTAACAGGTGATTTTGGTTATATATATTCGACATGTACTGTTTTAGGACAAGATATAACACCTGATGCTTTCAATTTTACTAACCAAACAGATGTTGAATTAAACACAGTAATTACTTCAGAGACTTTAACTCTAACAAGTTATAACGGAACAATTAATGTTTTAGTATCTACTTTAGATGGTTTAGGTAATCCAGAATTTAGTACAGATGGAGGTTCTACTTGGAAAAGTTTAGGCAATATTACAGAGGCTGAAAATTTAACAATAAGAGTTATATCAATTAATGATTATTTGCAATCAAGAGTTGTAAATATAACTGTTGGAAATTATACAACATTATGGAATGTTACAACTAAAGACAATATAATTACAGTTAAATTATTTGGAGATACTAGAATGTGGTCAAATGGAGAAATAGCAAAAAATTGTTATGATTATTTAAATTCTTCGAAAGAAAATTATCTTTATTCTGGTGATATTGGAGATGGAAAATATAAAATAGATGTTGACGGAGTAAATGCTTCTCAAGCATTTGATGTTTATTGTGATATGGATTTACATACAGGAGGATGGATGCTAATTACCAATCAAAATCCAGCACAAGAAAAATCTTATTTAGCTATTAATAGTTACGATTCTGTTGTTAATAGTACTGTATGGCAAATTTTAAGAGAAAATATGCAAGAAGGAATTTTAATGAATGACCAGTATAATAATTTATGGTATGCAAATATGGATACTCTTGTGAATTCTTCTTGTGTTAATATTTATAGTTACAATAGTTTGCTTGATTTCCCACTTGCAGGAGGTCATAAAGTATTATTTCATGATGAAGATTCTGGATGTGCTCTTTCAGGAACTGATTATACACTTGCTATTTTGTTAAGAAATAATAATCCAGTTATTAATAATTATTATCAAGTTCTTTGGAATTATGCTAATCATAAAATGAATTCAGTGGGAGCATCTGGCTTAGGCTTACATAGTCTTTTATTTATAAAATAAAATCTAATTATGTATAATATCTTCTAAAACTGTAATTGCTAGACTAAAATGGACCAAACCTAAAACAATCTGGAATCACTAAACCTCTTGGTTATCTGATATAAAAAAGTCCTCAAATTTCAAGTGCAGGCAAATATCACCCTTTTTTGTCAAAAAACTATTAAAAATTTGTTTTGGGTTTATAGTTTTATCGAGTTATGTCAATCTCATCTACAACTTCAAGTTTTAATTTCGCTTTTTATTTTTATCTATTTATTGTTATGGATTAATTATTCATATAACTACTCTTTCTTTAGTTTGGATAATAGGGTTAACTTTTCCTGGTTGTAGGTTTTCCAGTCTTCTTTTAGTATTCCTTTGGTATCTTTAGAGTTTGGGTTTAGACTCCAGTATATGATATTTGTTATATTTATCTTAGACAAATACTCAATGAACTTATCCTGCCATATCTTATCCTGGTCTTTGTAATCTCCTCCGAATTCTCCAATTATTACTGCTCTTGACTGGTTTATTTTTACATGGCCGAAATATCTATCCCAAATTGGGGGCATATTATCGGGGAAATTTTCATCATTAAAATAGTCCTGGTTTGCTACTGAAGGGCCGTATGTGTGAGGGGAGAAAATTAATTTTGAAGTATCAATATTGACTAAATCAGTATTTCCTATGTACTCTCCCCAAAAAGAGTAGTAAGGTATTTCTTCATTTTTTTTCAGTTCAATCCCACCAACTAATATTAACAGATTTGGATTAACTGACAATATTTCATTACCAACTTTAGTAGAAGTCTGAGCCCACTCATTCCAGGTTATTGAGCCATGAGGTTCATTTTTTATATCAAATCCGATTACACATTTCTTATCTTTATACCTATTAATTACTTTTCTTATTACTCTTAAAACTTTTTCTTCATTATAATCTCCCTCATACATTTTTTCGGAAATATGTGTATTGTAATTTCTATGATTATCTAGGATTATGTATAAGTCATTTTCACAACCCTTATCTATTAATAAGTCCAATACTTCCATAGAAGTTAACCCTGAGAGCTGAGGATTTATTTCATAATTAATAGTCTTGGGATAATAGTTCTCATCAAGGTTTTCAATTGAGAGTGGAATTCTTATAGTATTAAAACCTGCATTTTTTATAAGATATAATAAGTTATCTAGTGAATTTGCCCAAAGACCATGAACTACAGCGTCTGGGGTTTCAAATCCAAACCAGTTAATACCATATATCTGAACTTCATTACTACATGAATCAATTATTTTTGTGTTATTTACAAACAAATACATATTATCATTATTGCACTCAATGTTTTTCTGAGGAGAATTCCCTATTATATCTTCATAAAAGAAAATAAAACTACTTGCAAACAATAATAGAATAAATATAATTAATAATCTCAATTTTAATATCATTTATCTTTTAATAATTTTTTTCTCAATTACTTTATCATTAGTCACAAAGACTATTTCATATTCCTTTCCTTTCACGAGATTACAACTTTCAACATTAAAAGAATTTATATTTCCTATATTATTAAAATTTGTCCCTGCATATATAAACCTGGCCTGAGTTGAATTTATGGCCTGATTATATATTTTCAGTTCATCAATATGGCCTACATAATTGTCACTATGATATATATTTATGGCTCCTACTACTAAGTCAGAATTTGATGTTTTTAAATTATTAAATGAGTAATTTGTTACAGAAACACCGTCTCTGAAAACATTAATTCTTGAACCTGTATATGAAAAAATAAAGTGATGCCATTGACCATCTTCATCATTTGTATTTGTCTTACCATATATGTTGCCGCTACTATTTGTTAAAGCCATATATAGTTCATCATTTGGGTTATCTAAACAAACTTCATATGATTCTGCCCAGCCTCTTGATAGTAATCTAGGATTTGCATTATAATTATTTCCTACTTTTGTCCATAATACAATACTAAAGTTATCTGTAAAGTTTATTATAGGGTCATAGTTTATCAGGATACTACTATTATAAAAATTATAAGAATTACCTATTTTCCCTGAAGAAATATTAATAGGGTCTAAAATTATACCATTTAGATTATTTCCTGATATATCTTCACTTATATTATGGGTTCCGTTATTTAAGATTCTATCAAAAGGCATATGAAGTATAAGGTTTCCTTCAATATTTGAATTATTTAGAAAGTCCTGATAAACACATTTACTACCACTATTATCTTTAATTTCAATTTTACTAATACTTTTTTGTTCCAAATCACCCTTAACGTATAATTCGCCTCCAAATATTCCTTCAATAGTTATAATGTCATTAATACCTGATTTTTCCTCAACTTGAACTAAGGTTGCCTCTTGATAATTGTCATACCAGGTTTGTAATGAGACAATTGAGATTATAGCTACAACTAAAAGTAATAAGGATGCAACTACTGCACTAACTGATTTTTTAGAATCAATAAAAAACATATATTCTTTTTAATATATGTTAGTTTTTATAAAGATTTGTTTTTAATTATAATGACACTTCCCAAAACTCTTATAAACATTAACTATCAATTTATTTTTATGATAATTGTACCTGCTTTAGCAAGAGTCTATAACAACTATAGAAATAACACTAAATCTGGGCAATATGCTCTTTTAGATATTGAAGAACTTGTTGAACTTTTGCCTGTTATTGAAAACCATAAAACTGATTCACATATTGTTTTAGGTGGGTCTTATAATAATGTTCACCTGCCAAGTCAAAATAAAAACCCTCCGACCGGGATTTGAACCCAGGTCCCCGGCTCGAAAGGCCGGAATGATTGGCCGGACTACACTATCGGAGGATAATAAGAAAAATTACAAAAGCATTTATAAACTTTTGTATGGGACACCGATCCCGGAGGGATTCGAACCCTCGATCCACAGCTTAGAAGGCTGTTGTCATATCCAGACTAGACCACAGGACCAGATATTAATAGAAAATAAAAAAACACTTATAAATCTTATTGTTGCTTGAAATTCATTTGTGGGTATAATTTATATCAGCAGTCCTGTTTATTATATCTTTTTGTTTCTTATTGTTAGTAGTATCATGTCACAATAGATCAGACAATTAAAATTTATATAAAAAAATGTAATAGAAAAATTATGGAAAGAAAGTATATAGTAATAACAGGAGGAGTTCTTTCAGGGTTAGGAAAAGGGGTCAGTTTAGCCAGCATAGGATTGTTTTTATCTGAAAAATATAATGTGGTTCCTATCAAATTGGATGGGTATCTTAATGTTGATCCTGGAACAATGAACCCTTATGAACATGGAGAGGTTTTTGTGTTGGATGATGGAGCAGAAGTTGATATGGATTTTGGACATTATGAAAGATTTATGGATATAATAGCAGATAAGGAACAGAGTCAAAGTATGGGGAAAATATATGATTTTGTAAGAAAAAAGGAACGTGCTGGAGATTATCTTGGCAAAACTGTACAATTGATTCCTCATGTAAGTGATGCTATAATTGAGAAGATTTTTAGCATTGCTGATGAAAAAAATGCTGAAATAGTGCTTATAGAGATTGGAGGAACTGTTGGTGATTTAGAAAATGAAATATTTATTGAGGCTGCAAGACAATTAAAGCAGAAGGTTGGAGAGGGTAATATTGCGTATTTGCATTTAACGTTTTTACCTATTCCTTATGGAGTAAAAGAACAAAAGACAAAACCAACTCAACAAAGTGTTTCATTGCTTCATCAAAAAGGTATTTGGCCTGAATTTATATTGTGTAGATGTCAGGAGTTTTTAACTGAAAATTCAATTAAGAAAATTGCATTGTTTTGTAATGTAAAAGAAGAAAATATAATATCTATGATAGATGTTGATGAGATATATAAAATACCTAATCTTATTAAAAAGCAGGGCTTGATAGATTTGATTGATAAAAAGCTTAATCTTAATCTTTCTGAACCTAAAAAGCTTAATGCTTGGAATATGCTTTTGGAAAAAGGAAAAGTGGGCGATATTAATGTTGGGATAGCTGGTAAATATACTAATCTTGAGGATAGTTATGCCAGCATAGTTGAAAGCTTAAAACATTGTTCTTATTTTTTTAATACTAATATTCATATAAATTGGATAGATACATCCAAAGAAATAAATCCAAACGAAATAAATAATATGGATTGTGTAATTATTCCTGGTGGTTTTGGTTCAAGAGGTATAGAAGGGAAAATAGAAGTTATAAGAATAGCTAGGATAAATAAGATTCCTTTGCTTGGAATATGTTATGGTTTACAACTTGCTGTTATAGAATTTTTAAGGAATGTGTGTAATATTAAGAATGCAAGTTCATTAGAACTTGGTTGTGATTTGAAAGATGCTGCAATAACATTACTTGATGAACAAAAGGAAATAACTGAAAAAGGAGGGACTATGCGACTTGGAGCTTATGATGCAAAATTAAATGAGAGTATGACATTAAATCTTTATAAGGAATTAGGTTTAGTTTTTGATGAAAATGTGATTTCAGAGAGACATAGACATAGATATGAGGTTAATCCTGCTTTTACTGATTATTTTGAAAAGGAAGGGTTAAAAATTATAGGTAAGAGTTCTGAGAGAAATCTTGTAGAATTTATTGAAATGGATACTTTAATACATCCTTTTTTTGTTGCAACACAGGCACACCCTGAATTGAAATCAAAACTAGAAAGGCCTTCGCCTTTATTTTATGGTCTTATAAAAAAAGCAATAGAAATAAAAAAAAATAATTCAGAAATTAAATATTCTGAATTGTAGTTCTTATTGGTAATTTTGTTGAAGCAACTTTTAAAGCACTTCTTCCAAAGTTTTCTTCACCCTCTTGTAAATAAAGTTCAAATATAGGAGCTCCTTTAAAGATTCTTGCAGCTGTTCCTATTGTTTTTCCAAAACTGTGTTTCATACCTGTTGAAAGTCTATCGGCACCTGCTCCTGCTGCTAGAGGATTTTCTCTTATAACATGATGAGGATAAGCTTTTACTCTTAGGTAAAATCCATCTTTACCGTATTTTTTTTCAATTTTTCTTAAAATCACAACTCTTGCAGATTCAATAGAGTTAGCTCTTATTTGTGCATCATCTCTTGAAATCATAACAAGTTTTATAGGGAATTGTTCAAATCCAGCTTTTAGAGAACCCATGTCGTATTTAATAACTTTTTTACCTGGTCTGGATTTAACAAAACCTTTTTTCCTATATTTTGAAAATCTTGTGTAAGGCCTTTCAAGAGTTCTATAAGCGGTCCATTTTCTTAATTTTGCCATTTTACGATTTAGTTAATACTAACTTTTCCTCCTATAGCTTGTCCTGGCATTCCTGTTTCAAAAAGTACTCTTACAGCACCTTTGTTTCCATGAACAGATGATATTATACCAGATATTTCTTTTTTTGCCTTACCTTGGCAAACATAAGTCACTTTTTTGCCTATTAAAGAGACAGCTTTTGCTTTATCCACTAAAGGGACTACAACTATCATCTGATTTGGCTTTTGAGTTCTTCTGCCTCTTCTGTAATTTATTATAAGTCCTTCCATTTTAATTTTCACTAGATTTTAGCAAATCACTTCCCTCTTTTGTTATTACTTTTCCGTATTTCTTATCAGAAACCTGTTTTATGAATCCAGCACTTTCAAGTTGCTGTAACGACTTTCTTACTATATTTCTTGATCCATCTTTTTTGATGTCTGTTTTATGACCTCTATTTTGTCTTCCACCATAAAACTTTGCAAGTTTATTTGCACCAATTGGTCCATATTTACGTACCTTTTTTAGAACTGATGCAACTCTTACATACCACCAGTCAGGATCTACAGGAGGTCTTTCTTTTGACACACCAGTTTTAACAAAAGGAGCCCATATAGGTGCCTTTATGTGTTCATTGGCTTTTATAGCTTCAACTAGTTTATTCATCTTTTTTTACCTCTTTTTTTTCAGTTTTCAGCTTTTTGTTTGTTTTTGTATCAGCCAAATTCTGACCTTCTTTGTTTGAATCATCCTTTTCAACTGATTCTACATCAATTGCCTTTTCTGATTTTAAATCAGCTGGCTTAACTTCTTCTTTTTCAACAGTTGCATTCTTTTCTTCATAAAGTCCTAGGTACTTATCAACACCAACCTCTATAAGGTTTACAATGACTTTTTCCTCAAGACCTATTTTTTTCTTTAAAGCAACAACATTGACCTTTCCTGGAGGGTTCTTTATACCATTAGCCCATAACTTATGATTTAGTTCAGGACAAACGATAACGTTGTCTGTTTTCATGTGTTTACATATAAACTCCTTTAAAACAGACACAGCTTTTTTACTCCTTCTCCATTTGGGGGCAAATCTTGTTTTTCTCCTCAATGGGATTACATATTCCCGCTTAAGCTCTGCCATTTTTTAATTTTGAAAACAGATTTATACTATAAAAATAGACAAATCTTACTATAAAGTAATATATATTATCTTTTAAAGGTTGTGTTTTAGATTAGAAAAAGATATGCATCTGCCGGGATTCGAACCCGGATCACCAGCTTGGAAGGCTGGGATTCTAGCCGTTGAACTACAAATGCTATTAAAAGTATGAATTCTTAATGGTTTATAAATTTTTTTACTATTTTTTTTGTTACTTTATCTTGTAAGATATTTATTAATAATCTTAAATCATAGAAGGCTACAAAAAATCTAATAGTTTAAAAAGGGAACTATGTGATCCCTTACAATATGGATGTTTTACAACGCTATTTTTTAAATAAGCTTGTTAAAAACAATTTTTTTTAAAATTATGTATAGTTAATTTTATAAAACGAGTTTTATTAACATATTTTATGATAATCCCTGTAAGATGTTTTTCATGTGGTAAGGTATTAGGTAGCAAGTGGGAAAAATATCAGAAACTTCTAAAAGAAGGTAAAAGTCAAAAGGAAGCATTGGATGAACTTGGACTTGAGAGATTCTGTTGCAGAAGTGCTGTTATGACTAATGTTGAAAGCATAGATGTCATAGGAAAATACGAGTAAGATAATTTTTTTTATTTAAAAAACTATTTAAATATTTAAACAATAATAATTTTATGAGTAAACTTATATTTCTTAAAGATTTAGAAAACATTGATTATAGAAAATATGGATTTTTGTGTGGAATAGAGGTTCATCAACAATTGGATACTAAAAAGCTATTTTGTAACTGCCCATGTAAGATAGTGGATAATTCTTTGTTAAATAAGCAGATTAAACGAAAATTAAGATTTTCTGTTTCTGAAACTGGAGACATTGATAGTGCTGCTTTAGAGGAATTTAAGAAGCAAAAGGCAAATGTTTATAGGTATAATGATGAATGTGCATGTCTTGTTGATTTAGATGAACAACCACCCGAAAAACTTAATGAGGATGCATTATCGGTTGCTATTCGTACAGGGATTATGATGAATATAAATTTTTTTGACAGGATGCAGTTTATGAGAAAACTTATAATAGATGGTTCTGTAACGTCAGGTTTTCAGCGTACTGCAATGCTTGGGATTGATGGTTATATTAATACATCGTTTGGTAAGGTTGGTATAAATGGAATCAACCTTGAGGAGGATTCTTCAAGAACTATAGAAAGACTTGATGATTGTAATGTTTATGCTCTTGATAGACAAGGTATTCCATTAATAGAAATAACTACTGCTCCTCACATAAAGACATCTTGTGATGCTCTTGAGGTTGCTGAAATTCTTGGATCAATCTTAAGAAGTTTTAAAGAAGTTAAAAGGGGTCTTGGAACCATAAGGCAGGATCTTAATGTTTCAATAACAAATGGTGCAAGAGTAGAAATTAAGGGAATTCAGAACCTTAAAATGATTCCAAAAATAATAGATTCAGAAATAAGAAGACAAATTATAATACTTTCAATTATAGATGAATTAAAAACTAAAGGGATAAATTGTGATAATTTTTCTGATTTTAAAATTTATGATATTACAGATGTTTTTGCAAATACAGAGTCGAATATAATAAAAAAACAGTTGCAGTCAAAGCAAGCAAGAGTTTTAGCTATAATATTGAAAAAATTTACAAACATTTTAGGACATGAATTAAATGATAATTATAGATTTGCAACAGAGATATCAAACAGGAACAAAAAACACTTTCCATCCGTAAAAGGAATTTTTCATTCTGATGAATTGCCAAAATATGAAATATCAGAAAAAGAAGTAGAAGATACCAGAAAGCTTTTAAAAATAGATAAGCAAGATGCATTCATAATCATTACAGCAGAAAAGGAGGTTGCTGAAAAATCACTTTTAAATGTTTTTGAAATAATAAAAAACATGATAACAAAGGTAAATGAAGAAGTAAGACAGGTTGATCCTAAAGGTGTAGTTACAACATATCTTAGGGCTATGCCTGGTTCTGCAAGAATGTATCCTGAAACAGATGTTTTACGGTTTGAAATAAGTGATGATTATCTTAATGATCAAAAACAAAAAATTCCAGAAGAGTATACAGTTAGGTTATTAAGACTTAGTAAAGAATGGGAAATAGAAGAAATCAACAAGATAGAAGAAATACTTGATTCTTTTAGCGAACAGGATTTTGAATATTTGTCAAATATATTAAATAGTTTTAAAAAAACATACACATATTTATTTGAAATTCCAAAAGAAGTCGTCAAAAGAGAGTCTTTAGAACCAATCATGTTAAGTGTTAATACTTATGCTGAAATTTTAAAAAATATTAATAATTCAACCATAAATAAGAATACTTTGTATGAACTTTACAAATTGCTTTTTAAAGAGAATAAAAAAGATGTATTAAATTTTTCAGACTACATAAAAAATAATAATCTTGTGCTTGCTTGTGATTTAGAAGATATTGATAAAGATTTAAAAGAAATAATTGCTAAAAATTCTGGTGCACCTTTGGGTGCTCTTATGGGAATTGCAATGAAGCATTTTAATAATAAGGTTGATGGTGCTATTATTTCAAAAAAGTTAAAAGAATTAATGCTTAATTAATGGTTTTATTCTTCAATATCATCTTCACTGTTTTCATTGATGATTTTTTCTGCACTTGATATTTTGTCATCATCATCAAGATTTACTATTTTAACACCTTTTGTGTTTCTGCTTATTATTCTTACATCGCTAGCAGGAGTTCTTATGATTTTTCCTTTTTGTGAAATTATTAGTATTTCATCATCTTCTCCTACAGCTTTCATTGTTACTACATTTTTATTTCTTGCATCAGTTTTTATATCTATTACCCCTCTTCCTGCTCTTTTAATTGTTGGATAATCGGATAATAGTGTTCTTTTTCCATATCCATTTTCTGTTATTGTGAACATGGTTTTTCCTGTTTCAACTAATTCAATACCAATTATTTCTTCGTTATTTTTTAACTTCATAGCCTTAACACCTTTTGCTGTTCTACCTAATACGTTAAGGTCTGTTTGCTTAAATCTTATTGCCATTCCAACATTTGATTCTATTATTATATCTTCTTCTCCTTGTGTTGAGTATATTACATTTAATACACTATCTCCTTCATCTAAACCAATTGCTTTAATTCCACCTGCTCTTGGTTTTGAGAAGTTGTTCATTTCTGTTTTCTTAATGATTCCTTTCTTTGTTAAAAATATTAGATACCCTTTTGTAAGGTTTGCAACATTTATTACATTTGTTACTTTTTTGCCTTTAAGATCTATGTAATTTACTATAGGTCTACCTTTTGATTGGAATGAGGCAAGAGGAATTTCATAAATCTTTAACCAATTAATGTTTCCATCATTGGTAAATATTAGCATGTTATCTTTAGAATTTGCGATGAATAGATTTTTTATGGTATCTTCATCTTTTAGATGTGCATTTACGCCTTTTCCTCCTCTTTTTTGTGATCTGTATTCGCTTAAAGGTACTTTTTTTATGTAATCTTTTTGTGTTATAAGTATTACAAAATCTTCATCCTGAATCAGATCTTCTATATTTGTTGTATCATCGCTTGTTACAAGATGAGTTTTTCTTTCATCATTAAAATTGCTCTTTATTTCAATTAATTCATTCTTTATGATTTCAAATTGTTTTTCTTTACTGTTTAATATTTCTTCTAGTTCTTTTATCTTTTCTAATATTTCATTATATTCACTTTCAATTTTTTCTGTTTCAAGAGCAGTTAATCTTTGTAGTCTCATGTCAAGTATAGCTTGTGATTGCAGATCACTAAGATTGTATGCTGTTTCAAGTTTTTCTTTTGCAATAGCAGTTGATTCAGATTGTTTTATCAGTGTTATAACATTATCTATGTTCTCAAGTGCAATTTTTAATCCAGCAAGTATATGAAGTCTTTCTTGAGATTTTTTAAGGTCAAATTTGCTTCTGTTTACAATTATTTGTTGTCTAAAAATTATAAAATTATGAAGATATTCTTTTAGATTTAGTACTTTTGGAACTCCATTTACTATTGCTAGCATTTTTGCTGAAAATCCGCCTTTTAATGCTGTAAATTGATATAATTGGTTTAATACTATATTTGGATCTATATCCTTTTTCACTTCTATTACTATTCTTATTCCTTTTTTGTTTGTTTCATTTCGTATGTCAGAAATATCTTTGATTTTTCCACTTTTAACAAGATCCACTATCTGATTCTGAAGATTGGTTAGATTTACCTGATATGGAATTTGTTCAATTATTATATACGACTTTCCTCTATCTGATTCTTCTATCTGACAAACACCTTTCATGATTATACTACCTTGTCCAGTCATATAGAAATCGTTTAATCCTGAATTGTTAACTATAAGTCCGCCGGTTGGAAAATCAGGTCCTTTAATTATATTTTTCCTTACAATATCTTCAACTGAACTTTCAGGATTATCTATTAGAAAAATAGATGCATCAATAACTTCTCCTAAATTATGTGGAGGAATGTTTGTTGCCATTCCAACAGCAATTCCACTTGATCCATTTACAAGTAAATTTGGAAAACTTGCAGGTAATACCTCAGGTTCTAAAACAGTATCATCAAAATTTGCAGTCCATTTGACAGTTTCCTTATCAATATTCTCAAGTAATTTTTCTGTTATTTTTTCCATACGAGATTCTGTATACCTATATGCAGCAGCACTATCACCTTCAATAGAACCAAAGTTTCCCTGTCCTTCTATTAATGGATATCTAAGATTCCAATCTTGTGCTAATCTTACTAAGGCATCGTATACAGCAGTATCTCCGTGTGGATGGTACTTTTTTAGCACTTCTCCTACAACTCCTGCACATTTAGAGAATTTTTTGCTGTGATTTAAACCTTCTTTATGCATTGCATAAATTATTCTTCTGTGAACAGGCTTTAAACCATCACGTACATCTGGTAGGGCTCTTCCTATTATTACACTCATTGCATAAGATAAGTATGCATCTTTCATTTCGTTTTCAATAAATACTTCTTTGATTCTTAAAGATTCATTATCCATAATATTTAGCAATATTTTTTCATTATAGATATTTTGTTATATCTTTGTAGTGGTTAATTCGTTTTTTTTGTAAAAAATGTCAAACTAGGTGTTTTATGCTTAAAATTAGGAGAGTTGTTTATCTGTTAAAATCAGATAGTTGATACTTATAAGTAGGATTACTATTTTTTAATATGTGCGTTGGGTATGCAAAGGAATTATCAAAAATCGCAGTAAACAAAATGGAGTGATAAATACTTCATTATTTATGGTGTGGATAACTCAAATTTTGCGATTTTTTTTTTATAGGTTTTTTACAATCTTCTATTGTTTTATTAGCAATATTTTTAAAAGATTCGTGCTATGTATTTTTGATGGATATTGTTTTTCTTAAAAATTTCTGTAAAGGTTTTGGGATTTGCAATAAGGATTTTGAATCTGTTTTTAATGGTTTTAACAAAATAGTTTCTTTTAATGATTTTGCTTATTTTATGGCATATGATAATTCTTCATTTTCTTCTTTAGATATTGTTTTTCTGCGATTTGATAATGAAATTGTGCCATCTTCATATCTTCTTAATAAGATTTTAGAAAGAACAAGAGGATACGAGATATCTTCTTATAAAAAAGCACTTGATTTTGTTTATTCTAAGAATCTTTTGAAAAATGATTTTTTAGATGAATTACCACAGAATATTTTTTTTATAGTCACATTTGAGAAAAGAGTGTTAGGTTATGCATTATTTGATTCACAAAAGGTTGTTAATAAATTTAATGTTGGAAAGTATATTGGGAAATAGGGTAAAAATTGTTTTTGTATTAACCTAATAAGAAAGAAAAGAGATTATGAATCTTTATCTTAATTCTCAAGAAGACCACTTTCAAAATATTTTTGGTGGTGGATGAATTGTGCTTATGATTTCAATCATTTTTAAAT
>CAYSDY010000002.1:0-194854 GCA_964429995.1 uncultured Methanosarcinales archaeon
AAAATTCATTAATTAAGAAATATTTGTTAAATATTACTTAACTCCGAACGGAGCCAATAATATATTAAATATGAATATTATACTTAAATTATTAATCATAAAATCAAAATAATACCACATTGAATAATTGGCATATATTGGTGTTTGAAAATTGAATAAAAAATTAAAAAATAATAACGTTATTATTAGAGAAAAAAGAAATTCTTTACAAATGATATTTTTTTTAAAATATAAAAAAAATAAATATATAAAATTGAATATTAACAAAAATAAAAAGAATCTATTAATTAAAATTCCTAAAATTACAACTATACTTAAAATAATGCTTTTTTTATTTTTAGTGATTTTGTCATTTATAAGATAGTATAAATATATTATCATGGTATATATTGTAAAAGAATAGAATCTGATTATTGTTTCATAAAACATTAATAATGAACTTGAAATAAATAAAATTACAATTATCATTGAAATTTTATAATCAAAGATTAAGGGGAATTTAGTTAATATCATAATAATTGTTATAGTTCCTAAAATCAAATTTGAACTTCTTAATAAAAATATATTTTTTGTAAATATCATAAAAAAAGAGTAATAATATGTTGTTATTAAAGATTGATAATAAAAAAATTTCGAAGGAAAAATTGGGAAATAACTTAAATTTACAAAATAGGATGATAAATAAGTAGTTGCCTCATCTATCCATAATGTATTATTAAAAATGGAATAAATTCTACTAATTAGATATATTGAAATCAATATTGTAATACCTATTTTGTTATTAGATTTATTATTTTCTTTAATAACTTCTTTGTTAAATAATAAAGATAATGAACCAAATACAATAGAAATAATAAAAAATAAAAATCTAAAATTACTAAAATAACTTAAATTAAAAAAATCATTCACTGCAAATAGTATCAAACTTATTAAAAATAAATGTGGTACAATTTTTTTAGCTTTTTCATTTTGATATAATTTCCAGTATCCAAAGTATATTCCAAATATTACTAACATAATAAAAAACCAATTTAATCTAATATATTTTGAGATATTAATTATTTGAAAAAAATCAAATACTGAAAATATAATACTTAATATAAATAATTGAATTAATATTAAAAATCCGAGTTCAATTATTCTATTTTTAGGTTTTATATCAAAAATCATTTTTAAATATTCTATATTTTATATCATTAATTTTACCAACTCCTGATATATATATTTTAGGTTCTTGTATATTAAATTTAGTTGGACTTATTAATTCAAAATTTTCAATTTTACCAATAATGAACTTTTCAATTCTACCCTTGAAATACTCTCCTTTTTCATAATTATGTCTAGTATAACCAAAGCCTAAATTAGTTTCAGAGTTATAACTTAAAAAAATAGATTCATTTTTAAATTCTTTTCTAGAAACTAATACATTTGAATTAAATACATCTTTTTTCTCAAATTTATCGTAAATATAAGTAAAATCAAATCTTTCGTTTTCAAACTTAACTGAATTAGTATAAAATGGTCCTGAACTATTTTCCATCCTACCAAGCATAAAATTTACTTTATTTTGTTGAACTATTATTTCCCAATTAAAATGTCCTACGATTTGAGATGTATTTCTATTAATATCAAAAATCTCTCCTACAACATTTAAAATAAAACTTTCATTCTCAAACCTATCATAACTTCCAAGTAATTCAATTTTATCATCAATTCCGTCAAATTCTAAACCTTTTGTAATATTTTCAAAAATCATATTTCCATAAATAACTAAAATTTCTTTTTCAATTAATGTATCATTTTCATAACAAGAAAAACCATTACATTTATATTTTGATTTTTCAGTTTCATTAATTACAATAAAACCTTGTTCTTCTAAATTTTTAGTAAAATCGATTTCTAATTCAGGTTTTATAGAAAAATCCCAAATACTATCTTTTAAGTTTTCCGAATAAGAAAAATTTTGGTTTTTTAAATAAATGGGTTGATAGTTTCCATTAATAATAATAAAAACATCCTCTTCAAATTCACCATCAATTTCAATTTCCATATATGTATTATTATCAATTACAATCTTTGGATCAAACCTAACCTCCACCGACCCATTAATCTCTCTATAACAATCCTTTTCTATACATATTCTTGGGCCTAATCCTTCACTTTCAACTAAATAGATCTTACCGTTTAAATCGTTACTAGAACCAACATCTAATACTAACTCTTCACTATACCCAAAAGGCAAGTAATTCCACCAGATTACATGTAAAAATAACAATATTCCTATAAGTGAGTAAAACCATACCCAAATCCTAAGTTCAGGCTTTATTATGTTCATTAATAATACTCCTAACACAACTGATAATAGTATTATAAATATGTAATTAAAATTAATAACTATCAAATACAAAAATGGCAAGAAAAGTAAACAAAGATATCCAATAAGAAATTTTAAATCCCTAAACCATATAAAACATGTAAGTATTAAAATAGCGATTAAAACTGTTAAAAATGAAATCCAAACAGAACTTATATCATATAAAAAATTAAATAAACTCAAAAATAAACAGGAAAATACCATTATTCTTACGGATAAAAGTAAATAATTTTTGTTAATCATATCAAAGCAAACATATTTATATTTATAAATGTTACTTTCAAGTAACAAAACAAAATCAAATCCATAAACATACCACACAAAACATTTAAAAACACATAATAATTAGTTTTATTACTTTTACTAACAAAAACTAAAGTAAAAGAGCGGGAAATAAAGATATTTCTCCAAATTTTATATTAAAAAATGAAAACTAGTGTTGGTTACAATGTTGAATGGAAACCGGAACAGTCCTGTGATGATAATAAATGTCCTTATCATGGACAGGTTTCTGTTAGAGGTAGCATGTTTGAAGGAATAGTGGTTTCTACATCAATGGATAAGACAGCTATCGTTCAGTGGGACAATATAGTTAAGGATCCAAAATATTCTAGATACTATAAATCTCGTTCAAAGGTTGCTGCACATAGCCCTGCATGTATAAATGCAAAAGTAGGAGATAAGGTTCTTATTGCAGAAACTAGGCCTTTGTCAAAGACTAAGCATTTTGTGATACTTAAGGTGATTGAAAATGAAAGCAATTAGAAGAAACAATTCAAGAGGCTTGCCAATTGGTGCTGAAGTTGAATGTGTTGATAATTCAGGTGCAAAATCTGTAAGAATTATAGGTGTTAAAGGATACAAGACAGTAAAAAGACAACTTGAGAATGCAGGTGTTGGTGATCTTGTTACTGCTCATGTTCTTAAGGGAAAACCTGAAATGAAGCATGAACTTGTAAAGTGTGTTGTTGTAAAACAAAAACAGGAATACAGAAGACCTGATGGAACTACAATAAAATTCCAGTCTAACGGAGTTGTGGTTTTAAAGGATGATAAAGGTAATCCTAAAGGTACAATAATAAAGGGCGTTATAGCAAAAGAGGTTGGAGAAAGATTTCCAGCTGTTGCAAGAATTGCTAGCGTGATTATGTAAAATGGAAAAGAAGTGGTCAAAGTTTTGGAAATCATCTTCCCAAAGAAGAAAGCAAAGAAAGTATGTTCATAACGCTCCTTTGCACATAAAGAGGAATATGTTGTCTGCTCACTTGTCTGATGAACTTTCAAAGCAATATGGTGTAAGAAACCTAAGGCTAAGAAAAGGAGATACTGTAAAAATCTTAAGAGGAGACAGTAAGGGCAAGAGTGGAAAGGTCAGTAAAGTTTCAATTTCAAGAATGAGAGTTTATGTTGAGGATGCAGGAGTTTTAAGAGCAGATGGTACAAAGTCGCTTTATCCTATACATGCATCAAATCTTATGATTACAAAATTGAGCCTGTCTGATGCAAAAAGAGTTGAAAAGATAGATAAGGTTAAGAGGAACTAAAAATGGGAAATAATCAGCATTTAAAAAGAAGCAAAGCCCCTTTTGGATGGCCTGTGAAAAGAAAGAATATTACTTTTGTTGCAAAACCTAATCCTGGTTCTTATTCATTAAAGTATGTTGTTCCTGTTGTTGTGGTTTTAAGAGATATATTAAAATATACAAGTACAGCTAAGGAAGCAAAATACATAGTGTATGAGAAAGGTGTTCTTGTTAATGGCAAGAAGGTTTCTGATATAAATCATCCTGTTGGAATCTTTGATGTGTTTGAAATAACTGCAAGCAATGAAAAGTTTTTAGTAACCATAAATCAGCTTGGAAAGTTTGAACTTGTCAAATGTTCTGATGATTTACTTTACTTAAGAATAAGTGGAAAACAGATAAGAGGCACTGAATCATTCCAGCTTAATTTTATGAACGGATACAATAGGCTTGTTGATAAAAAGGTTTTTGATTCTGCAAAAGTTAATGATACTGTTGTGCTTGACTTTAAGAAAAATAAGATTGAAAAGGTTTTGCCATTAAAGGAAGGATCTTTTGCGTTCTTTTATGATGGTAAGCTTAAGGGACAGATAGCAGAAATTAAGGGATTTAATGCATATAATGGAATCACAAGAGATGTTATATCAGTTGAATCAGCAGATGGTACAGCTAATTCTACAGCAAAAGATTATGCTTATGTTGTTGGATTGGGAAAGGCAGATGTTAAGAGGTTTTTGAAAAATGAGTAAGGTTGTTAAAACTTTGGCAGAAAACCCAATGAAAGAACTTTTCCTTGAAAAGGTTACTGTTAATATATGTGTTGGTAATGATAAGCTGGGTATGGTTAAAGCAGAAAAACTTCTTAAAATGGTTACAGATGGAAGGACTCCTGCTAAGAATTGTGCAAGAAGAAGACTTGCAACATGGCAGATAAGACCTGGTCTTCCTATAGGATACAAAGTTACATTAAGAGGTCAAGAAGGTTTTGATTTTCTAAAATGGATATTAACATCTAAAGGATCTAAGTTTAAGGAAAAATCTATAGATTTTAATGGTAACTTTTCAATAGGTGTGCATGAATATTTGGACCTTGATGGTTTAAAATATGATGCTGACATAGGAATTATGGGTTTTGAACTTATGAGTACTTTTGCAAGAAAAGGATTTCGTGTAAAAAACAGAATGCTTTTGGGTAAAAAAGTGCCAAAAAGACATAGAGTGACTAAAGATGAAGTTATAAAATACATGACTGAAAAGTTTAATGTTGAGGTGATTTAAGATGACATCTAAAAATTATGCAAAGGCAAAAGTGCAGTTGGAACATAAACCTGCAAAATGGGCTAAGTATCAGAAGCATAATGCTCCAAAGAAGAGGAGTTTTGGTTTTGGTATCACAAGATGTGAACTTTGCGGTTCAACAAGGGGACATATTTCAAAATATGGTTTAAATATCTGTAGAAGGTGTTTTAGATTGAATGCCACAAAACTGGGCTTTAAAAAACTGAACTAAAATGGTATTAAATGATCCAATTGCTGATGCTTTATCCAAAATAAACAATGCTGTAAAGGCATTAAATAAGACGGTTGTGCTTAAAAAGTGCAAATTGCTTGTAAATATTTTGGATTTGTTAAGGGATAATGGTTATGTGGGTTCTTATGAATTGATTGAAGATGGAAGACAGGGCCTTTTAAAGGTTAATCTTTTAGGTACAATCAATGAAACATTTGCTATAAAACCACGATACCCTGTAAGAATAGATGAGCTGGAGTCTTATGAAAAGAGATTTTTGCCAGCTAAGGACTTTGGTGTTCTGATAATTTCCACAAATAAAGGATTACTTACTCAGAAACAGGCAAAAGAACAAAACCTTGGAGGATTCTTGGTTGCATATTGTTATTAATGAAAAATGGCTAAGGTAGAAATAAAAAAGAAGGAGCCTAAAAGCTTTCATTTAAATGTTCCATTAACAGATGGTGTTAAGGCAGAACTTGATGGAAAAATATTAAAAGTTGCAGGTCCTAAAGGTGAAGTTTCAAAGATGCTTAAATATCCTAAGATTAGCGTACAGGTTAAAGATTCTGACATAATAGTTGGAACTGATGATTTGGGAAGACGTGAAAAAAAGATGATATTTACATTTTATGCTCACATAAAAAATCTTGTAAAAGGAGTAACAGAAGGCTTTGAATATGACTTAAGAGTTGTTTTTGCAAAGTTTCCTATTACAGTTGAAATGAAGGGCGATGAATTTTTGGTAAAAAACCTTTTGGGTGAAAAAGTTCCAAGAGTAGTAAAAATTCCAAAAGATGTAAAGATTGAGCTTGATGGAAAGGAAATTAAGGTTAGCGGAATAAACAAAGAAACAGTAGGACAGGCTGCTGCAAGTATTGAGCAGTTATGTCGTGTTACAAATCTTGATAGAAGGGTTGTACAGGATGGTATATATATCATAAAAAAACCACATAGGGTATATTCAGCATAAAAATGGTAGAGAAATTATTAAAACATAGATCAGATGTCAAGAAAAGAAAACCAAACTTTAGAAGACAACAGATAAACCAGTATGCAAAATTTGCCAGGTCAAAATCATGGAAGAGGCCAAAAGGACATCAGGCTAAGATGAGACTTCACAGAAGAGGACATAGGGCTATGCCATCTGTTGGTTATGGATCTCCAAAGCTTGTAAGAGGTTTTAACAAATTAGGATTTAAAGAGGTTGTTGTATGTAATATGCAGGATCTTTTAAGGATTGATGCAAAAACAGAAACAGTTGTTATCTCAAGAACAGTTGGAAACAGAAAAAGACTTGAAATGCTAAAGCATGCAAAAGAGAACAAGATAAAAATTGTTAATGTTTCTGATGTTGAAAAGAAGATAAATGAAATAACAAAGGTAAAATCAGAAAAAAAAGCTGAATCTTTAGATAAAAAGAATAAGAAGGCTGAATCAAGCAAGAAGAAGGCTGAAAAAGTTTCTGATGCAAAAGATGCAGAAAAGGAGGATGAAGAATGAACTTAGGAAAACAAAAAAATCTTGCTGCAAGAGCATTGGGTGTTTCCAAAAAAAGGATAAAATTTGATGCTGTTACTGCAGATTCTAAAAAGAGTCTTAAGGAGATGCTTTCAAGAGAAGATGCTAGAGCTTTGCTTGAGGAAAAAGTTATAAAGAAACTTCCAAAAAAGGGAATATCAAAAACAAGAGCAAATAAAATAGCTGTGCAAAAAAAGAAAGGAAGAAGACAGGGACAAGGTTCAAGAAAGGGAACTGCTAATGCAAGATTTCCTGAAAAGGATCAATGGATGATAAAAATAAGAGCATTAAGAGCATTGCTTAAACAGTACAAAGAATCAGGCAAGATGGATTCTAAGACATACAGGAGCTTGTATCTTAAAATTAAGGGTAACTTTTTCAGAAACAAGAGACACTTAAAGCTTTACATAGAACAGAATAATCTGCTTATAAAAAACGAAGATGGTAAAGAATAGAAATAAAAACAGGGTTTTTAGATTCAACAGAAGGATAAGAGGACAAACAGATTATCAGTTAAGGTTGAAATTGCTAAAAAGCCAGATGATGAGGGTTGTTATAAGAAAGTCAAACAATAACATGCTTGTTCAGTTTGTAGATTATGCACCAGAAGGAGATAAGATTGTTACAAGTGTAAAATCAGACAGCTTAAAAAAATACAAATATGATGGACATACAGGAAATATTGTTTCAGCATACCTTACAGGTTATCTTGCAGGAAAAAGATTGCTTAAAACAAAATTTAAAGGAGAGTGCATAGTTGATTTTGGACTTCAGAGAGTTTTGTATGGAAATAGGTTATTTGCAACAGTTAAAGGTGTAAAGGATGCAGGAGTTAATGTTTTGGTTGATGATGTGGTTTTCCCATCTGAATCAAGACTTAAAGGAGAACATCTTACAAAAAAGATTGCAGTAGCTATTGAAGATGTAAAAAAAGAAATAGGCAAGGTGGTTGCATAAAATGGCTTTTAACAATAATAACAATTCAAAACCAAGAACTGGTCAGAGAAGAGATGGTTTTAAACGTGAGCATAAACCAAGAGAAGACAGAAACCAGCATGTTGAAGAAAAAGTTGAATGGGTTCCAAAAACATCTTTAGGTAGAGATGTTTTAGTTGGTAAATATACTAATATGCGTGATGTTATGCTTTCAGGCAGTAAAATACTTGAAGAACAGATAACAGAGATGCTGGTTCCTGATTTAGCACTTGAGATGGTTAATGTTGGACAGGCAAAGGGTAAATTTGGTGGTGGAAGAAGAAAAACATCAAAAGCTACTCAAAAGATTACAAGTGATGGAAGCAGAATGAGTTTTTCTATGCTTGTTCTTTCAGGTAATAAAAATGGAATTGTGGGATTTGGTTTTGGAAAGGCAAGAGAAACAGTTCCTGCACGAGAAAAAGCATACAAAAAGGCAAAGAAGAATCTTATAATGATAAGAAGAGGTTGTGGAGACTGGGGTTGCTTTTGCGGTAGTGCACACTCAATTCCATTTGCAGTAGAAGGAAGTGAAGGATCTGTTACAGTAAGACTTATGCCTGCACCAAAAGGTACAGGACTTGTTGTTGAGTCAGAATTAAAAAAGATGCTTCAGCTTGCAGGTATAAAAGATGTATGGTCAAAAACATTTGGTCAGACAAAAAATAAAATAAACCTGATAAAGGCAGGATTTAACGCTTTAAAGCAACTGCAGGAAATAAAACTGACACCTTATGTGTTAGATGGAAGAGGAATCAAAGATGGTGACAAAGATGAACAATAAAAAAATTGCCGTTATCCTTATAAGAGGAACTGTTAACTTATCATTTGACTTAAAAAAAACATTGGAGTTTTTAAGACTTAAGAAGAAACATGCATGTGTTGTAATAGATGATAATCAGGTTAATAGAGGTATGCTTAACAAGGTTAAGGATTATGTTACATATGGACTTATCGATGAGGCATTCTATAAGCAGATGCTTGATAAGAGAGGAGAAATGATTGGTAAAGTTAAGATCGCTGATTCAGAAACAAAAATTGATACAGCATTTATTGCAAAAGAATATTTTGCAGGTAATCTTAAGCTTATTAATTTTGAAGAGAAAGGCATTAAGCCATTTTTCAGATTAATGCCTCCTGTTGGTGGTTTTGAAAGGGCAGGAATCAAGATGCCTTATGCAAAAGGTGGAGTTTTGGGAAATAGATCTGATGATATTTCAAAGCTTATCTTAAAGATGATGTAATCATCATTTTATCCGTTTTTTTTAGTTTAAAAATATAGTTGTTCTGATTTTTTTGATTTAATAATAAAAAATATTTATAAAGCAAAGAAAAAATAAATTCTTATGAAAAAAATATTTCTTGTTGCTCTGTTTTTTTTGGCATTTTTTTTAAACAATATAAATGCCTTTGAAATTTTGGATCAAAATTATAATCCTAAAATTTATTTTACTTTAGGTAATGATAATGTGATCGTAAGAAGTGATGCTAATTATTCAAATCTTACAATAAATTATAAGATTTATAGTACCTACAAACAGGCTGTGTATAATTTTTCTTCATGTTCTTTAAAGTTTTGTTCATTTTTTAACATTTCTGATATGATTGAGGAAAATAATGATACGATAACAACATCTACAAGGTTTCAGATTAATGTTGCAGGCAAAAGTGAATATATGTATCTTGACATAGAGAACCCATCTTTTACATTAAGTAAAAGTAATCTTAATTTGACAACAAAAAAAGTAGATTTTTCATATTCATATTCAGATGTAACATCAAATGTTACAAGTGTAAAATTGTATGAGGTTTCAGGTTCAAACAATAATTTTATTGCTGAACTTATAAATACAAATAATTACAGCTTTACTCCATCTGAGCAGAAAAAATATACTTTTAAATTTGTAATCTATGATTTGGCAGGAAATTTTGCAGAAAAGAGTGCAGAAGTTGATGTTTCTGATTTGTTTGCACCACAAATAACAGACTATTATGTGGTAAAGGATGGTAAGGATTACAAGGTTACCTTTTCGGCACAGGATAACAACAAGATTTACAAATATGAACTTGTTCAGGATAGCTTTAAGGTTGAGGATGTTATAAACCTTAAAACAGTTTCTGAGAAAACAGTCACAGTTCCTTTTACAAGTGGAGAATTTATATTAAGGGTTTATGATGAAGACCTTAATTATAATTCTGTAAAGCTTGATCTTGGAATAAAAATATTAAACACATATTCATCAAAGTATTCTTCAAGCCAATATTTTAAGTTTACATCAAATGCTGATTCTTGTTATTTAAGTGAGCTTAATTCTAAAAAGAAAAACGAGCAATTTGATAAGAGTTCTGATGAGTTTAAATTAAAACTTGATATTAATGAAAATCTTGAAGTTGATGTTGGTTTTTACTGTGAAAAAACAGGTTTAAGAGAGTATTTTGAAAGAACATTTGTACATGATACAGAGGATCCAAAAAATACAGTTGTAAGCGGATATGCAACAGATGATGGCTTTTTAACAATTGAGTGGGATGAGGCAAAAGACAAACAGAGTGATGTTGAATACATGCTTTATAGGGATGATGAGAGAGTTTATCATGGTTCAAAACTAAGTTATACAGATTATAGGGTATTATATCCTTCTCAATACACATACTATGTTAAAGTTTATGATATTGCAGGAAACAATGTAAAATCAAATAAAATAACACTTATTCCTGTTAAAAAAAATATAAATTTTATGTTGTTATCTGATTTTGATGATAGGGTTTTTTCAAATGTTTTTAATTTTTCATTTCAGACAGAAAAAGATGTTAGGTTTTCAATATTTCATAAGTTTAATGATAATATTGTTTACAGTTATGATATAAATAAGACAAATGAGGATGCTTACACATTCGTTCTTAATTTAAAAGAAGGTCAGAACATAATACAGGTTGTCTTAAACGATAATTTTGGAAATAGCATTACAAAGGCATTTAATGTTATATACCAAAAGGAAGATCTTAAGCCTATTGTAAGTGATGAAGATGAAAATTTATATTCAGGTTACAAACAAGATAGCAATGGCAGTATTGTATCAGATAAAGATAAACTGAATGATTCAGGAATTGATTCTGTATCAAAAGAATTATCCAATGAGGATAAAAGATATGCTTTTTGGTTACTAGTTATTGTAATTATAATTGCAATAGCATATTTTATTCGTGTATTTGTGATAGGATACGATATATTTGATATTGAAAAAAAAGTTCGTTCAAAAAGTAATAGATCTTATCTTGAAAGAAAAAAGAAATCAGTTTTGGATCAGAACCTTGCAAAGAACGTGAAAAGACCAAAAGATGAATTGTTAAGCAAAGAACTGATGATGGTTAAAAGACAGAGACTCTTAAGACAAAAAGAAATGAAAAAAGAAGAATTACTCTTAAAAAGACGTGCAGAAAAAGATATGCAGGCAACATTAATGCACAAGCAAAAAATAGATGAGATAAATAATGCAAAAAAGCAAAACATTGATATGTTTAAACAGAACACTGATAAAAAAATATTTAGGCGTGATAATAAAAATAAAGAAGATTATGATCTTTTATTATCTAAAAAGAAAGATGAAATTTCATTAAAAAATAAAGATGATGTAGCTAAAAGGGGATTGTTTGAAGATTTTAGTGCTTATATTAACAAAGTTAAAGGTCAAAGTGGATGGAATAGTTCTTCTGAATACATACAAAAAGAAGAACCTGTAAAAGAGAAAAGTGCAAATGAAGATAAAAACCATGCAAAAGAAGAGAAAACTGAGCAGAAAGTTGCAAAGTTTGATTTTAAGTCAGATTTTAACGATTACATAAACAAGATATTTGACAGGAAAAAAAGAAGAACATCAAAAGATGTAAAATCAATTGAAAGACAGATAGAAAGAGAGCTTGAAAGAATTGAGAAAGATTGATTTAAAAATTTAATAAATAATTTTATCCAATCTTTTTTATGTTACTTTATTTTTTTATCTTTAAACTTTTTTCTTAATTTGTTTATAAAACTTGAATAAATTTTGCTATTAATATGTTGTTAGTGTTACTTAATGTTTTAAAAATTGATTTTTTTGACTATTAAATGTAGGTTTAATATTTATATTTTATGAAATCTATTTATTATTTAAAATAATCTAATTACTTACAACATCATTATTATCTTGTTATACATAAGTTATAGAAAAATTTATAATAAATAAATTTCAGTAATTGTTATGTTAAAGAGTTCTCATCCTAAAAAATGTATATCACCAGTTGTAGCAACCGCTTTATTATTAGTTGTTGCAGTTACAGCAGTTGTAGGTTTTCAAGGTTGGTTTGGAACGTATTCAACAAAGATTTTAAGCGGAGTTGAAAGTTCATCAGCAAATGATATTACAACTAGTAGAATAGAAACAATTGTTGGTAATAGTTTGTATATTAAAAATGACTATGATAATTTAACTATCAAAGACATAAAAGTCAATGGTTACAGTTGTTTTGATAGTGAAACAAATTATTCTAAAGGAATATTAGAAATCAATATTACGGATTGTATAGTAAATTTGAATGTTAGTAATCCTGATGTTGTAGTTGTAACAGATAAGGGCTTGATTGAGAAAAAGGTTTATGTTAAGGATGTTATACAAACAGGTAGTGCTAGTTTGCCACCAGTAGATGGTTTAAGTTGTTCTTTAGATAGTGCTATTGTTGAGGAAGGTTCATCACATACATTTTATCTGTATGATAAACCATACAATAACTTAGCAGGATGCTCTGCGATTTCACAGGTAAGAACCTGTAATGATGGTATATTAGATGGTATAAGTAATTATAGTTATGCAGTATGTAATGATAGCTTAGCACCAATGCAGGCTGGAGAGTGGGTGCTTGTATTTGCTAATTCAGATTTAGGTGTTAACAATGATTTTTATGTCATGAAATATGAGGCAAAATTTGTAGATACAGCAAGTAAAACACAGGATGCAACATATAAGGGTTGGCGATATGATACTGCTGGAGGTGATTTAAGTATAAGATCACATCCAACACCTGAACCAATAACATATATTACTCAGACTCAGGCAATTTCTGTATGTGCATCTTTAGGTACAGGTTATAAACTTATAACTAGTGCTGAATGGGTAACAACAGCACGAGAAACAGAAAACAATACATACAATTGGAATAGTGGTACAATATATTCAGGAAGTATGTATAAGGGACATGGTGATAATGCACCAGTGGGTTTTTTATCTATTACTGATATAAATGATGGTTATATTGGAACAGGTGATAGTGGTATATCAGACCAAAGAAGAACTTTAAAATTATATAATGGCGAAATAATATGGGATTTAGGAGGTAATGCATGGGAATGGAACAGTGATGTGTATAATAATGATGCAGAAAGTTCATTAGGAAAAAGTTCAAGTGGTTACTATGAATGGACATCTATAAGCTCATCCTATAATCATTTAAAACCATACAATACATCTTTAACATCATCTAATGGAATTGGTCAAGTTTATGCTGATTCTAGTGGTGGTGCATATCCAAGCGGAATAGTACATGCTTTTATTTCTGGAGGTAGTTGTACGTTCTTAGGTACGTATGGTGGTCCTTTTTCCTTGTGTTTGGGCTATGCTCCTTCTTATGTGGGTCCTGAAGTAGGTTTTCGTTGCTCATATAATCCGTGATTTAAAATTTTTAATGAGTAAATCTTTTTAAAAAAATTCTGGAATCGTTTGAAAAACTATTTGTGAGATTGTGGTAGTAATGCAGTTATTTAGATTAGGTAATAGATAAATACTAACTCTTAATGCGAGTGATGAAGTAAGATTTGCACATTTTTGTAGAAAAAGTATAGAGTTTTGACATTTTAATATACAAATTTTTAAAGAGAATTTAGTAAAAGTATTGTTTATATTGGATAATAAGAAACCTTTTGCTTTAGTTGTATTTAGCCAATCTTTTTAGTGTTACTTTATTTTTCAGTCTGCTCTTCTTTTTCTTCAAATTTTCCAATTTTAACTCTTGCAGGTCTTATTATCTTATCATGCTTATTATATCCTTTTTTTACAACTTCTATTATTTTTCCATGATTTTCCTGTGAACTTTCTGTTAAAATTGGATCATGTTTTTCTGGATCAAATTCTTCACCTATTTCTGGCATGAATTCAGAATAGTGATTTTCCATTAATGTTCTTATAAGATTTTGGTGTATCATTTCAACACCTTTTATGAACATCTGGTTGTTGTCTGTCATTTTAAGGCTTAATTCAAAGTTGTCTATTGATGGCAGTAAGTCTAATACAAAATTGTTTACAGCATTTTCCCTTATTTCAAAAGATTCTTTTTCATATCTTTTCCTAAGATTATCATAATCGGCTCTTGCCCTTAAATAATCATTTTTAAGAGAATCAATTTCAGCTTTAAGTTCTTCTACAGTTTTTTCTTTACTTGTATTTGCTTCTTTAATTTCTGTTTCTGTTTCAGTTTTGATATTTTTCTCTTTCATAATCTGTATTAATCATTTTAATTTTATAAATTTTTACAAAATCTAAAAAACATATATAAAATAAGTTTTTGAATAAAATTAGTCTATCTTAAATAGTTCAATTGATTCAATCTTTTTACCATATTTAATATTTAATATTTCCTTGAATTTTTCTATTTCTTCTTTTTCCTCAAAAATAAGTGTTATAAAGTATTCTTGTGAATTTAGGTTTTTAATGGCATTTATGATTGATCTTGATTGTTTAAAAAATGCTGATATATCTTCTGATTCGCCTGCATTAAGATACAAAAATTTTATTATTCCTGCAAATTGCATAAAACCTAATTTGTTGTAATTTAATACGGGCGTAAAATTTTCTATTACTCCGCATGATTTCATTTTTTCTATTCTGTATTTTACAGTGTCAGATGATATGTTTAATTTTTCACCGATTTCTTTATACTGTATTCTTGCATTCTCTTCTAACATGTTTAGTATTTCCTTGTTTTTTTCATCAAGTTCAAAGTTTTGATTATCTTTTATTATTGTAAAATCTTTTTTGAATTCACAATCATTCTTAAATATGTCATTATGTATTTTTTGTTGATTATCAGTGTTTATTTCCTGAGATGATATTATTGTGTAATATTTTGTAAGTACACTTGAGCATGAATCTAATATTTCTGCAAGTTTTTTTTTAAACTCATTAATATTTTCAGCATAAAGCCTTATTACAAGATCCCATCCTGCCTGAGATTTTATAAACCATATGAGGTATTTGTTGCCTATCTTTTGTTTTATGAACTTTTCTTTTGAGATTTCATCATCAAGATTCAATTTTAACAATATTATGTATTCTTTGTAATTTAGGATGTCTTCGTTTATTTTTGGAATGAATTTTACTATAAGGTTCTCTTTTATTAACCTTTTTATACGGTAATTTATTATTTCACGACCAAGATCTATCTCTTTAGATATACTTGCAGAGCTTTGTCTTCCATCTTCAAGCAGTTTTTGTAAAATAAGTACATCTTTTTTTGTAAGAATGGAGAACTGTTCCTTTTTGTCCATATTATGATATATAGTGAGGTTGTAATTTATAAATCTTGTTTTTATTTGAGTTGTTGTGTAATGTGCATTTGTTATATTATTGTTCACTTGTTGATTTTTAAAAAAATTTATAAATTCAAAATTTTTATTCAGAATATGTATTCTGGTAATAAAAATATAAAATGCATATCTCCAATTATAGCAACAGCCTTATTGTTAGTTGTAGCTGTAGTTGCAGTTGTTGGTTTTTCATTTTGGTTTGAGGATTATTCATCTAAAATTTCAAGTAATGTTGAAACATACTCCTCACAAAAGGGTTCTTCTGTTAATATAGAAGCTGTTGTTGGAGATAGTTTGTATATTAAAAATTCTGGTGATAATGTTACTGTAAAAAATGTTAAAGTTAATGGATTTGATTGTTTGAATAATGATACTGTTTATCAGGAAGGATTTTTTGAAATAAATATTAGTTTGTGTATTGATAATCTTAATGTTTCTAATCCTGATGTGCTAATAGTTACAGATAAAGGATTGGTTGAAAAGAAAATATATGTAAAGAATGTTGTAAATAGTGTTTCTTATGATTGTGTTTTAAATGGTCAAACTATTTTGAATGGTTCTTCTTCTGTTTTTTATAAATATGACAAACCTTACAATAGTGTATCAGGGTGTTCTGTAATGTCACAGGAAAGGACATGTAATAATGGAAATCTAAATGGTACATCTGATTATACTTATACAGAGTGTAACGATAGTTTGGCCCCAAGCCAAGGTGGTGAGTGGTTATTGGTTTTAGGTAATGATGATTTGGGAACAGAAGATTTTTATGTTATGAAATATGAAGCAAAATTTGCAAATATTGCAAGTAAAACATTTGATGAAGCAAGTGGAGTTTGGCAATATGATAATGCTGGTGGAGATTTGAGTATAACATCAGGCCCTTTAAATGAACCAATAGCATATATTAGTCAAGAGCAAGCTGGTCTTGCATGTTCTTTATTGGGAGATGGTTATAAATTGATAAATCGTTCTGAATGGGTGACTATTGGAAGAGAAATTGAAAATATTGCTTATAATTGGGATAGTGGTCAAGTTTATTCAGGTAAATTATATACAGGTCATAGTGATAGAGGTCCCTCTTATGCCTTGCCTGTTTCTGATGTTGATGATGGTTATGTAGGTACAGGTAATTCTGCACTCTCTGGTATTGATCAAAGAAGAACATTAAAATTGCGTAGTGATGAATTAATATGGGATTTATCAGGTAATTTATGGGAATGGAATAGTGATGTATTTGAAACAAATGAAGAAAGTTCGTTAGGAACATCTCCTATTGATTGGATGCAATGGACAGAGATAGATTCATCATACGATTACTTAAAACCTTATAACACATCGCTTACATCTACTAACGGAATAGGACGAGTTAAACCAACATCATCTAATGCTATTCCTAGTGGTACAGTTCATGCTTTTGCTTCAGGAGGTGATTGGAATCGTGTTAGTGATACAGGATTTTTTGCATTGTTCTTAGGTTATTCTCCAACAATTTCAATGTTTATGTCTGATACTACTTTTCGTTGTACATATAATCCATAAATTCAATTTTTATATATTGTTTTAACTAAAAATAAAGTTTAAATTTTTTTGAATAAAAATATGTGTAATTATTCTTTATCGCTATTTTTTTTAAGTCTTGTGATGTATCCCACTACAGCATTCTTTAATTTTTTTGAAGGAATTACTGCGTACTTTTCTACTATTGTCTTATTCTGACTGAAATCTTCACCAAATTCGGATTCACCTTTTGTATAGATTTTTTTTCCAGAACTTTTAATGAATCTACTTTTAATTCTTCCCATTATAATATTATAGGAGTAATCTTTGATTTTTAAAGCTTTTCCTTTAACTTTTCTTAAGGTTTTTAAGTTTTATGGGATAAATATTTAAAGTGTTAAGATAAATAAAGTATTACAATAGGTAATTTGTTGAGAATCTGTAAAAAATTATATGTTTTTTATAAGGTTTCTTAAGAAGATAGTTTTAAGAACTAAAAAAGGCTTAAAGTTGTAACAAAATTTTGTTTTCTGTTATGATTTATGGACTTTTTTGGTTTACTTAGGCTTTCTATTGTAAAATATGTATATTGAAAATGTCTGAATGGAAAACTTTAAGGCAGGAAACTATTGAGGTTGGAGGGAATAACTTTATAGAGGTTAACCTAAAACAGCCTCCTACAGGTGAAAATCTTTTGATAGGACTATCTAAAGGCTGGTTTACAGAAGATGGTCAGAAACGATATAAAACAAATATATTGTTTTCAAAAGAAAAAAAGGAAGAGATAGTTAAAGCTATTAATAATATAGGCAATCAGGAATGATTAAAAAGTTTTTAAAAAACTTTTTCCTGTTATCTAAAAAAATATTTTTTTGTAGTGGTAATAAAACTAAATAAAAATTTTAAGCATACATATCCTTATGAGAATAACAAATATTGATGCATTTTCTATACTTGATTCTAGGGGAAATCCTACATTAAAGGTAAAAGTGTTGCTTGATGATGGTTCTTTGGGTTCATTTGAAGTTCCATCAGGAGCATCTACAGGAGTTCATGAGGCATTAGAACTTCGTGATTGCGATAAATCGCTTTTTGGTGGTAAGTCGGTTTACAAGGCTATTGATAATGTTTTAAAAATAAGAGATGAACTTATTGGATTTGATTTTACTCAGGAAAGTTTTGATAATAAACTTTTAGAGCTTGATGGAACTGAAAATAAATCAGTTCTTGGAGCTAATGCTATTCTTGGATTAAGTTGTGCTTTTGCAAGGGCTTGTGCTTTGTATTATGAATTACCATTATATGAGTATTTGCATAGATTGGTAAATAAGATAGATTTTTTACGAAAAAAAGATTTTTCAATGCACAATGTACATCTTTTTGCAAATGTTATTAATGGTGGAATGCATTCAGGTAATCTTTTAAAAATTCAGGAATTTATGATAGTTCCTGTTTTTGATGATGTTAACAGGCGTATCAGGGCAATTTCTGAAATATATCAGATGCTTAAAACATTAATAGAGGAAAAATATGGAAAGAATAGTACTGCTGTTGGTGATGAGGGAGGTTTTGCTCCTGATATTTCAAAAGCAGAGTCTGCATTGGATCTTTTAGTTGATGCAATAAACAAGAGCAATTACAAAGATCAGGTATATCTTGCAATGGATGCAGCTGCTTCTGATTTTTACAATAATGAAACATTAAAGTATGAAGTTGAACAGGATATGTTTTTAGATTATAAGGAATTGTCAGATTACTATAATAAACTTGTTCAGAAATATCCAATAATTTCAATAGAAGATCCGTTTGCTGAGGATGATTTTGAAGGTTTTGCATATTACATGAAAAATAAGGCAAAGCTTAATATTAAAAATCCTTTAAATGATGAAAAAAAAGAACTTTTGATTGTAGGAGATGATTTGCTTGTTACAAATCCTAAGAGGATAAAAACAGCGATAGATAAGAAAATGTGCAATTCTTTGCTTCTTAAAATAAATCAGATAGGAACGCTTACTGAAAGCATAAAGGCATATGATATGGCAGTATCTAAAAAATGGCATGTAATAGTTTCACATCGTTCAGGAGAAACAACAGATTCATTCATATCAGATTTGTGTGTTGCAATGCAATCATCAATTAAGATAGGTGCTCCATGTAGGGGGGAAAGAACAGCAAAATACAATAGACTTCTTGAAATTTACAGGAAATAATTTTTCTAAATTATTGTTTTATTGTCATATTTTTTTTAATAGTTAAAACTTAGTTTTAAAGGAACAGTGGGTGTTTTTAATTTGTTAGGAGTTACTAATTTTTTTATTATATATTTTTATGTCTTATTATATGGTATCTAAACAGGAGCTTGGTTCTGATGTTGATTTGATCAGAGAGTTTGAGGAGTTAAAAATAAAACAGAGGTTGCTTATTGATAATTTAAGAAAGAATGGCAATACTCAGCAAAATAGGTTGTTTCTTGAAATTAATTCAAAACTTGATTTTCTTGTAAAAATATTTACAGAAGCAAATAAAAATGAAGATGAAGAGGAACACAATCAGGAAAAGGCAAAAACAGATAAAATGTTATTGCAGGTAGATAGTTTAGTTTCAAAAATTGACACTAATTTTGCAAAAATCAATGATCAGGTGGAAAAGATAAATGCAAGGTTAAAAAAAATAGAAGATTCATCAGTTGTGCCTTTGCAATCTAATGTTTTATCAGTACCACAGGATGGTTCAAAAGATATTCCAAACCCTGATTTTAAGGTTAATATTAAAGATGAGGAAAAGCCCAAAAAGAAATGGCTCTAATATGAAAAATGGTTGATAAAAAAAAAATAATAAATGAATTGAAAAAATATAATGATGACTTAGAGAATCATCTTCCTGAAATGGATTATGATTTTTTGGATAACAAATCATTATTTTCATCTTCTGAGTCTGTGCATGATCTTTTACCTCTTGTGACTAGTAATCTTATGGATCTTAAAACAGAGATAGCACTTATGAGAAAGAATTTTGCCGATTCTGTTGAAGGTATGATGTTAAGACTTATAGCACAGGAAAAGAAGAATATGGATATGCAGATGGATAAGATATTTTCACAACTTATGGTTGAAATAAAAGGAAGTTTTGCAGAATACATTGTTGAAATATCATCAGAATTAAATTCTATTAAAAAAGATTTTGCAAAGTCAGTTTCAGCCAATAAGGATTTTACAGAATCTGTTGCAAGGATAAGTAAAGATTTTTTAGATTTCAAAGCCAGTTTTGCCGATTTTAAAGTGTATAAAAATCAGATAATGGATAGTTTTAATAAAGTAGACATAGACGAAAAAATTCATATACTAAATTCTCACATATCAAAACTTGATGCAGGGTTTTCTGTTATGGGTAAAGAGATGGATGATAAGCTTTTAGAATTTGGATCTATTGCACAGAAACTTAAAAGTGACATGGATTCTTTAAGTCTTAATATTGCTGATAGTAGTAAGCAGGTTGAATCAAAGATAGATAAATTAAATTTTGGAATAAAAAATATAGAAAGAGAAAATACAAAGATAGAGCAAGACATAAAAACAGTTTATGAAAAAAGAAAAAAAGAAGTTGATTTAGAAAGAAAAGCTTTGCCTTTTGAATCTAAACAGGAAAAAATTAAGATAAACAATGCGATTTCTGATTTATCTGTAATGGATGATGATGATTATAAACCTTCTGATATAATATCTAAAATACAGGTTGCTTCTGAAATAAAAAGTACTGATAAAATAATTGATATTGAACAAAGAATAAAACGTCTTGAGGGTTTGAAATAAAATATATAATTTCGTCTTATTTTTTCTTATTTTGTTTTTAAAAGTCATTTCTTCTTATTTTTTAGTTGTTTATTAACACAACATTACATGTTAATTACTATTAAAAGACAAAAAATTTATTTAATCTATTTATTTTTTTGATATATTACAAGCGTTTAAAAACGTATTGAATTTAAAAAATGGTTTTAAATAAAAAAGCAATAAGTCCGGTAGTGGCTACAGCTCTGCTTTTAGTAGTTGCTGTTGTTGCAGTTGTAGGATTCCAAAGTTGGTTTACTACATACCAGAGTGGAATAAACACAAAGGTTGAACAGCAGTCAAACGCTGGTTCAGTTTTAACAATTGAAAGATTAGAATCAAGTGCTAATGGTACTTTGTATTTGAAAAATGCAGGAACAGAAAATGTTACAGTTTCATCATTTAAAGTTTTAAAAGATGGAGCAACACAGTGTGATGATTCTGGCTTAACAACAGTTGTTGCAGGTAACAGTGTTGAGGAACTATCTGGTTCAGGTGCTTGTGATGTTGCTCTTGTTTCAGGTTTGGCATACGATGTTGTTGTTGTTACAAACGTTGGAGTTTTCCAGGCAACAAAAATTGCAAGATAAAAATCTTGTATAAACAATAAAAATGATTTACAGGAAAGGTTTGGTTTCAATAGCCACCTTTTCTTTTGTTCTTATTCTGATGATTTTTGTCTTAGGTTTTTCTTATTATGTTTACGATTTAAATAGAAGTTTTTTTATGGAAAAAGATATTGAGAAGGATATGTTTAAGTCAATGCTTGATTTTAGAACACAGGTTGTGTTTATGCATTCATGTAATAATTCATCGGTTACATATAGAAATTCACAATTAATGGAAGGGTTTTTGTTTAATGTAACAGATTCAAAATTTACTGCTGTGTATTCTGATGCTGACATAAGGATTGAAAAAAACATTACCATGTATGGAATGAAATTTTGTGATAATTTTGTATTTAATCCTATAGTAGATCAGATTGTAATATATAATGGGACATGTATTAGCATTATTTGATAGTGATTACATTTATTTATTATTTCAAAGCTTGAATCTTTAGTATATGTTATTCTATAAAAACAGAAAAGGATTATCTGAAATAATTGCATTTATATTACTCACTTTTCTTATAGTTACAGGTTCTACTTTAGTTTTTTATTTTGTTAAGGATTATGTGGATGAAGAAGTGTTTAAAATAGATCATATGAAAATGCAGGATAATATGAAAAATATTAACATGAATATAGGCCGTATAAAAAATGTTGATTCATCAGATTTTTCTTTTAGCCTTAGTTTTAATACTGGCCTTTTATATTTTCAAGAAGGTATGATGAAGTATTATTCATTGATGGATTTTAATGGTATTGATTATTGTTTTAACAGTATATGTCATGTTGGAATAATTGGCAAAGAGATGATGTATTTTAACATGAGTTCAGATTATGTTTTTGAGCCTGAATTAAAACTTACTCCTGGTAATTATCTTATTACATTAAGAAATAATAAAAATGAAAAAAAGATACATGTTACAATCAAGTAATAATCATGTTAAGGCATATATACAGATAGATACTGCATTTATAGTGTTAATGTTTATTTTGTTTTTTACATTTGTAGTATATAGGGTTGAATCTTTTAAAAACACATATAATTATGAAATTGAATTCTTAAATCTTAAGAGTCAATCCGATGATATTTGTTTTATGTTTTCGTATACATCAGGTGATAAATATGACTGGGAAAATAATTTTGAAAATGTTTCAATGATAGGTTTTTTAAATGATGATAATTCAGGACTTAACATGTCAAAAGTTGAATTTTTAAATGATGATGTGTATTTTGATTTTATTGATAAACTTGGAGTTAAAGATCATTTATATGTTAGATTTTCTTATATAAACTCTACTCTTATTAAAGAGTTTGGTTTTGCATCTTATAATTATCCTGTTGTGTTTTCAAACTCTATATGTTTTATTGACTTTGAAGATGAAATAGTAAAGATGGAGGTGAAATTATGGAAATAAAAAACAGAAAATCACAAATTACAATAATTGAAACAATTTTTATGATATTGTTGTTTTTTATATTTGCAGGATATTTATATGGAAATGATTTTAATTTTTTTTATAATGATTATGATTATAACAGCATTGATACTGCTATGATATCAATCTACAAATTAAATAATTTTAGGGTTCCTGTGTTTGAAGAAGATATGAATGTTTCTTTAGTAACTGCTGACTGGAATTCATTAAAGGATTTATTGGATATGCAATTTTCTGAATATACGGTTTCACTTTTGGATTTGGATGATGAAAAAATGGTTATAAATAGCACAACAAAAAATGTTGCTTATTATTCTTATGATGTATTTTTTTTTATTGATGATTACAATAATGTTTCAGGTTTTAGATATTTAAGAATGAGGGTGTATTAATGAAAATGGTTTTAAAATTTAATAATAAGTCACAGATAATAGTTCTTGCGTGTGCTTTTCTTTTTTTGATATTTTTATATATCTATTCTTTAGAGACAATGAATTCTTATATAAATATGCCACCTAAAACTACTATATTGCAGGTTGTTGCTGATGAAGTTTGTTATCTTGCTTATAGAAGTTCTGGGGAGGATTTAGATTTAAGATTGAAGATGGTTAATTCAAGTTTATTGGAATATTGTAATAGTGAGGGTTTATTGTGCAGTTTTGACATAATACCTTATGGGGAAGTTCCTCCTTTAGGAAATTGGTCTTTGCTTAATTATTCTTATTATAATTTTTCATTGTTTGTTTCTGATTCAACTTTTAATTTTACAAGAGAATTTAAATGTTAAAAATGGATATAAAGAAAATAAGTAAACTTATACAGAATGCAAAGAAAAATTATGTAGAGAAAAGTGATGATTTTAATATGTATCTTTCTGGAAGAAAACAGTTTAGTTTTCCTCTCATGCAGAATAGACCTTCTAATTCTTTGCCTAAGTTAGAACAGAATGATGTTAGTTCTGATGGGTCTGTTTCACAACAGGTTAATGCACTGCAGGATGATAATGTTTATCAGGATTTTAATCAGGCAAGTTCGCCTAACAATGCATTCCAAAATCAGCCAATGTATCCGCCTTCATATTATCCACAGGTTAATGTTATAGGAGGACCTACAAATGGTGCACCAATAAATATTATTGCTAAAAATTATATAGATCCTTTTAGCCTTGAAGATGAGGAAGAGGCTGTTAATGTTAAGAAAAAAAAGAAACATGAGCTTGCAGATGTACCAATAAATCTTATTAAAGAATCTTCAACTGATTGGGAGCCTATAAATTATAGAGGAGTAAATGATAGTTATGCACTGTATAAAATGTCAAATGTATTCATAAAGTTTGATGAGGAACATCAGAAACTTCTTTATAAGATAGTTGAGCCTGAATTATCAGCAGAAGATCAAAAAGTTCTTTTGGAACTTAAAAAAGGTTTCATGTATGTTTTTGAAAAAATCTCAACAAAAGATTTGGAAAATTCTTCAACTGATTTAATAAACAGAGGTATTAAGGAACTTTCAAAAAAATATGGTATAAAAATAAGTGATGAGTCTTTTACAAAGATTGCTTATTATCTTGAAAGGGATTTTTTAGGTCTTGAACAGTTAGAACCTATAATGCATGATAAGTACATAGAGGATATTTCATGTGATGGATTAGGAGTTCCTGTTTTTGTTAACCACTTAAAGTATGGACCTATTGAAGTTAACAGGAAATTTGATGATGCAAATAAATTAAATTCTTTTATTGTAAAGCTTGCACAAAAATCTAATCAAGAAGTTTCATTATCAAGACCTATATTACAGGGAGCTTTGCCTGATGGTTCAAGAATTGAGGCTATTTATGGTAAGGAGGTTTCCGAAAAAGGTTCTTCTTTTACAATAAGAAAGTTTAGAGCTGAACCGTTCACCCCTATACATCTTATAGAATTTGGAACGATGCCTCCACTTTTACTTGCTTATTTATGGCTTGCAGTAGAAAATAAAAAATCCATACTTGTGTCTGGTGGTACTGCAACAGGAAAGACAACAATACTTAATGCTTTATCATTATTTGTGCCGCCTGCTGCAAAGATAGTTTCTATTGAAGATACTCCAGAAATAAACTTACCACACGAACATTGGCTTCCATTAATATCAAGAGAATCGCAGACACGTTCTGAGGTTTCAATGTTTGACCTACTTAAAGCTTCGTTAAGAGAGAGACCAGATTACATAATAGTTGGTGAGATAAGAGGTGCTGAGGCTGCAATTTTATTTCAAGGTATGGCAACAGGACATGCAGGGCTTGGTACAGTTCATGCAGAAAAGTTTACAGATCTTGTTAATCGTATGACAATAAAACCTATTGAATTACCAAAACAACTGATTACAGAACTTAACATATGTATATTTATGAATAGGGTTAAAGTTAAAGATAACATGGTAAGAAGAGCTGCTAGTGTTGTTGAGGTTGTTGATTATGATTCAAGAAAAGATACTTTTGAAACAAATGATTTTATGACATTTTTACCAGTTGAAGACTCTTTTGATTTTAGTGAAAAATCGTTTGTGATAAAACATCTTCTTGAATTAAGAGGTGGTAAGGAAGAGGCCTTATGGAATGAAATAGAAAAAAGAAGAAGAATATTAGATATGATGTCAAAAAACTTTATAACTGAATTTGAAGATGTAAATGATATCATACAGTCGTATTACAAGGCTCCTTCCGAAATATTTGATTATCTTGAAAATTTTATAAGTTTGAAAAAAAATAAAAGTGAAGAATGATAAAGGATCTCAAAAAGCAGGATACTAATAGTAAAAAGATTTTAACAAATGAAAGTCTTATTGAGAAATATTGTCATTTTATGTATAGGATATATGGTCGTAAGCTTCTTTTAAATGAAAAATTTAGTAAGATTTTTTATAGAAATTTTTATAACAAAAAATATGAGAAAATATTAAGTCAGGCAAATTTAAGATTGATTCCAGAAGAATATTTCATATCCATATTTATGAGTCTTTCTTTTTTTTTATTAGCTTCTATAGTCTTTTCTGTATTATTATCTTTTACGCATCCAATATGGGCCATGTTATTGTTTTATATAGGTGTTTTTGGGGTTGCAGTTATTGGGATTTTTATGTATAATTATCCTGTTGTTACAGCAAAATCAAGGGGTAGTGAGGTTGATGCATCAATTCCTTATGTGCTACCATACATGAAAATATTGTCAAAAGAATTAAGTCTTGCAAAAATAATAGATATAATTGATGATTTTCTTATATATAAGCAGATTAAGATAGAATTTCAAAGAATAAAGTATTACTATTCTGTTATGGGATACGATTTAAACAGTTCAATTAGGTCTGCTATGGAGAGTTGTCCTTCTAAAAATCTTTCTGATATGATGAACGATCTTGTAACAATTTCAAATTCAGGAGGAAACATATATACTTATCTTGAAAGAAAACTTGAAAATCTTAATAAGGAAATAAACGCAATAGAAAGTAAAAGTATAGATACATTGCTTATATATTCTCAGATTTATGTAGTTATTCTACTTATTTCACCACTGTTTTATACCATAATGAGCTCTATACTTAACATGATAGATATAAGTGCTGCTGCAGGAGATTCTATTGCTGGTTCAGGTAGTGGAACAGGGGTTGTATCATCAATAGTTATGCTTTTGTTTTTTTTACCAATTGCTTATATAGCTTTTATGACACTTATATATTATTCAAAGCCACTTTATTCAAGGCTTGAGCCAATCAATGAAAAATGAACAGTAATCTTAGTAATATTGAGGAAAAAGTAAGACTGGTTTTGCTTATTTTGGCATTTATATCTTTTATTTTAGGAATATTTTATACTATAAGTCATATAAACTATCCTAAAAACATAAATGTTGTTTTGATAATGCCTTTTATATTTTTTCTTGTGCCATATCTTTTTTTAGGATTGTTTAAGGTAAAAAGAATAGAAGCAAAAATGCATATAATACCTAGGTTTTTAAGAGATATTGTTGATAATGTTGATAGTGGAATGGATCTTATATCATCTATTAAAAGTACAAGTGAAAATGAATATTCAATATTAAATGAAGATATTGAAAAATTGGTTAATCAATTATCATGGGGTGTTGATTTTAATGAGGCATTGTCAAAGTTTGCTGATAATGTTGGAGATTACAATTTAAAGAGAGATTTTAGACTTGTAATTGAGGCAAGGGCTGTAGGTGGGCATGTTGATCAGATATTAAGAGAGTTGTCATCAAAAATAGAAATAGACAATTTAAGAGGTAAGGAACGTAAGAGCAATCTTGCATCAAATACATTTACTGGTTATATTTCATTTGTAATATTTCTTTTCATAATAATACTTGTTTATAACAACTTGTTTTTGGGTATTGCAAGTAGTTTTTCTGCAACACAAACATTTGCACAAATTCAAGATACAAATAATATGATGAATATTAATCTTACTTTTCTTATACTGCTTGCTTATGAACTTGCAATACTTTCAGGGTTTTTGTTTGGACTTATGCAGGATAATAACATAATAAGTGGGGCTCCGCATGTTGTTATACTTGTTGTTATAGTTTTTGTAGGTTTTTTCTTTTTTATTTAAACGCTTTATTTGGCGAAATAATATGTCAAAATTTTTATAAAGGATATTTAATTTGTTAATAATAGTGGCATTGTGGTCTAATCTGGATATGACAATAGCCTCCTAAGCTATAGGTTGAGGGTTCGAATCCCTCCGATGTCGTTTTTTTTACTATTTTAAAGTTGTCAAAAATCAATATATTATAATTTAAGCATGAATTATCATTATGGTTGCAGTTGAAACAAATTTTCTGTTTTATGTTATGTTCTGGACCATATTGGCTATGATGCTTGTACTTATATATGCATTAAAACAAGTTATAAGTACTCAAAGATATATAGAAAATATAGATAAGAACATAGAAAAGCTTGTGTTAAGGATTTCTAAAAAGGAATCTATGATATTAGATGAAGAGAAAGAAATATTACGCGATATTGATTCTCTTGCTTCAAGAAATAAAAAATAAAAAAATATACTTTTTAAAAGATGTCTAAAATTTTGGATTTTATATCCGAGCTTGATGCTAAGAGTTTTCTTTCTGCTCTTATTGATTCATCATTTTATAGATATCTGTTTCCGTTTTTGCTTGTTTTTACAGTTCTTAATGCAATCTTACCGAATGCTTTAATTTTTAAGAATAAAAAAACAGGTAAGCCATATAAGGCAGTCGTATTTACAATTTCATTAATAGTTGCACTTTTTAGTGTGAGTTTTGAAATTTCTGATGCTGGATATGTTCTTGGTGATTTTATATGCATGATGTTTCCTAACATTTCAGCATTAACGATTGCAATACTTTGTTTGTATTTTGTTGGTGCAATAATTGGGGAAAATTTTTTTAAGGGAGCTTTAAGTCCAAGATACACATCTTTTTTAACAATATTTATACTTTTTATAGGTTTTGGAAGTTTTATTTATTATATGGGAATTGTAATGGGATTTTGGGATGATTATGTTATCTCAAATTTATTTTTCTGGAACATTACAATTGCAATAATATTTACTGTACTTGGACTCTTATTTTTATTTATAGATATGGCCCTTTATGGGCTTTTGTTGTTGGTGATTGTTGGTGGATTTATTGCAAATTATGGAGATAATGTGTCAATACTTAGCTATTTTGTTGATCCAATAATATTTATAGCATTTTTATTCGTTGCATTTTTTACATATCTTACACAAAACGATGATGATCTTGAAACCCAAAAAGATAGAATTAGAAAGAAGATGGATGATATTTCAAAAGAGATGGAATCCATTAAGAAATCAAATTCTGGAAAAGAACCTAAAGATTATGAACATAAGATATATGATATTTTAAAGGCATCTTATTATGATTATGAAAAAAAGCTAAAGAAACTTGAAAAATAATTAAAAATATTTTCTAATGATTAAGGTTATTTATAGCATTAATTTTTTGATCAATTGTTATGACACTTTATGTTTTAACCAATTAGTAATAAGCAAAGTTATTAATAAGTGTTTGTCGCATATTCTTTATGGGTTGGATTACTGATTCCTTAGGAGATTTAGATGTCACCTCTTTTATAGAGGCTTTGATTGATGGCGGATGGTATGAATTTGTTTTCCCCTTCTTTCTTGTTTTTGCAGTGGTCTTTACAATAATGAAGAAAGTAACTATCTTTCAAGATAAAAAATCTGTTCATTTTATAGTTGCGTTTGTTTTTTCTTTATTTGCAATAGCATTTCCAATAACAGGTGATTTTGATAACTGTGGGGTAGGATATGGAGGGTATGGTTGTGAGACTCTTGGAAGCCTTCTTATGACAATGTTTCCAGGGGTTTCTGCATTTACAATGGGTGTTCTTGCTTTGTATATTGTGTGTGCTATGCTTGGTGTTGATCTTATGGACTTTTTTAATCCAGAGAATAAGACATACAATAAATACATAAAATATGTTTTAGCAGTGATAGGAACATTGGTTGTGGTTTATTATTATGCAAGAGGTTTTGGATGGGAAGGATTTGAATCTGATTCTCTTAGCTGGTTATTTGGAGATGATGGTTTACTTGCAGATCCTATGTTGTATATTATCATTGTATTTGGAGGTTTGTTCTACTGGATTACAACTGATGACAATAAAGTTGGTGGTAAACCAGCACCACCAGCACCACCAGCACCACCAGCACCTTAAGCTAAATTAAAATGGGAAAAAAAAATATATTTTTGATGACAATTATGCTTGCATTCATGTTCATGTTTGCAGGTTGTGATGCTAATACTGATGATACTAAGCAAAATGCACTTGTTTTAACAGGTGCTTATAATGGGGGAGATAATGCTCTAAGTTTAAAATTTGTTGATGGACAACCACCTTCAAAGATAAGAGATGGGGGTCTTCAACCATTTAATATAAGAATGCTTATCGAAAATCTTGGAGAATATACCATACCTGAGAACAAGACACATGTATGTCTTTCTGGAATAAATCATAAAGAGTTTGGTATTGAGGATAGTTCTTTAGATATTCCTGAACTAAGAGGAGTTAAAAAACAGGGTACTAATACAATAAATGGTGCTATATTACCTGTTTTGTTTTCAAATCTTAAATATTATCCAGAACTTCCTGCAGGAACAAACAAACAGAAGATTTTAGTTGATTTGTCATATCCTTACAAGACAAAGGCATTGATTAGCTTATGTGTTAGTGGAAATACTTTACAGACACAGGATAAAACATTAAAGGTCTGTGAAATAGAAGGAAAAAGAACATTTGCAAATTCAGGTTCACCTGTTCAGATTAACAATGTTATTCAGACACCAGCAGGACCTAATTCATTGATGTTACAGTTTGACATAATCAAGAAAAGCAAAAGTGGAAGAATTTATAGACCTTCTACATTGGATGAAGAATGTAGAGTTCTTGGAAATTCTGTTGCATCATCAGAAGCTTCAATGTCTGAAAATTATGTTGAATATATAGTTGATACAAATGGTGTTGGTAGTATTTCTTGTGGTGGTTCTAATCAGAATAGTGAAGTTGTCTTATTGACAAATTCTAAAACTACTGTTTATTGTACAATTGATACAAAAGGAGAACAGGATTATGAAAAGCCAATTAGTGTTGAATTAAATTATGATTATTTTGAAAGATTTGAATTATCTGTTGATATAGAGCATGTTGCTAGATAATTTTTTAAATATTCTAGTTTTTTAAATATTGTTAAAATGAAAAAAGATGTTTATGATGATGAAAAAGTTTCTTATGTAGACAAAAAAGATCTTAAGAAGAAAAGACCATTAGGTGTTACAATTCTTGCAATTATTATGATATTTGGAATAATTGGACAAATTTTTGGGTTATTTGGCATGTATTTTATAATGAATATGCAAACTGGCGATGATGCTTTGAACAAAGAAGTTATGTCTGCTTTTACTGATAATTTTTTTAATCTTGATACACAGACCTATATCATGCTTTTAATGGCATATTCAGTTGTTATGATATGTGCTTATGTCTTTTGTGCTTATGGATTTTTTAAAGCTGATAAAAACAGTAGGTATTTGTATATAGTACTTATTATTATAAGTTTGGTTATACTTATATTTTCACTAAAAAATTTTTCTGTAATATTTTTTGTAAGCTTTTTATGGTATGGTTTTCTGCTTTGGTATATTGGACTTAAGCCAAATGTTGTTGAATATTTTAATAAATAATTTTCTATTAAAATATAAAAGTTTTTTAAATGACTAATCTTTTCTTTTATTATGACTGATGTTGAAACATATTATTTGAACCCTGAAAGAATCAATGTATTTATTGGTAAAAGTGGTTCTATGAAAAGAATATTTGAAAAAAGACTTGAATGTGATATAGAAGTAGATTCAAGTACAGGAAAGGTTAATGCTAAGAGTGATAATTCAGTTAATCTTTTTGTTTTAGGAAACATGATTGGTGCAATAAATATGGGACATAATCCAGAAAATGCACTTATGCTTATGGATGAGACCTTTGTTGTTGATAATATTGATGTTAAAAATTATGAAAAGAACATTGATAGACTTAAGATAATTATGGGCAGGATAATAGGTAAGGAGGGAATTACCAGAAAAACTATTGAAGATATTACAAAATGTAAGGTTAGTGTACATGACCATATAGTATCTGTTATAGGTCCTTATGAGAATACTATGCTTGTTCATGAAGCCTTAGATATGTTGATAAAAGGAGCTGCGCATAAATCTCTTTACTCGTTTCTTGAAAGAAATAAGGAAAATATAAATAAAGGTTTATTATAATTTATAAAGATGAATCCTGAAAAGATTGCAAATGATGTACTAAATGAGGATCTTGTTAAAAAAATTTCTGCTTTAAAATCTGAACCACAGTGGATGCTTGATAAAAGGCTTGAAGCATTAAGATTGTATAAAGAAACTCCTATGCCTGATTTTGCAATGGATCTTTCTGATATTGATAAACAGGTTATAAATTATTATGTTGATTCTAAATTTTTAATGACTGATGATTGGAATTCTTTGGATTTTTCAGTAAAAAATATTGCAAGTTCAATTGGGATAAAAGATGACATGAAAAATGAACTTTCAGGTTTTGGTTTTCAGTATGATTCTAATGTTGTGTTTGGTAATCTTAAGAAAGAGTTGGAATTAAAAGGCGTTATTTTTGAAAGCTTGGATACTGCTCTTAAAAAATATCCTGAACTTGTAAAAAAATATTTTATGAATGAGTGTGTAAGTATCAATCTTCACAAGTTTTCAATGCTTCATGCAGCTTTGTGGAGCGGAGGTACATTTATATATGTTCCATCTGGCGTAGTTGTTGATAAACCATTACATTCTTATTTTAGAATGCAACAGAAAAATTCTGGACAATTTGAACATACATTGATAATTGCAGAAGAAGGATCTAAGATTTCTTACATAGAAGGATGTTCAAATCCGATGGATAGTTCATTATCACTTCATTGTGGGTGTGTTGAAATATTTGTTGAAAAATCAGCAGTTGTTAAATATTCAAGTATTGAAAACTGGAGCAGAAATGTTTATAATCTTAATACTAAAAGAGCAATAGTTTATGATAATGCAAGTATAGAGTGGTTGAATGGGAATATGGGGTCGTGTGCTACAATGCTTTATCCTACATCTGTGCTTTTGGGTAATAATTCTAAGAGTGAGAGTCTTGGAATTGCATTTGCTGAATATGGACAATATCATGATATAGGAAGTAATGTTATACATATTGGTAAAAACACATCATCAATCATAAGAAGTAAATCCATATCTTTAAAAGGTGGTAAGAATGTTTATAGAGGCTTGATAAAGATATGTAAAAATGCGGTTAATGCTAAATCATATGTTGAGTGTGATTCATTATTGCTTGATTGTGAATCTGTTTCTTTTGCATATCCAAAAGTTGATGTAAGAGAGAAGAAATCATTATTATCACATGAGGCAAAAATTGGTAAAATATCATCAGAAATGATATACTACCTTATGAGTAGGGGTTTTAATGAGGATAGGGCAAAAGAGATGATTATAGGTGGATTTGTCAACCCTCTCTTAAAAAAGCTACCATTAGAGTATGCAGCAGAACTTAATAGACTTATTGATCTTAGAATGGATGGACATATGTAAAAAATGGATGATAAAAATAATGTTTACAAAATAGAGAAAGATTTTCTAATTAATCTTAAAATGGGTGATATTAGAAAAGCGGATTTTCTTGATGTTGTTTATGATGATTCTTGCGTAAAAGAGATGGATATAAAAGATGTTTTATCTATTGATAAAAATATTATTTCAAGTATAGAATACAAAGAATCATTAAAATTAAAAAAGACTATAATTGAAAACTTTAAACACAATAGAATTTTTTCTGTATTATCTGATACTAAGCTGAGTATTAATGGGAGTGGACAACTATATATTGTTGTTGAAAAAGATGTAAACATATTTCTTGATTTTGACATGTCATCTTTATTGGCAGGATTAGTTGTTAATATAATTGTTAAAAATAAAAGTATCTGCAATATATTTGAAATAAATACAGGCGATAATTTTTACAAATTGTCATATATTTTTTGTGATGATAATTGTGTTGTTAATCATTATATTGTAAATAGTGATGTTAAAAGTTCCAATATATGTACTATAATAAAAGAATCAGGAACATATTACACAGATATAATAAATCTTAACAAAAATGTTTCTCATAAAGGATTTACTTATCTTTATAACTTACAGCAAAACTCTGTTTCAGAACTTTTGCTTATTGCAATTGCTGAAAATGGATTTTCTATTGATTGTAGTGGACTTGTAAGAATATCTAAAGATGCTAAAAATGCATCTGGAAAACAAAATCTTAAAGGATTTTTAATAGATGATGAATCTTTAATATTATTAAAACCGGATCTTGAAGTTTTAAATAATGATGTTGCATGTTCTCATAAGGCTGAGGTTTTTGATTTTTCCTATATGCAAAAATATTATATGGAATCTAGAGGCATATTTGAGGGTGATATATATGATATGATAATATTGGGAAAAGCCTTATTCTTTTTAAACAAAGCTTTTACATATTGTTTTATTAGTGATTTTAATAAATGCTTGGAAAAAAGTCTTCATCTAAAGATTTCTTCCTAATGTATTCATAAAATTCTAAATAATTATTTTCTTCTATTATCTTATTACTGTATGGAACTTTAAACATTATAGAATTTCCTGTATGTATATTATCAAAACTAAAATTTTTAAATTCAATCATTCCTTTTAACTGATAATCTTTATCAGTATAAAACAAAGTTATGTTGTATTCTATATCTTCTAATTCTAAAAGGGATATGCTATTTAGGTATTCTGAATCCTGATTTGGCCATATAGCTACCGATTCATGTGCATATTCTTCATTCTCAATAATTACTAAAACTTGACCATCTTCTTGATTGATTATTCTTTTACCAATTTGTGTATCCTTATCTATAAGAAGTACATATTCAGCACTGTCAAATTTGAATTCTTTTAATCTTATCATCTCAAAATCAACTCTATTGTCTCCTATGAAAGTTTCTCTTCTTAACAATGAATTATCTGTATCTATCCTTTTTTTTGATGTTAAATACCCATCTTTTTGTGCAATTACATACCCTCCTATGCAAAATGGAAACTTTACTTGTAATTCTGGGTCTGCGTATTGTCTTGTAATTCCTAGATATTTTGGTTTTTGAGTTGTTCCCATATCACATTTGATTCCCATGCATTGGTATGATATTGCAACATTATCTATAGGATTTAGATCAATATCGCTTGTTGTTATTAAAAGATCATATTTCATGTTGTTTTCGGAACAATAATCTTTCTTGTTAAATGTTAAACCACTGTTTTCTGATATTATTATGTTGTTGTTTTTAGGTTCGTTGTTATCTATCTTAATTCTTATTGGAAATTGAAAGACAAAATTAGAATTGTCTTTTGAGTCTTTTAATTTTACTATAAGGTCATAATCAAGAGTGTATAAGTGATGGTATATCTGAATACATGGGATTGGTATCTGCCATCCTAAATTCATATCAAGTGTCATTGCTTCTGTTATTATACCATTACTTGGGGTTACATCAAAAGTTCTGTATGGATATCTTTTAAAATATCCGCTTTGATTGTTGATTTCTGTTGATGGCATAAAAACTTGAACATCATAATTAGTGTAACTTTTTTTTTTATTATCAAGACTAATCCTGTACATATTGTTGTAATAAGATTTTATTTCCTTGTAATCATCAAGATTGCTTAGTGCTGATTCTAATAAAATATTTTGTTTTTCTAGTGTGCCTTCAAACTGTAGGTATTTAAAATTGTTATTGTTCATGCTTGCAAGATTTTTTTTTAAATTATCTATTGTCCATATTCTTTTTGCACATGAAAAGAACATTCCTTCAGATGGCATTGATATATCAGATGAATAGTCGTTTGCCGAATGAATTTGTTCTAAAACAAGTTTTTCAAAAAAATTACTTTTAGCTTGTTGATTATATATTTCTAGTGCTAGATTGTATAAATTTCCAAGATGGATATTTTCAAGTTTTACTACATAATTAGATATTGTAAGTATTTCATTTGAATTTTTTTCATTGAATCTTATATTTAGTTCTGATTCAATAACTATATTATAGTCATTTATTATTGCATTTGTACTAAATGCATCTGAAACAGTTATATCAAACGATTCATTTAATGCTAAAAGATTTGATTTAATACATGAATAACTATTTGCAAGGATATATGATTCAAGTTCATTTTCCATAGATGATATTGTTGGAAAACTGTTTGTTGATGAATCCCAATTGGGTATTTTAATTCCAAAATCTGTGTATGAAAAAGGATTTGCATTTATAGATTTAGGTATTGATATATAACCTCCCTGAAGACCTATAAAATTTGCACCATTTTTTGCTGAATCATATATACAGTCTTTTACTATTGCAGATACCTGGTTTTTTAATTTTGTATCATGGCTTTGGAAAATTTCTATTTCTGAGTTATATAGTAAAAATATTGAAACAATTACAAGTATTATTCCTATTATTACAAATAAACTGACCTGAGATTTTTTTTTAGCATCCATTTTATATTAAAGTTTTAAGATTTATTCTAGTTTTTTTTGCATTACATTTGTACATTTCATTTTTTAGGTCTATGTATAATGGAATTATTGCTAGTTCATTTGGGTTTTTTGTTTTGATATTAAATTCCTGTTTGCTTTGAGGTGCTAAAGAATGTATTGTTCTTTCATCATCTCCAAACAAAAAATCAATTTTTACTGTTCCTTTGTTTGCTATCTGGACTAAAACACCTGCATTTGCTTTTGTTTTTTTTGTAATCTCATAATTAATGTATTGACATTTTTCATGATCGCTTTGAAAAAACGAATTGAGTGAGACTGATAAAAGCAAACTTATGAAAAATCCTGCAACAAGTAGACATATTACATGAGATTGAATTGCTTTTCTGTTTTCTAAATTCATATAAAATACCTGTAGCTTATTTTTAAAAAAATCTATTATTATCTTTTAGTAATGAAAATAATTAAAATGATTATTTACATTCTCCATTTAGGCATTTTTTACCAGAACCGCAACTCCACCCAGTATTTTTGATTGAATCAAAGCCAGGTTCAGGAAGTAGTGATAGTGATGTAAAAAAATCATAACATATAGGTATGTTATCACTTTTAGACTTATAAGATGGAGAGTTTACAAGTCCAGCACATTTACCATCCTCTTTACAATACCCTTGGCTAAGATAGATATTTGTTGGTTTAGCATCGTTTTTTCCAACAGTTGATGTAAGTAGTTTCCAGCCTGCTGAATCCTGAGGGTTTGATTGAGTATAATACCATTTTTCGTCACAAAATACATTTTTGGTTTGAAATTCATGGTTGGAATAACTAGTAACAGGCCCAACTAATTGTCCTGTGTTTTCTGAAAGAAGTCCTGTGTCAAAAAGAAGGGTTTTGTCCATGTATTTTGTTTCTATTCTTCTACCTGTTGTTTTTAATTCACATGCTTGGCATTTTTCTGCATGTTGCTGAACTAAAAGATTTAATGATTTGATTTTTTGAGGTTTATAACTTTTAGCTTCTATAAAAAATTTTTCAATAGTTCCAAAGTTGATTCCTGATGGATATCCAAATTCTTGCAAATTATCTTCTCCTCTTGGTAGATTGCCTTCACATTTTATTACGATTTTGGCTTTTAGAAGTGATGTTATTTCAGGGTGTATATTCCATAATATTTTTTCAGATATTTCATTATCTTTGGATGTAAATCTGTAACATATGTAGAGAAGTGTATCAAGTGCAGTTTCTCCTTTTTTAAGTATTTTAGGATCAAGAAGATTTAAAGAATTAGCTGATCCTTTTTCATATGCTTTTACATCACTATCAACTTTGTTTATATCACAACATGTTGCATTAAACATTGAATCTGTAACATTTGGACCAAGACAGTATGCAGGATATGCTTTAAATATAAATGATTCACTTACAGGGTTTTCCGGGTCATGTTTTAAAAAAACATCAACCTTGTATTCATATAGTTTTCCGTCTGGTTTTATATCTATACTATATCCTTTCTTATCTTCGGAGTATCCTATTTCACTAAAATCAGAACTTCCTTCACTTTTTTCATAAAATTTAATTTCAAACAATTTATCACTAAATATACAACTTTTAAGAAATGATAACTTTGAATTTTTTGGTTCACTATCTTGCATTGCACCTGAAAAATATGGTACAAGACCAAAAGCTTCTGCTTTTTGCGATCCTTTTCTTCTTTCATATATCTTGTCTTTAAAAGTGGCATGTATTGGAAATCTTTCATTTGAGTCAGGGTAATTTGAAAATTTAAAGCAGTTTTTTGCATCGGTATTATTTGCATTATCAGTTACGCCAGTTATAAAATTTATCTTATAATCTCTTTTTGTTTCACCATCAGTTACCTGTATTATGAAGGTATAGATTTTTTCCCTAAAAGCCTTAAATGACATTATTCCATCTTTTGTGATTGAGAACTGTCCATCTGTAGAATCATATGAATCTTCTATAAAATAAAAAAGATGATTGTCATAAAACTGTATATCTTTTGTATAGTTTGTAAGATTGTATGATACAAAATAATTCTTTGCACATACAAATGTTATTTCATCATCATTTTCTATCACATCAAGTTCTGAAAAATTAATTTTTGGTGCCATATTTTCATATCCAAAATTAAGTACATAAGGATTTCCATCGATAATTGAAGACCTATCTATTAAAGAGTACATGAATTTTTTATGTTCATTATCATTTTTTATTATTTTTACATTAAGAGATATGTCTTTTAACATGGTTCTTTTAAAATATTCACTCTTTGACATTGTGTTTATGAATGAAGATGAATCAAGATAATCTATCATTTTATTCTTGTAATATTTTTCATTTATCAGAATTTTTGCAAAATCAAGAAGTGTTTTTAATCTTATATTATTCTTTATGCTTGAACTTTGGTATGTTATTGTGTGTTTGCTATTTTTATCGTATACATTTATTGTAAACAAAGAATTTATACTCACACTTTCTTCATTGATGCTTATGTTTAATATTGGACTCTTATTGATATTTACAACTGCAAAATTATTGAAATCACTTATTTCTCTATTTTCAAGATTATTTATTTCACTAATGTGGGCAGTAAAAATAGCATTAGTTTCATCTTTTTTTATAATTTTTCCCGTAAATTTCTGATTATTTGTTAACATCATAATAGTATCATTTATGTCAGCATCAATATTATTTATTACGATTTCTTTTTTAGAATAATCAATATGTTTTAATTGTCCTAAGTATTGATTAAAGTTTGTTTCATAGCCTTGAAAGTTTGAAAAATCAAGACAATTTAGAAAATTAGCTCTTACATAATCTTCTATATCTTCTTTTATTGTGTGACTAAATACTGTTTCTCCCTGAAGTGTTAAAGTATTTTTTTCAAGTTGAGGGTATTGTGGATAAATATATGAGTAAGCCATTGCTTTATCAGAAAGAAAATTCCAGTTAAGACCTAAATTAGATATTAGCTTTTCATTATAAGTATTTTTAGGAATTATGCCTTGAATATAATATTCATCTCTTCTATATATGTATCCACCTCTAAGTCCTGCAATTATTAATGCATTCTTAAGGTTTCTACTAAGACAATGATCTATTTTTGTTTTTATGTTTATTAGTTCATCGTTTTTATTGTCTTCATTTTTTATTGGAATATCTATTCTATCTTCATCAGTTTGTTTTTTATAACTTGCAAGAGAAATAAAAAGTACTACTATTATTAGAACTATTATTAAAAAAATAGTTATTTGGGCTTTTTTAACTTTCATTTTTTTTAGGCTTAAATGTGATAAAAAGTATTGTTAATATTAAAATTATAGTTGTGTATTTTAAGTATTTATATATACTGTCATTTTCATGGACTGTTATTTTTATATTGTTTTTATCTTTTGTTGTTAGTGTTTTATTGATCGTATAATTTATTTTTACTGGCGGATTTTCAATATTCCATGAAATTAATGGGTCTGCTTTTTCTATTTTATATGGATAATTACTGTATGGTATTAGAATATCCTTGTTTTCATCATTAAGTTCTTCTATTACGCTTTTATCTATGTCAGCCTTAATTTTTAGAGGAACTTTTGACTCAACAGATATTATTATGTCAGTAGTTCCCATCTCTGGGTTATCATTAAATATTGTTTCAACATTATAATTAGTATTTTTTTGAATGCTATTTGAATGTTCATAAATTAATGTATTACTTGCAGTTACTATTCTTGCAGTATATCTGTTTAAAGTATTATATTTAAAATCATCATCTGTACATGTTTCTTTGTATGATAAGATTTCTTTTTTGTAATTTATTTGTTTTCTGCATATTGTTTTTGATTCCTTAATATTTTCTTTTACTATTTCAAACATGTAAGTACCTTCATTAAGTTCACCTATCTCATAAGATATATCAAGGCTTTGATTTACTTGAGTCATGTATATTAATTTTAGTGGTATTGATTTTGTTTTGACATAATCGTAGTTTTTAGTATCTATTTCTTTCTGAAAATCGTTAGTGTCTATATTTTCGTATGCAAAACAGGTGCTAGCAATTGTAAATATTATAAGCAAAAAAGATAATATATTTTTTTTCATGTATAATTAGGTATAAAAATAGTTTATAAATTTTTGTTTAAACTATAAGTAGTCTAATAATATTCTATATATATTTATGTGTTATTTTTAATACATTAACAAATCTTTTTATATTATAAGATTATTGTTATACTATGAAGATATTATTTGTTTGTACAGGAAATGTTTTTAGAAGTATGTCTGCTCATCATTGTTTTTTATCATATACTAAACAACATAAAATAAACGATTTTTATGTATCATCAGCCGGAACTAATCCTCATTTTGAGGGGATTGATGCAAATGTTATAAAAAAACTTGCTCAATTAGGAATTGATGCATCATTACATGTTCCAAGAAAAATTGATGAACATATAATAAAAAACAATGACATAATCGTTTCAATGTCAACAGATCACAAAGAATTTTTAAAAGAAAATTTTAATATTGATTCTTATTTATTTAATGAAATAGCTTACAATTTAAAAACACCAATACTTGATAATTGGGAAGTTATTAAAGATTACAAAACCAATAAATCTGCTTTTGATGATTATAATTCTCAAGTTGTTGAGTACATATATGTGTCAATGCCATATTTTGTTAAGAATTTAATTAATATGTTGCAAAATAAATAACAATAATTATTGAGTATTGTTTTTGTGCTAATAATCTCTTAAATAGGATTTTGTTAAAATTTGTATAATATTAAATCTAAGCGATATTTTTGCTTATTTTAGATAATGTTTATAAATAAAAAACAGTTACCACTGCATAATGGTAAATAAATATAACATTAAAAAAGAAGGTAACAACAGTATGTATAGCGGATTTAAAAAACCGGTTTTAGCTTTAGGATTATACACTTGTCTAGCTTTAGGAAATCCTGTTTATTTACAGGCTCAGGTATTACCTAGATTACCACAGACAAATGCTGGAATAGAAGCATGTTTAAATGAAGTTATTCCTGGAAACAATAAGAATGGATCTAACACTACAATGTTTTTAAGTTATTTAAATAGATTTGAAGATAAAATGGCTTATTTAGAGTCTTTAAAATCATGTGAAGAAAATAAAGAGAAAGAAAATAATGGTATTAGAAAATCTTCTCTTTTCGGTGGTGGTTCATGTTCAGGTAATGCTTTTTCTGGTTTTCCAGATGATCGTGATTTTGATGGAAGAGATCCTGATTTCCCTTCTGATGATGATGGAAATGAGACTTGGTAAGTATATAATTACTTTTATTTCTTTTTAAAAAATATAAATATTTTACTTATTAATGAGTTCATTATCATCAAAAAAAAATATTTCATCAACTTTTGAGTTTAATTCTTTTGCTATCTGAAAAGCGAGTTTTAATGATGGATTATATTTTCCAGACTCTATAAATAATATAGTTTCTCTTCTAACACCTGTTCTTTCTGCAAGTTGTTCCTGAGTAAGTTTATGTTTAGCCCTTAATTCTTTTATTCTTGTTCTCATTCTATATCTCCTTTATTATATAAGAATTTTTGAAATGCTATTGCAGATATTATCATTGTTGCAAAAACAATACTGTAATATGTTTGTGTTGTAATGTTTAAAAATCCAAAATAATCAAACCAGAAAAGTACTGTTATTAAAATGAATGTTGTTATCCATGAATAACTTAAACCATACAATGAAAGTTTTTTGATTCTTTCGTCTTTTTTTACAAGTTCGCTTTGTCTTATTTTTCTTATAATTCCTATTATTATCATAGTAATTCCAATGCTTAAAACAGAAGAAGATATTTGAGCATTTCTTCTATTGAATCCAATAAGAAAACCTGCTGTTACTAAAAAAATTATTCCTAATGCAATTATTAGGTTATATTTTAATGAATTTTGTTTTTTCATATTTTTTGCCTCTCTAATTTATAATTTGAAACTTTGCGATTATTTGTTATTTATTTTAAACTTTTTGTTATGTTAATGCAACATAATGTTAATTATATGTAACATTTGTTTTAAAAACTTTTTGTAAATTATTGTGTTTTAACGTTTTTTTTAAAAATATTTATGAATAAAGTTGAAAAGATATGCCTTAAATGTTGTTTTTTTCATAAGTATTATAAATATCTAAGAAATAGTCTTTTTAGATTTGGATTTAATGTGATGTTCTTATTATTTTGTGTATTTGCATGAATTGATTAAATCATTGAAATAGAGGTTAGTATAGAATGACTGAGAAGGATTATAGGGGTAATGTAACTGCGATAATTATCAATAAGCATAAAAAAGTTCTTATGTGTGAACACATATGGATAGATAATGCTTGGCAGTTTCCTCAAGGAGGAATTGAGCCAGGAGAAAGTGCTGAACATGCACTTTATAGGGAATTAAGTGAAGAGATAGGAACAGATAAGCTTATTATAATAGATAAGATGGATAAGCCATTAAAATATCATTTTCCACATTATCTTAAAGAAAAATATAATATGGAAGGCAATGAACAAAATTTTTTTCTTGTATATTTTTATGGTGATGATTCAGAAATAAGATTTGATAATCAGCCTAAGCCAGAGTTTAAATCATTTAAATGGGTTGATTATAGTATGCCTGCACAAGAGGTTATATATTTTAAGAAGTTATCTTATCATAGGGCTTTACAGTATTTTTATGATGTATATGAAAAACTTGACGTTTTAAGTATTAAAACTTGACGTTTTAAGTACTTTTTGCTAGAATTAATGCAAATATTACTATTACTGTAAGAAATAGGAATGCAGATACTGTATCGTTATCCATTCTATCAAAAAAGGCTTTAGAGTTTTCTTCTGTTACTATGTCATCATAACCTATGTTAAATTCAGGGTTTATTGCATATGGATCATCCTGTGGATTGCTTGTGTCAAAAACATTGTTTATGCTAAAAAATGCCTTTAACATGATTACAGAAAAAAGTACTAAAAGACATATTACAAATATTTTTACGTTTGAATTATTTTGACCTTTTAGATAAGATGTACCATCTACACCTAAAAAGGCCAATATAGTTATTATGAAAAATATTGTTAATATTATTACAGAAAATATATTCATCCCATATGAAATTGTGTATGATATTATACCTGTAAGGGAAACAAAAATAGCTGCAATTATTGATATTAGAGAATTTATGTGTTTACTTTCGCTTATCGGTTTAAACTTTTGAAGTATTGAGAAGATTATTACATAAATCAGAATTCCTGCTAGAAATACTTTTAAAGGTTCAATTAGGTTTTCAGTAAAAATTGCCATATTTTATATGATTTTTTTTTGTTTAAAAAACTATCGCTTATAAAACATTTTTCTCTGAAAAGTTGTGACATAAATATAATATGTTTATTTTTCATCTGTTTTTTATGAAATATTTTTATTTATTGTTTGTAGGTGTGATTTTAGCATTTTCGTTTGTTGCATATGCTGATACTAATGGGATATGGCGTAATGCTGAGGATATAAGGGCTGGGGTTTTTTCTGCAGATGAGTTTTTTACAGGTAAATACATATTTACATCTGATCTTAATGTTTGGGGAGATCTTATAGTTAAGGAAAAAGTTGTAGTTTCTGGTACTGATTTTTTGTTGAATACTTTACAGATTAATGGAAATGCTCAGTTTAGTGAAGCGTTAGGCGTTGATTCTATAAGAACATACAATTCTGCATCATTTACTTTTCATCCTAATGTTAATTTTGAAAAAACAATAAGTATGAACTCTTTAAATACAAATCAATTAAGAGCAAATAAAATCTATGTTAATTCAACACATTTTACAGTTACTTTGAATTGAGTTTTATAAAATTATAAAATTTTTATTTTAGTATCTTATTCTTTTTCAAAAGTTTTTTAATAACTTGTGTCCTTAAAATTTATATGAGATATTTTTCAAACAAAGAAAAAAAAAAGCTTATGGATGAATTGCCTTTGGGGTATCAGGTTCTTAAAAAAGATGAAATTAAAGAAGATGCTTTAGTGGTATTTAAGGATTGTGAAAAATTTCTTATAATAGATGGAAACAGGTTTTTACCACATCTTAAATCTATTGATGAAAAACATTACAAATCCGTTTATATTGACAAGGGAGCCATAGCATTTATTGTAAATGGTGCAGATCTTATGCGACCAGGTATAACAAAGATAGAGGATGGGATAAGTAAGGGGGATGTTGTAATTGTTAGGGATCAAGAACATTTAAAGAAATTAGCTTTAGGTTTTGCATTATTCTCTTCAGATGAAATGGTTGTTCAAAAAATAGGCAAAAGTGTTAAAATATATCATTATGCAGGAGATTCTTTTTATTAATAATTTCTTATAAATTGATTTTTAAGAAATCTAAAATTTTATGACTTGTTTTGCTAATACAATTTTATATTTTGTAATTTAATATTGTAAAAATATGATTAATTTTTAAAATAATTGTTTGAATAAATTAATCTTCTTCCTCATCTTCGGAATCTTCAAAATCTTCGTTTTCCAAATTGTCAAGGTATTCTTCTAACTTTTCATTGTACTCTTCAAGTGAGATTATTCCTTTTTCTGCTAAAAGTTCAATAAGAACATCAAGCTTGTCATGTGCTTCATATAATAAGTCTAATTCACTTACTTCCTGAAAATCTTCTTCTACCATAGTAATAATTGGTTGTTCTTTTGTACTAATAAAGCTTTTGGTTTTATTTAAAAATAACACTTTTTTACTTACTAAAAAGTTGTTATAACTTTTTAAAATTAATATTTATGAACATAAAATTATGCTTAAAAAAGATGCTGTTAAAATAAAAAATTATTTTGAAATTTTTCTTCTTATATTTTTATTTGCTTTTTTTATCTATATGATAAGATATTTTCTTATGTCAATATTTCTTGCTGCAACTTTTGTTTTTCTCTTGTACAAACCTTATAATTTACTTGTGAAAAAGATTCCAAACAGAAGTTTTTGTGCTTTGTTTGTCATGATTTTGTTTCTTGTTGTTATAATTGTTCCGTTATATTTTCTTGGAAATGTTATTATGTCTCAAACAATAAGTATGCTTAATGTTGTTGGTAAATCAGATTTTACAATTGATATGGAATTTTGTAGATTTTCTTTTTGCAGGGTTATAGAGGATGAGCTTGCAGTGTTTGATTTTGAAAGTTTATATCGTCAATTAAGAAATTACATAATTAATTCAAGTAGTGCAATATTTACTTCTGTTACTTCTGTATCATTAAACATACTGATATTTATGTTGGCATTTTTCTTTTTTTTAAAAGATGGAGATTATTTTTTGCAAGGCATAAAAAAGATGATTCCTATGAAAAATAGTTATAAAGAAATATTATTTTACAGGTTTAAGGAAGTGAGTCAGGGAGTTTTAATAGATTGTTTTTTTATAGCTTTTGTTCAGGGTATGCTTGTTGCTTTAGGTTTTTGGCTTGTAGGTTTACCATCTGCAATGATGTGGGGAATAATTGCTTGTTTTTTTGCATTACTGCCCATGATTGGTACAGCTTTTGTTTGGTTACCAGCAGTTATATACCTTGTTTTTTCAAAGAATTATATTTTTGCAATATTTCTATTTATTTATGGTTCATTGATTGTAGGTTTGTCTGATAATTTTTTACGTGCAATGCTTTTAAAAAAAAGAAGTGATGTTCATCCATTTTTGATATTTTTAGCAGTTTTTGGTGGATTGAGTGTTTTTGGTTTTTTTGGAATATTTATAGGTCCTATAATAATAAGTCTTCTTGTTACAATGGTACATCTTTACAAACTTGAATTTGAATAATAATTTAAAATAAAACAGTATTTTTGAACTTTTAGGCATCAAAAAAGCATCATATTTATAAAAATATAAAAATTTAATATATAAATGTCTGATGATAAAAAAAAAAAAATAGATGATTTGAAGAATCAACAACCAGCAAAAGTTAAATTTCCTTCAGGTGATCAATTTATAGGTATAGTTGAGAAGAGGCTTGGAGGTTCAAGAATGAATATTAAGAGTGTTGATGGTAGAGAGATCCTTGCAAGAGTTCCTGGAAGAGCGAAAAAATTTCTTTGGATAAGAGAAGGAGATATCGTTCTTCTTGAGCCATGGGAGTTTGATAAAACCAAAGCAGATCTGTTTTATAAATATAAACCAAATGAAATCAAAGCACTTGAAAGAAAGGGACTTTTAGGTAATCTTGAAAATATAGAAGAATTTTAAGTTAAAAAAAATTAATTAATAAACCAATTCTTTATTCATCCTTTGCAGTAAGAAAAAGGCTTTTCATTGCAACTATCATTACTGCAGGAACTATAAGTGCTATAAGATATGAAAATATCATGTTAAATGATTTACTTGCAAAGAGCATTTGATTTACCATACTTAAGAAAGAACCAGATAATATTACAAGTGTAAATCCTGCAACAAGAAATTCAACAGTTTCTTGTCTTGTTATATTAAGTATTCCTATTAATATACCTATTGTTATCAATATACCAACTACTACTCTATTGCTATTTCCTGTAAGATTCAAAAGACCTGATACGATTACTATCAGTAGACCAGATAGGAAAAGTATTGAGCCATGATGTTCTTTTTTTATGTGAAATTGTTTTTTATGTTGTTTTTCCATAATATTAGCATGTGTATTTTTACATATAAAAATATTGGGTGTTATTTGTGAGTGAATCTTTATCAAACTTATTTTTGATTTTTTCAAATCAAAATATTTTTAAATGAATGTGAACTTGATTATTTAATTTAGGCGTATGTCTGAATTAATTTACGTAAGGATAGCGAAGTGGTCAAACGCGACCGACTCAAGATCGGTTCCTATGGTTCGAGGGTTCGAGTCCCTTTCCTTACATCAGTTTTGCTAATTTTTATAAACTATGACATGTTGTTACTTCTAAATGAATAATTATATCTATGATTTAATGATAAATAGGGTAGGAATAAATGCTTATGTTTTACCTGTGGATCCTGTTTATAGAGTTGCAAATAATCTTTATAATTCAAAAAATCATGTTTTAGATGATAAATCTGAGAAATCACAATCAAAACCTTTTAAAAGTTTTGAAGAAATATTAAAAGAAGAATGTGATAAAGAATAACTTATTGCTACCTTGAAGTGATAAAAATTAAGGAACTAATCTTTATTTTGCCTTTATTTTTGAAAGATTTATAAATATGCTTGTATTGTAAGGATTATGGAAAAGAGTGGATTAGAGGGTATAATAGATGATGGATTTGGCTATTTGCCAAAGAATGCTAAAAAGGTGTTGGGAGCTGGTGTGCTTTATGTATTTTTATTGGGTGGTGTTGATTCTGCTGATGCATATGGTATGATGAAAAAAGGTTTAGAAAATCCTGATTATGGTGCCAAGCAGGGAATTGTATTGGTTTATGAGGGAGTAAGTAAGCCTAATTTGCCTGGATATAAAGGAAATGATGTCAAACCAGAGAGTTTAAAAGGATATGATACTGAAAAAAGATATGCTAATAAGAGGTAAATAATCATTTAAAATGTCTAATTTTTTTAAAAAATCTAAAAAAGGATTATGTGGTGTACTTTTAGGTTTAGGTGCAAGTATTATTCCTTTATCTGTTGCAGATGCTGCTTTATATTTGAAGATTGATAAGGTTATTCCATACGCTAGCATTATGGAAAGTGCTAGAAATAAGGCTTTTGATTTATCAACTGATCCTAGTATTAATGTTGTTGCATCTTCTCCAGATGGTAATTTTGTTTTAGATGATGTATTAGTTGATCAGATATTTAAAAAATATAAAGAAGGTATTGACTTGTTATTGTTAAACAGACATGAAGAACCTGTTGGAATGATTACTTTTGAAGATTATGGTTCAAAAGGTACAAAAATACATGAGGGATTATTAGATAAAAAAAAAATAAATTCTAGATTTATGTTCTCAATTGTTCCTTTAAAGGATCAGTTTTCATCTTTTATGCTTAAGCTTAATAGTGATTATGAATCAAAAATAAGATCTCAAAGGGTTGATAATGTTTATCATATTTCAATTTATGATAGTAAGGATAGTAAATTGTCTGCTAATGAAAAAATAGATGAATGTGTTCTTGCTGTTGTTTCTGATGGCAAAGTTAGAAAAAATCTTGTAGAAGGTGCACAATTAAGGATTGATAAAGCAGATTTTGGTTTTTATCAGGGAAGATATGCTAATCAATAAATATTTTTATATTTAAACACAATACAACTTAATAGTGGTAAATTTTATAAATAAGTAATTGTTACTAATATAATGGCTTATAACTCTTATTTTGATAAGATACTTAAAGAAGATCCTTTTTTTAGGAAAGGATTTAAACAACAATATTACAGAGGATGTCTTGAAAATATATTGGATGAATTACAAAAAGATGTTTTAAATGTTGATGATTTTTATAGTATGGTAAGATTAGTTTTACATCCTGCAAGAATAATAAGAGGAGTTATTGATTATAAGTTAAGTTTTCCATATGCACAATCTTTAGATGTTTTAATGCAATCTGCATTAGATTTGTCGCTTGAAATTTATTCTTTAGGTCAAAATTTGCCTTTAAAAATTAATGAATTTAAAGGTAAAATAAATGATACTGGAAACTATTTGCTTCTTGAAAATGAAATATGTCAAAATGTTGATGGAATAACATGGAAGGCATCAAATCCGGTTAAAACTAAAAAAACAGTAGAAGAACTTATTGGTAAAACAAACAAATCTCCAGTGCTTTTTGTTGCTCTTGGTCATGGTGGAGTTGCAAGTGGAATGGATACATATTTAAGATATTGTGATATGTGTAAAGATAATGATTCAGCTTTTTATGTTGTAAGATTTTCTACAAGAAAAATGAAAGATAAAATACCTTGTGTTGATAGTTATGATATTAATTATCTTAAACAGAATATAGAAAACAGAATTACTGTTGTTTTTGATGAAGATAAGAGTACTGGCAATACATTAAACAGTGCTGTATCTTTTTTAAGAGATAATATTTTTTGTGGAATTGAACCTATTGGTCTTATAAATCTTGATTCAAGTGATGAATTACAAAATCAAACAGGAAATGATATGATAATGTTAAAGAGCAATTTATGTTTTGGTAAAAAAAACATAAATGTAAAAATAGTTAATGAATATGGAGTTATAAGGTATCAAAGAGATTTTGAAGAAATTGATGATTTAGATGATTTGGAAAAATATTGTATTTAAAAAATGGTTAATAAAAAAATAAAAAACATGATAATATCATCTGCAATATTTGCAAGTATTGGTTTGTTTTCTTGCAATGCTGATGCAAATTATTATTTTAAGACAAGTATTGTTAAAGAACCAGTTAAAATGTTTGATGATATTGTTGCATTAAAATCAGATAATGGGAAAATTGAGGGAATAATTTCAAAAGAAATATTAAATAAAAGAGGAGCTGTTGATTTAAACGGATTATTTATTGATAGTAATCCTTTGTTAGAAGAGGTTTTGATGTATTATGAAAATCGTATAAAAAAGTATAATGAATTAATAAATATGGGTTTGTCTGATCAAATAAAAGGTTATGATGGATATCTTCTTTTTAAAAAATGTGATCCTGCTGATTCATACAAAAGTAGTGGATATGAGATTTTAGGAATATTTTCAGGTGTTTCTATAATGGGAGGTGAATATCCTAAAAAATCAGTTTTGATTGTTGCTGATGATATGTTAGAAAAACTGACTAGAAAATATGATAGATAATAGTACATTTGATACAGGAATAAAAAAACTTAAGATTAAATAAAAGTAATTTTTAAAAAAATTACAAAATGTTTATCTAATTGAATTTTAAAATTCTCTATGTATTTCTTTTTGAGTTTAAATCGGACAAAGCTATATTTTGACGTTCCGTTCAATTGAGGGATGTTCATTCTCGGTTGTTTAAATAGGCTGTTGAGAGGGGAGCTAAGTGACTAAAATAGGGTTTTTCTTCAATTCTAACAGTCAAAAAAGATCTTGCGTAAAACGTCAATGTAACCGATCGTTTAGGGGAATTTTGGTGTAAACAGGTAGCTAACAGGTGAACTTTCGGATTTTTGATTTTGTAAGCAAGTCTCAAATAAACACTCAATTTTTTGTATTGTTTGCTGAGTGTACTTTTCACCTCTGTTTGTAATAAACACATACTGCGATTTTTGGTTTAGTTTTTGCAGTTCTTTTTTAACTTTTTGTGAGAGTATTACTATTCTGTCTTTTTTTTCTTTTGCTCGCTTTAAGTGAATGGTGTTTCTGTTAAAGTCAATGTCTTGCCATTTAAGGTTAATGATCTTACTGATTCTTAGCCCTGCCGAATATCTTGTTTGAAAAATTAATCGATGGTTGATGTTCGTAGTTACCTTGATTAAATTATCGATCTCTTCTTTTGAGAGTATTATCGGGAGCTTTTTTTCTCTCTTGACATTTTGCAGGTTATCAAGAACTTTTTGTATTTTAGCAGATTATTTTTTCATGATATTAAGGTAGAATTTTATTGTAAAGCCTGCTGATCGAATGGTTTCGTCAGATTTGTCTTTTTCTATGAGTGAAAATAAGTAGTCTCTTGGCTGTTTCTTTGATACAATAAATCTGTTAATATGATGTAAATAATTATTGATCGTCTTTTGTGAATATCCTTTAAGTTTGCATTCTTGCATGACCTGTGCATCTATTTAAGTTTCAAAACTTGTTTTCCAAGCATAAAATGAGGAGATTTCAGAAATATATAAAAATTCGTATTTTGCAATAAAAATAAATATAAAACGTAGTATTATTACGTTTAATAGTTGTTATATTCAATTTGTCCTTCTAAAAAAAAGAAGTAAAAATGGGGGCTTCTAAAAAAAAGGGATAAATTCTAAAACTTTGCATTTGGCATAGTTGCACTAAATTTTAGTCCTTCGAGGAATATAACAAAGATTTAGAGGTTTCGTTCGGTTGCACCTTATTACATCCAAATTTTTACTACGCAAAAACTTCGTTAAATTCCGATGTTAGTTGCAATTATTTTTAAGGGCTAAAAAATTGAAGGGGACAATTTTGTTATTTAAGGGCGAGAAAACTATTTCGGAAACTTTCCTGAAAAATCAACATAAATTTTATATATTTCAATGTTTTAATAACAATTGTAAGTTAAAAAACTGAACAACTTTTAGGGGGAAAATAAAAATGACACAAGCTTTAGAACAAATGTTAAAAGACACTTTTGTGCCAAACATTGCACAAAATAGAATGTATCAAACAATAGATACATACACAAGCGGAACAATAGCACTATACACACCGCCAGTAAAAATATTTGATTTTCCAAATATTGGAGCGACAGTTCATATTCATGGAAGTGCAGATAGAAACGCTCTTTATGGTGGAGATGTAAGACCTATTGGAAGTAATGAACCATTTAGAAGGTTAAATTCTTATGAATCCGCAATGGCTGATTATTATCTGACACAAGCCGGAATCAAACCAATTGAACCTAAAAAATGGTAATTACATTTTTTATTTTTTCTTATTTTGGAGGGAATGTTTATGGTATTTGAAATCGACCCAAATAAACTAAAAAAAGATTTAATTTATGTTTATGAATGCTACTTGTCAAGCAATACTGACCTAAATAAAATAGCATATGAAAAAGCTCAAGAAATGGATGGTCTTTGGAGTGGAGATTTCTTATTTAAAAAATCTATAGAACAAGCTATTGGTGGGCTTAGATATATCTATCTTGAACCCAAGTTACCAAAATTAAAAGCTAATAAAATACTTTTAGATTTAAAAAATGAAAAATAGTATTGAAGTTAAATTAAAATGAGAGGTAAAGTCCATGCATTCACTTGATTCTTTATTACAGGATGCTTCTTCTTTTATTAATTCAGAATTCAATTTACAATTAAGAAAATCGCAATTGAAACCTTATTCTTTTGAAAATTGGCAAGAATTTTGTCAAATTAATGGTTTTGATGTCAATAGTGAAGGTTTATATGTTCCTGTTTCTTATTCTGCTTATGTGAGAACTGATAGTAATGTTTTGGTTTCTAATCTTTTTCATGAGTTGTATGGTCATGGTTTATTTTGTGAACATTCCCAAATTGGAAAAAGACTGATTGAAATAATCCAAAATAGCGGTGATGAAAAAGGTTTTATGTTTGATGAAGTAAACCTCCAAGAACAACCTCTTGGCTTAGCTAAGTATAATATTCATAATTACGAAGGTTTTGCTGTTTGGCTTGAAGCTTTGCTTTGTGAGGAAACCGATAATTATAAAGTTTGGCAATTAAAAAGAGATAAGTTACCTGATGATTTTGTTTCTTTATTTGAATATTTTGAAGATGTAGAACAGAGATTATCTCGTTTTGGTTTTATGTCCCAGCTTGGTTTCCCTAAATTTTATAGTGATGATAAAGTTTTAGATGTTGCAAAAAGAGTGTACAGTTCTGCTTTTGAGAATATTGATTTTGTTGTTCTTTATGGTTCTCAGAAATCTGAAAGTGATATTGATTTGTTTATTATTTCAAACAATCCTTCTTCAAATTATTTTAATGGTTGGATTGATATTTATGAATTGAATAGAGAAGAGTTTAATCAATTATCTAATAATTTCGATATCAGTGTAACTGATCCATTGTTTACAGGTAGATTAATTTATGGGAATAGAAATTCTTTTGAACAATTGAGAAACAAAATTTTGAATCTACCTATAACTCAAGAAGCAATTAATCATAATAATTCAGAAGCACAAAAGCAGAAAAAATATTTACCACATCTCTCTGATACGGATAAACGAAGAAAAGATTGTTTATCATATATTGATAGTTTTTCTCAAAATGCAGAGCAATTAAGTTTAGGTAACAAACCGTTAACATTAGCAAATCTTAAAGATATTTATACAAAATAGTTTCCCCGTCTTGATTTTTTTATTAGATGGTACTTTGTGCTTCATAAAAATAAAATTGTCCTTGGATAATTGTCCTTTATGTGTCACTTCGTTCTTTGGATAGTACGCCCTTGAAAAAAACTCTTCGGGATTTTTTGTTTAGCAAAATTTAATAAAATAACATTATTATCGTCGTTAAAATCAATAATTTCTGGCGTAAAACTAGTGCCGTTTAGTGCTAATAGGGTGTCCCTTTCACACAAGTAAAAATTAAATCTGGAATTTCTATGAATTGTTTTTTTAACAAATAATTCAGAGCTAATCCTATATAATTCTACTAGATTCCTTTTTCCACCAGTTAGTTCTGTTAAATATTGCATTTTTGTTTAATACTTTCTATAGATGCTTTAATATCTTCATTGTTAAGTACGGAGATTTTATAGAGTTTAGCCTTTCAGTTATGATTTTGCCAATTTTTAAGATGTTATCAAAATCAGATTCCAAAATGACTCTTTTGAATGAGTCGGACCCACAATTCTTTTTTTGATGTTTTCTACATTATAGTCTAAGATTACAAAAAGAGACACTTTGCTTAAATCAAGATACTCTGGCAATAAATGATTACTTTTAATTACAATACTAGTTCTTTCATCATATGTTCTTTTGATTGCAGAGTTTACTGATTTACAAACTAATCTTGTCTGTTCCTTAAAAAAAGTTTCAAGATTATCGGAATTTTCAGGTTATGATTATGATATTCAAGCTGGAAGATCTTTAATTAAAAATTCTAAAATAGTTATTCCCGAATCTTATAAATATAAAACGAATTTGGAGATGTTATTTGGCATTTCTATGAACACGCACCTTTTGATAGGGGTCATTCGGTTAGAATTTATTTGTTGTTGATATTTGATATCAATCAATTTACTAAAGCAAAAAAGTTTAATTCTAAATCAAAGGGAGTTATACAAGGATTAAATAATTATTTATACAAGTTTAAAGATTCAGATAATAAACCGAGTGTATTAGTTGGAATTGTTAAAATTCTAAGATAAAACTTTTGTCCTTTGATTCTTTGTCTTTGAGAGTCGCAAGGCTCCAACGAAGGACTTCCCGATTTTAAAAACTCTCTTCACTTCGTTCCGAGCCACGCCTTGCAGGCTTTTCTCCTTTCAGTAGTCTGAACGCATAACACCGATTAAAACAGAAATTTTTGTAGAATTTTTCCAAATTTTCTCCATTCCATTCCGAAAACTTGTTTTAATCGTGAATGTTAAAATCATAGAATGACTGCTCTTTTCACTGTTCGTTTTAAAAAAATAGCCTTATTTGAACATTCACTTCTTAACATATACAGGATGAACGGAGCTATATTTTAATAATATTTATAAATCCTTAATTTACATCTTATTTTATCCATGTTGGGTATTTAAAAATGAATAAGAATCCATTTTTGTTTTATATTTTGGCTTTGTTGTTGTGTGTGTCTTTTTCTTATGGACATACATATTCAAATTTTGATAAAAGCATAACAGTTCAAGGTCCTGAAAAGATAAATGTACTTGACAGGTATCAGGTAAAAATAAGCATAAATAATCCTGATGTAATAAAATATGCAAATCTTTTAGAAATAGAATGTAATGGGATGATTATTTTAGATAATGAAATATCAGACAGTTTGTTATTGTCAAAAGGATTTGTAAGTCCTCTTAAATATTATCAGTATAATGGTGAAAAAGAGATAGTGCTTGATGTTGCAAGTCATTTTCATCCAATTCCAAGTCCTAATGAAAACGTTATGCCATGCCCTATAAGGTTTAAACTTGTAATTGATGAAAAAAATGAAAAATTAAAACAGGATTTAAAAGATAATTTTAAAACAGATTATTTGACAAGATATATATCAGAAGTTTATTTTAATCCTAATACAACTTCAATAGATTTTAATATAACAATTCCTGAAACAGAAATCAGAAAGGATAAGGTAACTACATCAATTAGTGCTGATCCGAAAAACTATAATAGTGCAATAAGATTTTATGCACATTTTGATGAATATGGAAATAACATGAATTTTACTGATGGATCCGCAGTAGGTACCGGTTTTGGGAATGATAAGAATGATTTTTTTGACTTTAAAAATCCTGATTATGAGAAGTTTTTTGTGCTTGATAATAATAACTATCATTATGAAATTAGAAAGATTAAAGATGCTTTAAAATTGCCTGATGATGTTGTTAGATCACAAAAAGGGACAAGTGGATATTATAGAATTCATCAAATAGTTTCTGAAAGTTCTTGGGAGAATAAAGAAAAAGGAATAAAAGAAACAATAATTACAACTTTTTTTAATGCAAGGATAAATTATTATGGTTCAAGAAGCATGCTTATAGGTTTTCATAATACACACAGAGTTGATAAAGCTAAAGTTGATTCTGAAATGAAAAGAATTGAAAATGATATAATGAACTACATAAAATCATTAGAAATGCAATCAGAAAAATTAGTGTATCCTGTATATTCAAAACCCCAAAACATTAAGCATGAAAAAGAAGAAATAAAAGATGTTGAAGATAGGGATTTTAAAATAAAAATTAAAAATAATGAAAAGACTATCTGGAATACTGGTAGAAAAAATACTTTAAAAGATAGTGAGAATACAAATTTTGAAATACTTGTAAATCTTGAAATAAATGCAAAAGATGAAGATGGCAAAAAAATAAAAAATCCATCAAAGGAACAATTATATAATAATGTTTATGTTAGTGCAAGACTTTTAGAAAATAATTCTCAACTTGGATTAAGTTCAAAACTTTCAAATGAATGGATGAAAAAAGCAAGTTCTGATTTAGAAACCATTGAGGTTTTTGGAAAAGGTCCTTTATTTTATGATGGTCCTTTTAAACCAGTTGAATATATTGAAGTTTATCTTTCTGATGAAAAAGGAAATGCTTTAACTGAAAAAGTGATGTTTAAAGTAAAACTTAAAGATGGTACTCCTAAAATAACATTAAAAAAAGAGATAGTAGAGGTACAGGATGGAGATAAGAGAGGGATTGAATTTAAAGTTAGTGATGCTGATAGTAAAGAATTAAAATGCAGAATAACAGTTCCAACATCTTTTGCCTATAAATCAGGAATTCCTACATCATATATTGAATATGATGGAAAACAAACAACTTTTGCTGAATTTGATTGTAAGGATAGTGAGACTATAAAATTTATGTATTATGCTCCTAAAAAGATAGGAAATTTTGATCTTAATGGTGAACTTTCTGCTCTTTCAATGTGGAAACTACAGGAAGGGACTGCTGTTAATCTAGTTGCAGATCTTGTAGGTATAGGAGTTGAAAAAAGACTTAAGTTTTTAAGAGATGGAGCCGAACTTAATCAAAGATTTGTAAATATTGATCCAAAAGATATAGATAGTCTTAAAAGGGCTCAGACTTTTGGTTCTGCACATGATTTTCTTGATAAAGGGAATAAACTTTCAACTCATACACAAAATGTTATAAAAGTTACTCAGACAGGTAAAAATATTGATAATACACAAAAACTTTTTAATCAATCTGTAGGTTCAGGCAAACAGGGATGGGTTGAATGGGGAGCTGATTGGGGAGTTTTTGGAATAGATGTTGCACAAACAGCTGTTGGTGTTGTTATGATGGCACCATCCAAAATTCCTGTTGTAGGAACTCTTGCAGGCAAAGTTACTGGAAAATTAACTTTAGCATTTAATCTTATGACAAATGTTTGGAAAGGAAATTTAGAATATCTTTCAAAAGTTGAAAAAATAGATAGGGCACAATTATTCTATTTGCCATATCCTGTTATAATTGAAGTGGAAGATAAAGATGGATTTAAGGTTGCAGAAATACAAAACATAATGATTGCCTACAATTGGCTTGAGTAATTAGATAAAAAATGGTAAGAAAAATAAAAAAAAATCAAAAAAGTTTCATTTTATTTACAATTACAATATTAATGTTGCCTTTTGTATTTTATGAAAGTTTTGCTTGTGATGATTTATATAGTTTGATTGATAAATACTACTCAGTATCAAAACAAGAAAATTATGATGAATACATACAATTGATGGATACAGAGTATATATATAAAAATATTGCTGATAGCGAAAGTTATGAAAATTATGTTAAATCAGCCTTTGAGGTTTATGATACAAAAGATTATGATATAAAATATCATAAATGTGTGAAAATTTTAGATGATTCAGAAGCTCTTGTTTTTTTTAACATGAAATCAAGTATTAATTCTGATGGAAAAACATATAATTTACAAAGAGATTATGTTGCATCATTAAGAGATTCAAACGGTTTTAAAATTCAGTTTGTAATGGATCTTGAAACATTTTCATTCCATCAAAACATGATGTATTCTTTAATGTACATAAATCAGACAAAAGACATTCTAGAAAAGGATATTAAGCACATTGAAGAATATGAAAAATATAATGAAAACATACAATTGATAGAAGAAAAACAAGATTCTTCATATACATTTTTATGGTTGATATTAATTTTGATATTGGTCTTATCTTTACTTGTGATTAAAAAATACAGAAAAAGGATTCTTAAAAAAATTAGGAATGGTACAAAAAAAGATGAAAACAATCAAATAGAAAAGCCTAATAACAAATCAGTACCATTAAAAAATAAAAAAGGAAAAACAATGTGATAATGTTTTTATTCCTTTTTTGTAGTAACATTTATAAAATAATAAATTGTAGTATCTCTACAATGACAAAAAACAAAATGTTATCTAATGTGGTTGCTACTGGATTATCTGGTTTGCTTTTTTTAGGATCTGCTGATAAGGCTATGGGAGCCAATTACTTTTTTGGTGAGCTTTCAAAAGGTGATAGGAGTGAAAATATGATTGCTATTGAAAAATCAGGGGAAATTTATGGTCTTGTTTCACAAAATTTGTCAGAATATATGGATGCTGTAACACTTGCACCAGGTTTATCATTAAAAGAAGTTAGTAAAAATGATGTTTTAAGTTTTTTTAACAAAAGAGATAATCTTGAATCAGAACTAAGATCATTAGGTTATGATTCAGATTTGCCAGATGAAGGAGTTATTTCTGTTAAAGATGGTTGCATTGTTTTAGCATATGATAAAGCTGGATATGAGCCAGTTGCATCTTTTTTTGGAGCTAAATTAAGTCTTGTTGAGAAAGATTCAGAAAAAATGTCTCCTAAAAGATATTTTTTTATTGATTCAGATAAAGATACACTTAAAAGTTTTGTTGAAACATATAAAAAAGAAAATAAAACAAGTGAATCAACAATTGACAAATTTAAACAAACACAAGGAAATTTTAATGCTAATCTTTATTTAAGTCATCTTATTGCAATAGGCTTAAGATATTAATTTAATTTTTTATTATTTGAATGATATTATTTTTAGTAATATTTATGAACAGAGAAGTTGTTACTGGTGTATGGTACAAAATATGTATAGTAAAACAGTAAAGGGTATTGTTACAGCAGGAGCATTTGCTCTTGGAGTGTTATATGGTGGCAATTTAGCAGAGGCTAGAGAAGTTTATTTAAAGGCATCTAGTGAAGTTGATAAATTATCTTTAGAATATGTTGTAAAGGCAAATAAAGGGAAAACAATAGTTGGTGCTTTAAATACTCCTTTACCAGAGGGTAGTTTAGAGAAGGGTTTAGTGATAGTAAAAGCTAAACCAGGAGAAGTAGAAAGTTTTAGTAAGAAACTTGAAGGTTTATTGAGTAAAAGTGAAGCTATAGGAGTTCATACAGATATGATGAATGCTTATAGTGGAGGTAATCCTGATGAATTAATTTATGTTTTAGGTGGAACAAGTAATGCTGATAAGAAACCAACTACAAAGTTATATGTTACATTTGAAGAAGAGAAAACAACCTTAAAAGAGAAAGGAGGCGGTGAAGGAGGCTCTGGCGGTTCTGGAGGCTCTGGCGGAGGCAATGGAGGGAGTTATTAAATTTTTTTATTATTGTTGAGTTAATGTTAATTTAAATAAATACCTTTTTTGTTAAGTTTTTATGAAAATTATTATAAAACTTTTTTTTTATTTTTATTTATTTTTTTTTTGTGTAGATATTGTTCGATCTTACACTTATAGTATTGGAGGTTCTTCTTTTGATGGGATAGGAGTTAGTGCTAATATTGCTTTTAACAGTAATGGAGGAGATTTTACTGTTGTATCCAATAATTTATTTTTTTATGGTATTACGAATGCATGTGTTATTCCAACTTGTGGATCTTCTGTGGATTCTTGTTTTATTTTTGTATTAAATTCAAATTATAGAGATATATTTTGGTATTCTGATATTAGAGAAGATTATATAGGGAACTCTAGAAAATATAAATTTCCTAATGAACTAAAAAACGAAAACAAATGTTTACTTACATATCAAAACAAAATGTTAAGTTCTAATTTGGAGCCTTTTTCTATATACATAAACTCTCCTCGTCCAGACACTTATAAAGGCATCACCTACCCACCAGGCAGATACACATTTTCAAACATTGGAAGTGTCATTCCAAATTGGGAGAGCTATTATCTTGCAAACTACTATTACATGAAAGCAAACTTAAAATTTGAATTGTTAAATGATGCTGTTGTTGTTTCATCTCAAACAAAACAGATAGTTGCAAAAGATACTCCAATTAGTATTGAGAGTGACTTAACAAATTTTATCAATAGCAAAAAAACAGACATAGAAAACCTATTAAAATCAGGAGTTAATCCAGATAAGATAAAAATGAGAATAGTAGGAACTCCTACAGATGCAAAATGTCCAGCAGTTGGGATTTTAGAGCAATTTATTGACATTAAAACTGAGGTTGACAAGCTTGTTAAAACACAGGATTGTACTATAAGTTATCAAAGTGGAGCAATTATTTCTAATGCAGATGAGGCACTTTACAGCCCATCAGAAATGGATGTTTTGGTTGTAGGAACCTTATTAAAGCATCATGATAATGGTGAAGAAGAAATTATTAAACATTTTTATCCATCATCAAGCCTTGTTAATACTTATGAGGATTACAATTACATAATTGCTAAAAAAGTTGCTGTTCCTGTTGATTTAGAAATGCAAATAAGACATGAGTTAGATAGAATGAAGGATGAAAACATAGATTATGGAATTTTTTCAGCAGTAATAATAGGAGAACCTATTGATGATGAATGTGTAAAAGGAAAAACAGGTTTTGAGCATGAAATAATCAGCAATTACATAATTCCAAAACCAGAAGAAAAACCAACTTATGATGATTATGAACCTTATACAAATCCTATAAACAAGCAAAGATATATTGTTGATGGTGCGTGTGATTCTAAAATTACATTTAATAAGGAACAACAAAGGATTTAATGGTGTATTTGTCAATAAGTAAATAATATCTAATTTTTTTTAAAGTGTTTTATAATGAATTTGGTACTATTGTTGTTTATTTAATATTCCTAATTTTTCCGATTTTTAGTAATATTTATAAATAAAGAAGTTGTTACTGGTGTATGGTACAAAATATGTATAGTAAAACAGTAAAGGGTATTGTTACAGCAGGAGCATTTGCTCTTGGAGTGTTATATGGTGGCAATTTAGCAGAGGCTAGAGAAGTTTATTTAAAGGCATCTAGTGAAGTTGATAAATTATCTTTAGAATATGTTGTAAAGGCAAATAAAGGGAAAACAATAGTTGGTGCTTTAAATACTCCTTTGCCAGAGGGTAGTTTAGAGAAAGGTTTAGTGATAGTAAAAGCTAAGCCAGGAGAAGTAGAAAGTTTTAGTAAGAAACTTGAAGGTTTATTGGGTAAAAGTGAAGCTATAGGAGTTCATACAGATATGATGAATGCTTACAGTGGAGGTAATCCAGATGAAGTAATTTATGTTTTAGGTGGAAAAAGTAATGCTGATGAAAAACCAACTACAAAGTTATATGTTACATTTGAAGAAGAAAAAACAACCCTAAAAGAGAAAGGAGGCGGTGAAGGAGGCTCTGGCGGTTCTGGTGGTTCTGGCGGAGGAGATGGAGGCCATTTGTAATATTTAGTTGGTAAAAAATTTTTATTTTTACTACCTTAAAATTAAAAACAATATAAATAAAATTGTTTTTTAATATTATTTTATGAGATTTTGTATGTTTGGTTTCTTTTTTTTTGTTTTGTTGTCATCTTTTGTTTTTTCGTATAGTTATCATAGTACTTCAGTATTTGATTCTGTAATGTTGAAAACAAATTTTGTTAGTGGGAATGCTTTTGTTTCTATAGAAGGATCGATGTTTTTATCTGTTAATTCTTTAACTATACCTTCCTGTGAAAATTGGGACAGATGTTTTATATTTTCTTTTACTTCTAATTCTAATGCTATATTTTGGTATTCTGATATTAGGGAGGATTATGTGGCAAACTTTAGAAAATATAAGTTTCCTAATGAACTAAAAAACGAAAATAGATGTTTACTTACATATCAAAATAACATGATAGGTTCTAATTTAGAATCTTTTTCGTTTTATTTACCTAATTCTGTTCCTGCAAGTAATGGCATCACCTACCCACCAGGCAGATACACATTTTCAAACATTGGAAGTGTTATTCCAAATTGGGAGAGTTATTATCTTGAAAACTACTATTACATGAAAGCAGACTTGAAATTTGAATTGTTAAATGATGCTGTTGTTGTTTCATCTCAAACAAAACAGATAGTTGCAAAAGATACTCCAATTAGTATTGAGAGTGACTTAACAAATTTTATCAATAGCAAAAAAACAGACATAGAAAACCTATTAAAATCAGGAGTTAATCCAGATAAGATAAAAATGAGAATAGTAGGAACTCCTACAGATGCAAAATGTCCAGCAGTTGGGATTTTAGAGCAATTTATTGACATTAAAACTGAGGTTGACAAGCTTGTTAAAACACAGGATTGTACTATAAGTTATCAAAGTGGAGCAATTATTTCTAATGCAGATGAGGCACTTTACAGCCCATCAGAAATGGATGTTTTGGTTGTAGGAACCTTATTAAAGCATCATGATAATGGTGAAGAAGAAATTATTAAACATTTTTATCCATCATCAAGCCTTGTTAATACTTATGAGGATTACAATTACATAATTGCTAAAAAAGTTGCTGTTCCTGTTGATTTAGAAATGCAAATAAGACATGAGTTAGATAGAATGAAGGATGAAAACATAGATTATGGAACTTTTTCAGCAGTAATATTAGGAGAACCTATTGATGATGAATGTGTAAATGGGAAAACAGGTTTTGAGCATGAAATAATTAGCAATTATATAATTCCAAAACCAGAAGAAAAACCAACTTATGGTGATTATGAACCTTATACAAATCCTATAAATAAGCAAAGATATATTGTTGATGGTGCGTGTGATTCTAAAATTACATTTAATAAAGATCAGCAAAAGATTTATGCAACAAGTGATTATGATTATGTTAAAATTCGTTTTATAGGAGATAATAATTATAGAAAAACAACAGAAAAGGTTTACTCAATGTCTATTGATGATGATGAGTTTTTTGGTGAATATATTGATGTTGAAGTATATGATTTTAGAATTAAAAGATTTTTGTTTTTCAAAATTGGTCGTGAAATTAAAGCTACATACAAATGTAGACTTAAATATGATGGATATTTCCAGTTTGATAAAACAAATGATGTAAACAAGGTTGTTTGTAAGGAAGGAGATGAATTAGAATGTAATTATATAGATGAAAATAAAGATGAAGAACCTATTGCTGTTATTGATGATTCTGCAAAGATTAATGTTTATCAGAATGGTGCTTTTATAAAGCAGGATAGCATAACTTATAAGGATCTTTTGCTTAAAGGACATAAGGTTAGAATGTATCATAGGATTTCTGATGCATCATTGTTTGCAAGTGATACAATGTCAATATTAAAGAGCTTAACTCTTGAAAAGCATTTGACAAAATCTGGTGGCGTTACAAATGTTAGGGTTAAAATAAAAAATATACCCGTATCTTTAAGGAACAAACTTTATGTTTATCAGATAATATCAAAAAAGGATGTTTTATCTTTTAACAGTATAAGATTTATAGATAATTCAGATGGAAAAAGGATGGTTCTTGATAAGGATCCTGTAATTGGTTGGTATTTTGAAGATACTGATTCAGATCTTGAGGTTGAATATTCTGTTGATGGTGATAATGAGGGTGGGGATCTTATAATTACTACTGAGCCTATATTATTTTTTGAAGGTGATCTTGTTGTAAATTACAGAAATGATGATTGTAATCCTGGTGAGGCACAGGTTTTTGAAATTGATTCTTTGGAAAATTCAAACGTATATCTGCCTTTTAGCGGTAGAAATTATAAAATATGTATTGCACATGTTACAGATGATCTTATTGCAAATGCAAATGAGCCATTTATAAATATATTTAATTATGCAAATGCTGGCAAGGTTTTTTCTTCTTATTCGCAAAAAGCTGTAGTTTCTGCAATAAATTCAACTCCTTTATACTGGAGAGTTAAAATTGCAAAGGAAAATCCATTAGGAACTTATACATGCCTTGGTTCTTTGCTTAATTCCCAAGAAACTCCTTCTACTTTTGGAGATTGTGCATTTAGCGATAACAGGATATGGATAAGTCTTGTTTATGATGTATTTCCACCTGTAAGTTCTATTAAAATACCATATATTGCACATACTATAAAATTTAAGATAGAATCTTCTGATTTACATTCTGGAGTGCATTCTCAATATGTATGTGTACTTGATGATGATAATAATTGTGATTTTAGGCAATATTATGGTGAGGATGTTTTACTTACTTGTCCTGATGAATGGGAATGTAATAAAATAGTACGTTTTTTTGCAATTGATAATGAAGGTAACATAGAGGATGTAAAAGAGGAAAATATTACACTTATACAGGAAGGTTCTGCATGTCAGGCTGATTGTACTGCCAAACCTTTTCCTAATAGGTATATAAGTACATGTAGAAATATGAATGGATGTAAATATGCAAGTTTAAATGGTGATGATGGAGCAAAGATTGCAGATTCATGTCATTATTCTGTTCTTGATACATGGGTTTTATATAATCAGACTCATGAAGTTAAATGTCCTAATGGTCCTTACAGATTGAAAAAACATACTGACATAATGCTTGATTTGCATGATAGCATATGTAAAAATTTAAGAAGGATATCTGTGCCTGTGATAATAAATGGTGTGCCTACAGACATGTTATTTGTTTATTGTAAGGATTAATCTTAATATAATTTATAAAAATATGTGATGAGTTTTTTTTAAAAATTTCTTTTTATGTTGTTAAGATTTAGTTTTTGTTTTGTTTCTTCTGATACTTCACATAGTAACATGTTATATATCATATCCATTTTAGCATTCAATGATATCATATTTGTCTGTATTATTTCAATTTTGTTTTCTATCAATTCAATTTTACCTTTTATTAGTTCTGAACTTAAATCTTGTTTTTGTGGTTGCTCAAAGGGATTTTTTGACATGTTTGGTTGTTGTTCTAAATTGTTTTGCATTGAAAATGGATTGCTAAAACTTGGATTTGTTTGAATATTTTCATTGTTGTTTGAAACAGATTGCATGATTGGTTTGTTTTCATTTGTATTTGTGAAGAATGATTTATTACTATCTTCCATTTCGTTTAATGATGGAAGCTTTATATTGTCAAGATTAAAACCTTTATCTTCTTTTTTAAATGGATTGTACATAGAACTCTTTCTTTAAAATTTTATTAATTAATTTATATTAACTATTAAATAATAAAAAATTAGGCCTGATTTTTAAGTGAACAATCAACAGAAATGTCAAAACTTATTTTTCCATTTTCTATTGTAAGGTTTTCAATCCAAAGGTCGTTTAAAATATATGCATTGTTTATTTTTATGTTTTTTCTTACTATTGATTCTATATTGTTTTCTATTTCTTCTTTTGTATAGTAGGCATTGTTATATGCAATTTTTTTACATTTGTTGCAATATTTAAAATTTATGGGCTTTAATTCGTCTATTGGAGGAGTGTCTAATTTAAAACATTGCTCACATTTTCCATTGTAAACATCTTGGGTTTTTTTTCCACACACATAACAGGTTTTCTTAAACATAGATAATATTTATATTTATTATATTATAAATATAACTGTAGTTGGGCAATTATTATTTTGTCATGAGATTCTAATTAATATAACTACCATAAAGAAGTATTATAACTTTAAAATAATAAGATATTATAATTTATATATATGGACGATGAAAAAGAGTTGTTTCTTAGAAGCTTTGAAGAGAAACTTAAAAAACATCTTGATAGTAAGGCTTTAAACTCTTTGTCCAATGCTGATAATTTTGATGATGACTTGTCTTCTGTTGAATATGAAAAATTTAGGATTGAAAAGATTTCTATTGCAGCTAACTGGTATGAAAAAGCCTGTAATATGGCTCAAAAACTCATGCCTATAAAACCTGACAAGAAAACATCAGAAAAATTTGAAAAGCAAATATATGATGCACATCTTAATTGTACTCCAATAGGTGTTCAAAGTTTAGCAATGCTTGTTCTTATGATTGCAATAATATCAGGTTTAATATTTCTTATGATTGTAAGTTTTACAATAGGGATTGGATTTGTGCTTGTTGCTCTTTCTGCTTATCTTATATTGCTTAAGGTTCCTGATCTTATGGCAAAAAAGACTAAAACAAAGGCCAATAATCAGATTATAATATCTGTTTTTTATATGGTTGCTTTTATGAGATTTAATTCTAATTTTGAATTGGCTGTTAATTTTGCAGCTAATTACCTTAATCCTCCACTGTCTTTGGACTTTAAAAGAATTCTTTGGCGATTGCAGAATTCTGAGTTTCCGAATATAAAAACGGCAATGGATGATTATCTTATAGGTTGGAGGGATGATAATTTAGAATTTTTAGAGTCTGTCTATCTTATTGAGAGTTCTTTGTATGAAACAGAAAATTTTAGAAGGATATCGCTTCTTGATAAGGCACTTGATATAATACTTCAGGGAAATTATGAAAAAATGCTTAATTTTGCACAGGAATTAAGTGGAAAGGTTACAACTTTTAACATGATTGGAGTTGTGCTTCCAATTTTAGGACTTATAATACTTCCTTTGGCAGCTTCTTTTGGTGATCCTTTAGGGGTTTGGCAGATAGTTTTACTTTTATATAACATAATAATTCCTTTTGGTGTTATGTATTTTGGTTTTATACTTACTTTTAACAGACCTTCTATGGCAAATGCCATAAGACCACCTGAAAATGTTAAGGATTATAGTAAAATGCAGATGTATCCTTTAAAAATCAGCAAAGAGAAAACAATTTACATATCTCCTAAAATTCCAGCGTTTTTAACTTTTTTCATATTTGCATTTATAGGATTTTCCCCTTTAATATTACATGCTGTAGGATATGACTTATTTTTAAATGAACAACTTTTGCTTATATTTGGTGAGGATTCTGCTTTTGGAGTATTTCAGGAATACAAGGTTCTTAACAAGGGACTTATGAATGAGTATGTTTTTGGACCTTATGGTGTTTATTCAGGACTTTTGAGCCTTTTTATCCCTTTATCCCTTGCTTTTGGAGTTGGAATATATTTAAAACATAAATATGGCAAACTTGTAGAATTAAGAAATGCAACCAAAAAGCTTGAATTGCAGTTTCCATCTTCAATGTTTCAGTTAGGAAACAGAATAAGTGAAGGAATTTCTATTGAATTATCGTTTGGAGCTGTTGCACAAACGATGAAAGGAACTGAGGCTGGAAATTTTTTTTCAGATATCGATTCTAATGTTAAGTTTGAGGGAATGAGTGTTGAAAAAGCTATATTTGACAAGAAGAAGGGTGCAATAAACAAATATTCTTCAGATCTTGTAATAAGTTCAATGAAAATATTAATACGTTCTATGGAAAAAGGTCCTGAGATTGCAGCTAAAACATTGATAGATCTTTCAAGATATCTTACAGAAATACATCTTGCAAATCAAAGAATGAAAGATCTTTTATCTGAAAGTCTTGGTAGCATGAAAAGTCAGGCAAGATTTTTAGGTCCTGTAATATCAGGAGTTGTAATATCAATAGTTAGTCTTATTACAATGATTATGGGAGAACTCTCAAAGGCTACTTCTGAACTTGTAATAGAATCATCTCCTGCAGGATTTTCCAATTTTTTAGGTGAGAGTATTCCAACTTTTTTGTTTCAGGGTGTTGTTGGTGTGTATATAGTTATGCTTGTTGCAATTCTTGTTTATGTTGTTTCAAATCTTGAGTTTGGAGATGATGTTATATACATGAAACATGAGATAGGTCAAAGGCTTATGAGTGGTCTTATAACTTATGCTATCGTTGTCTTTATTGGGATTATAGCTTTTGCATTTATAGGTTCAAAAGTTTTGGCAAGCATGTAAAGCTTGTTTTAAATGATGTTTTGTTACTATCGAAATGTTTATAAAACTAATTGAGTTCTTAATTATTAAATAATATTGTGTGTACTGCATAATATTTTAATTAATAAAAAAATGGCAAGTAAAAAGGAACATTTTAATGTAGTGTTTATAGGACATGTAGATCATGGTAAATCAACAACAGTTGGTAGATTACTATTTGATGCAGGTGCTGTTGATGAACAGACAATGAGAAAGAACAAGGAAAAGGCTGCTGAACTTGGAAAAGCAGGTTTTGAATTTGCTTATGTTATGGATAACTTAAAAGAAGAGCAGGAAAGAGGAGTTACAATAGATTTAAACCATAAAAAATTTGAAACAGAAAAATACGAATATACAATAATTGATGCTCCAGGTCATGCAGATTACATTAAAAACATGATTACAGGTGTATCACAGGCTGATGCTGGTGTTTTGGTTGTTGCTGCAACTGATGGTGTTAATGCACAGACAAAAGAACATGCATACCTTTCAAAAACATTTGGAATTGATCAGCTTATTGTTGCTGTAAACAAAATGGATATGGTAAAATATACAGAAGCAAGATTCAATGAAGTTAAGGCTGAAATGGAAGGCTTGTTAAAACCATTAGGATTTAAAGCAATAAGATTTGTTCCAATTGCATCTCTTATGGGAGATAATGTTGTAAAGAAAAGTACAAATATGGATTGGTGGACAGGAGAAACTTTATTGTCAATGCTTGATGGCTTTGAAACAGGAGATAAACCAGTAAACTTACCATTAAGAATGCCAATTCAGGATGTTTATTCAATTAAAGGTGTAGGTCTTGTTCCTGTTGGAAGAGTTGAAACAGGAGTATTAAAGGCAAACAGTAAAATTATTGCTGTACCAGCAAAGAATGGAACAGGAATGGTTGGTGAATGTAAAGAAGTTGAAATGCACCATGAAAAAATACCAGAAGCATTACCAGGTTACAATGTTGGATTTAATGCTAAAGGTTTTGTTAAAGGAGATCTTGCAAAAGGAGATGTAATAGGTTCTGTTACAAATCCACCAACACTTGTAAGTGAATTTACTGGTCAGATTTTGGTTTTAAACCATCCAAGTGTCATAACAGTAGGTTACTCACCAGTGTTCCATATTCACACAGCACAGGTTTCATGTAGAGTTACAGAAATTGTAAGAAAGTTAAATGGTGACAAAGCTGAACATCCAGATTTTATAAGAAATGGAGATGCTGCTATTGTTAAATTTACACCATTAAAGGCTGTTGTAATTGAAAAGAAGGATGAAATACCTCAAATGGCAAGATTTGCTATAAGGGATTCTGGAAAAACAGTTGCTGCAGGTCAGTGTATGGATGTTGTAAAGAAAGAATTAAAACTATAATTCTTCCTATGTAAAAAATGAGTAAGGCAAGAATTAAGTTGATTGGGGATGACATTGCAGGGATTAACGCTTTTATTGATGAAATAAAAGATGTTGTGGACAAACTTGGTGTTTCTATGAGAGGTCCTATCCCAATGCCAACCAAAAAATTAAAGATCACAACAAGAAAATCGCCTGATGGTGAAGGAAAGGCATCTTTTGAAAGATATCAGATGAGAATCCATAAAAGGTTGATAGATGTTGAGATCAATGAAAGAGTTTTAAAGAGAATTATAAAGATCAAGATTCCTCAGGGTGTCAAGATAGAGATAAAATTGGTTGAATAAAAAAAACTTACCAATACTTCTAAATTATATTTGTTTTAATGTTACATATTGTTTGTTATTATTAATGAATTTTACAAAAATTTATAATAATGATTTTTAATTATTTGTTATGATAACAATTTATTATTCTAAAAAGTGCATATCACCAGTTGTAGCTGTTGCTTTATTATTAGTTGTAGCAGTTATAGCAGTTGTAGGTTTTCAAAACTGGTTTGATACGTATTCAACAAATATTTTAAGTGATGTTGAGAGTTCATCAGCAAATGATGTTAGAACCAGTAGAATAGAAACAATTGTTGGAAACAGTTTGTACATAAAAAATGATTATGATAATTTAACAATTAAAGATATAAAAGTCAATGGTTACAGTTGTTTTGATAGTGAAACAAATTATTCTAAAGGAATATTAGAAATCAATATTACGGATTGTATAGTAAATTTGAATGTTAGTAATCCTGATGTTGTAGTTGTAACAGATAAAGGCTTGATTGAGAAGATGGTTTATGTTAAAAATGTTAATGTTACACAAACAGGTGCACCAACAACAGTGGGATTAAGTTGTTCTTTAAATGGTACTACTATTGCACATGATTCATCTTATACATTTTACGAATATGATAAACCATATAATAATCTAGCAGGATGCTTAGCGATTTCACAATTAAGAACATGTAATAATGGAACGTTGAATGGGTCAGATAACTATAGTTATGCAATATGTAATGATAGCTTAGCACCAAGCGAAGGTGGAGAATGGGTACTTGTGTTTGCTAATTTAGATTTAGGTGTTAACAATGATTTTTATGTAATGAAATATGAAGCAAAATTCGTAAATACAGCAAGTAAAACACAAGATGAAACATATAAAGGTTGGAGGTATAATGATTCAGGAGGTGATTTAAGTATAAGGTCATACCCAACACCTGAACCAATAACATATATTACTCAGACTCAGGCAATTTCTTCATGTGCTTCTTTGGGTGCAGGTTATAAATTGATAACTCGTGCAGAATGGGTAACAACAGCAAGAGAAACAGAAAATAATACATACAATTGGAATAGTGGTACAATATATTCAGGAAGTATGTATAGAGGACATAGTGATAATTCACCTTCTTTATCTTTATCCGTAACAGATACAAATGATGGTTATATTGGAACAGGTCAAAATGGAACATCTGAACAAAGAAGAACTTTAAAATTGTATACAGGTGAAATAATATGGGATTTGGGAGGTAATGTATGGGAATGGAATAGTGATGTTTATAATAACAATACAGCAAGTAGTTTAGGGCAAAGTTCTACAGGATATTATGATTGGAATCAGATTCCATCAATCTATAATCATTTAAAACCTGTTAATGTAAATTTGTATTATATTCATGGAATAGGAAGGGTGCAATGTTATACTGGAAATGCATACCCAAGTGGGACTATACATTCGTTTGCTTCTGGAGGTCATTGGTATGGACAGGCTTCTGGTCCTTTTGCATTAACATTAGCATATGCTCCATCTCATCCTAGCTATCATATTGGTTTTCGTTGCTCCTATAATCCATAATATTTGCGTTTTTATGGATTTTTAATTTTGTTAACTTTTAAAAGTGTATGATTTATAAATATTGTAGCCTTTTTTCTTATAATGGAAACAGATAAAGAATTGTTTTATTCTGAATTGATAAATAGTATACTTGAACATGAAAACTTGCCTAAACACAAGCTTAATGTATTGAAAAATGATTTATCTAAGAAATATAATATGAATAGGATAGTAAAAAATACTCAAATATTAGCTTATGCAGAAAATGATGAAATAAGATATGAACTGATAAAAAGGCTTGACATAAAACCTATTAGGGAATTATCAGGGGTTACAGTATTAGCATTATTTGCAAAACCGCATAAATGTCCGCATGGAAAATGCATATATTGTCCAGGGGGTGTTGATTCTGAATTTGGAAATACACCTCAATCATATACTGGTCTTGAACCTGCTGCCTTAAGAGCTGTTAGAAACGATTATGATCCGTATTTGCAGGTATTTAACAGGTTGGAGCATTATGTTGCAAATGGGCATGTTCCTGATAAATTGGAATTGATTTTTATGGGAGGGACTTTCCCATCATTAAATAAACAATACAGGGATGAATTTGTTTATTATGTTTATAAGGCTATAAATGATTTTGCACAGATGTTTATATTTATTGATTCTTCAATGAAAAAGCGTGTTGATTATGAAAAATTTAATGAATTTTTTGAAATGAAACAGGATATTAATTCAAGTAACAGGGAAACAAGTCTTAAAGCGAAAATGTTGGATTTGAAGTATTTAAATGTTAAAGAGGATTTTTTGGATTATAAATCTGAAATAAAAAAAAACGAAACAGGACTTATAAGAAGTATAGGACTTACAATTGAGAGCAAGCCTGAATGGGCTTTAGCTGATAATGCTTATGAAATGCTAAAATATGGTGCAACAAGATTTGAAATAGGAGTTCAGACTTTAAACGATGATATATTAAGAAAAATTAATCGTGGACATACATCTTATGACATAAAAAGATGTTTTTTGGAACTTAAGGATATGTGTTTTAAGATTAATGCACACATGATGTTGAATTTGCCATATTCATCAGAAAAGGATGATATTGATTCTATGAGAGAGTTGTTTGAAAATGAAGCTTTTAGACCGGATATGCTTAAGATTTATCCATGTCTTGTAATAAAGGGCACTTTGTTGTTTGACATGTATAAAAGAGGTGAATTTGTTCCCTTAGATACTTTTAAAATGGCAGAACTTATTAGCAAGATAGTTCCTTTTTTTCCTGATTATGTAAGGGTTATGAGAATACAAAGAGATGTTCCTACTCCAGTTATTGAAGCAGGTGTGAAAAATTCTAATCTTAGAAATTATGTTGATGAATTGCTTATTAAAAAAAATATAAAATCAAATGATATAAGAGCAAGAGAAGTAGGTTTTGCACTTTTGTCTGGGAAAAGCATTAAAGATGATTTTGTAATAAAAACTTTAAAATATAAATCATCAGGAGGAGATGAATTTTTTATATCAGTTGTTAATAGTGATAATCTTATAATTGGATTTTTAAGATTAAGATTTCCTTTTAAAATAGGACTTATGTCGCATATAGATGATAAAACGGCAATGATAAGAGAATTGCATGTTTATGGAAATACTGTTTGTGTAGGGAATGAATCACAAAGTTTTCAACATAAAGGATGGGGTAAAAAATTATTGCAGTATGCAGAGAATATATGTACTGATAATGGATATGAGAAAATAATAGTAATCTCAGGTGTTGGTGTGCGTGAGTATTATAAAAAGAATGGTTATTTTTTTGATGAACCTTATATGGTTAAAAATTTAAAATAATTTTATGAATTTTTTTTAATTGATTAATATGAATAATTCGTTTTCTGTTTCAAATTGTTTATATGGGATTTCATTTTTGTTTAAAAAATTAAAAAGCCAGTTCCTTTTTTTTATGTCAAACTGTGTTTTTGATATCAATGATTTTGTTGGGAAAGATACAACTATTTTTTTGTTTTTGGATGTTAACTCTGTTATTATTGATTTTGAAACATTTTTTTTAATGAATTCTAAGCTATCAAGTAATTTAAACATGAATATCAAATCACTTTTTTCTATTTCATCTTTTGATATAAAACTTGTATCTGTAAGATCGTAATCATAAGCTTTTGCATTAATTTCAAATTTTAAGAAAAAAGAGTTTAAAAAATCCATGTCATTTTTTGATAAATCAAAACAAAAATAATTTATATCATAACCTAATTGTAAAGTTATCATTTTAATTGTTAATGGATTTAAACCACAACCTAAATCACATATACCATGTTTTGGTTTGTACCATTTAAATATTTCAAGATAGATTGTGTCATAATAATTCATTCTTTCTTTTGTTGATTTGTGAGTTATTAATAGTTTTGAAACATCTTGTATACTATTTATTTTTTCTAAGATTTTTTCTTTTTTAAAAAAATCTGTATTTAAAAATGAATGATATGTTATTCTTAATTCGTTTCTTATATCTTTTAATATTTTTATATAGTTTGTATCTTTTTTTATGCTTGTTTCATCTTTTTTTTGTTGTGATATTTTAAGTTTTTTAAATGTATCTGCATTTGTCAAAATGTATTTTTCCAGTCTTAATTTGATGTAATCATCATTTAGATTTTTAATTAGTTTTGTCTCTTTAATATCTTTTACAAGTTGTTGTTTTATATCTAAAATCATGTTATTTTAATTTTTGCCTAGTGCTATCATTGCAAGTAAGGCTTGTAATTGTAATTCTTCATCACTTCCTTCAACTATTCTAAATTCAACTGTTGCTATTCTTTCAATTATTTTGATTTTGGATTTATCATCAATATCAATTTCAAGTACTTGCTTATACATTTCTTTTAATATTTCTAGTCCTGAAAGTCCTCTAAAGTTTTTTAGTTTTATCATTAAATCTTTTGCCTTGTTAAAATTTCCATTTAGTGCATTATTTATCATTTCTTCTATTTCTTTAGGGTTTACATAATCAAGTATTTCATTTATTAATTCTTCTGTTATGTTTTTTTGAATACTTGCACATGCCTGTAGAGTGTTTAATAAACGCCTTGTATCACCATTTGATATTTTTACTATGAATTTTTTTGTTTCTTTATCAATTGATAGTTTTTCGTTGTCTGCAACTTTTTCAAGTAATGTTAAAAGGGCTGTGTCTGATAATGGTTTAAATTTAAATATTACGCATCTTGATTGTATTGGGTCTATAAGTTTTGATATTTCGTTGCATGCAAGTATGAATCTACAAGAAGCAGAATACTTTTCCATTGTTCTTCTTAAAGCTTGTTGAGCTTCTTTGGTTAGTGAATCTGCCTCATCAAGACATACTATTTTGTATGGGATGTTTGTTAATGATTTTAATTTTGCAAATTCTTTTATCTGGTTTCGTATTACATCTATTCCTCTGTCATCTGATGCGTTTAATTCTAAAAAATTTCCACAAAGTGCATCTTTAGTGTACAATTCTTGTGCTATTACTAGTGCAGTTGTTGTTTTTCCTGTTCCTGGAACTCCTGCAAATAAAAGATGAGGGAGATTTTTTGATTCTAAAAATGCCTTTATTCTTGATACGAAATAGTCTTGTCCTAATATTTCATCAAAAGTTTTAGGCCTGTATTTGTCTACCCATATCTGACTTGAATTTTTTGTTTCCATAATCTAATAAGTATTATGTATTTTATATATATTTTTGCAATTTGTTTTTCAAATATATACATTGTTTTTATCAAAATCTTAAAAAAATAAAAAAACTTTGTTTTTGTTAAAAATAGTTAAGTTTATAAAAAATAAAATGTAATCATTAATTTATAAAATAAGTAAAAAATGGATAATGACAATAAAAAGCTTAAATTAAGAGTTGCTGAAACATATCATGAAGATATTGGCAAAGGAATTGTAAGAATTAGTAAGAATATTTTAAGTGAAAATAATATACTATCAAACGATTATGTACTTCTTGAAGGTAAAAATCAGGCGATAGGAAGGGTGCTTATTCTTAGCGAACATGAAGATGATATTGGAATAATAAGAATGGATTCATCTATTAGATCTAATCTTTCAATCTCTCTTGGTGAAGAGGTTTCTGTTAAAAAAATAGAGGTTGTTGAAGCAAAAATTCTTAACATAGCTCCAATAGAACCTGTTAAATTTACCGGAGATCCAAGTACAATTTTGCTTGAAAAACTTATAGGAAAAGCATTACTTAAAGGTAATCTTGTAAGTTTTAACATAATGGGTACAACCCTGCATTATGTTGTTGCAAAAACTAGCCCTAAAAGATATGTAAGGGTTACTGCAAATACTAAACTAAAAATATCAGACAAGGTTGTAAATCCTACAGATCTTAAGGTGCCTTCAATAACGTATGATGATATTGGAGGTCTTCATGATGAAGTTTCATCAATAAGGGAAATGATAGAAATACCAATGAAACATCCAGAGGTTTTTGAAAGAATAGGTATAAGTGCTCCAAGAGGCATGCTTTTATATGGACCACCTGGAACAGGTAAAACTTTACTTGCAAGAGCTCTTGCAAATGAACTTGATGCTGATTTTAGAGTGATAAATGGTCCTGAAATTATGTCTAAATTTTATGGAGAGAGTGAAAAACAGTTAAGGGATGTATTTGAAGAAGCTGAAAAGAATTCTCCATCAATAATTTTTATTGATGAAATTGACTCTATTGCTCCAAACAGGGAAAATACACAAGGTGAAGCTGAAAGAAGAATAGTGTCACAATTGTTAACATTGATGGATGGACTTAAGGGGAGAGGAAATGTTGTAGTTATCGCTGCAACTAATAGACAAAACTCAATAGATCCAGCGTTAAGAAGACCTGGAAGATTTGATAGGGAAATTGCTATAAATCCTCCGAATAGGGATGGAAGGCTTGAAATTTTGCAAGTACATACAAGAGGAATGCCGTTGCTTAATTTAAAGAATGCATCAGGTGATAAAGATAAAAAAGATATTGTTAATCTTGAAAAGATTGCAGACATAACTCATGGTTTTACAGGAGCAGATCTTGAAGTATTAACAAAAGAAGCTGCAATGAAGGCCTTGAAAACATGGATACCTGATCTTATTAAAACAGAACAGCAGATACCTACTACTGTACTTGAAAAGATAAAAATAAGGATGTCTCATTTTGAAGAAGCATTAAATCTTGTTGAACCTTCTGCAATGAGAGAAGTTCTTATAAGAAAACCAAATGTTATGTGGTCAGATATAGGTGGGCTTAGTCAGGCAAAACAGGATTTGCATGAGATGGTTGAAATGCCATTAAAAGAACCTGAGGTGTTTAAAGAAGCAGGTATAAAACCACCTAAAGGAATACTTCTTACTGGTCCTCCTGGAACAGGTAAAACATTACTTGCAAAAGCTGTAGCAACAGAGAGTCAGGCAAATTTCATATCCATTAAAGGACCAGAACTCATATCTAAATGGGTTGGAGAAAGTGAGAAGGCTATTCGTGAAATATTTAAGAAAGCAAGACAGGTATCGCCTACAATAATCTTTTTTGATGAATTTGATTCTATTGCACAAATAAGAGGAGGTTCTACAAACAATGTTAATGATAAGATAGTAAATCAGCTTTTAACAGAATTAGATGGAGTTGAAGAATTAACAGGGGTTTCAATAATAGCTGCAACAAATAGGGCTGATCTTATAGATTCTGCATTAAAAAGACCTGGAAGGCTTGATTCAATAATTGAGATTGGTTTACCTGATGAGAATACAAGACATGAAGTATTTAAGATACAGACTAAGAATATGCCATTATCAAAAGAAGTTGATCTTTTAGAACTTGCAAAAAAAACTGATAAGATGAGTGGTGCAGAAATTGAAGGAATATGTAAGAAAGCAGGATTATTAGCTATAAGGAAAAGAGAACCAGGAAAAAAAATAATAGTTACGCAAAAGATGTTTCTTGATAGTATAAAAAGTTATCAAAAATAAAATAATTTATCATTTTATTGATCTTATCAGGTTTTCTATTATTTCACTGTCATGTTCAAGCATACTAAGACTTATGTATCCTTTTCTGTCAAGTATAAGATTATTTCTGATAATTTTAAAGCAGAATACTTTTGCAAGTTCTCTAAAAAAAAGTGGATTTTTATTTACATTTTCAAATACTTTGTAATTGTCTGTTTTAAGAAAATATCCCATTTTTAAATCAGAATAATAAAATCCTGTTTCTTTTAAAAAATCTTTTTTTCTTGATGATAATTTTGTAATTTCGCAATAATTTATGTTATATCCAGTAAGTGTTATCTGATATTTTATAGTATTTGTTATGAAAAATATCTGATTTACAATAAAGTTATTGTCAAATTCAGCAACTGTAAATGGGTAACCTAATATTGTTTTTTTAAAACAGAGCAAGGGGTTTAAACTTATTTTTTCTATAAAGACAGATGATGCATTTTCTCTTAAAATGTCGTATCCGTTAAGGTTAAGATATTCTATAAAGAGTTTCTTTTTTTCATTACAATACTTTATGTTTACATAATTTACAACATATGCAAGTATTAAAACTAGCAAAAGGAATAAAAGGAATACGGAATGTTCTTTTATAAAATCTGAAATCATTTTTTTGAATCTTCTTTAAATCTTAAGCTTTCTTGTTTTGAGTTCTCTATTATTTCTTGAAATAGTTTTCTTACAAAACTTTGAGATAATTGCATCTTTGAACTTTTTTCTGTTATGTTTTTATACATTTCAATTTCTCTCTCATCATCAAAAAGGGACATGTTCTTTTCAATTTTTAATTTTGCAATTTTTTTTGATATTTGCGACCTTCTTTTTAATAATATTAGAATTTCATTATCTATTATGTCTACCTGTTTTCGAAAATGACTTAAATAATCTGTTTCCATATGTTTTAACTAAAAAAATATTATTTAATTTTTATTTTACAATTTAGAAGTTACAAATATATTTAATTTATTTTTTTTATTTGAATTATTTAATTATTTTTTATCTTTAATTTTTCATTAAGTTTAATGTTTACTATAAGATCGTTTAATGCATTCATAAAATATATGTATGCATTATATGGGTTTTCATACTTATTTTCCTTAAAATCTTCTGTGTTTGTCATCATGTCATAAAAGTTTGAGTTATGTGTTAAATATCTCCATCTTCTTATTATATTTTGATTTTCCGTTGCAATTATCTGTTTTTCAAGTATATAAAGCTCTCTTATTGCTGATTGTTGTATCTGATTTGAATTAAAATTCAAAATGTCTTTTGATCCTTTGTAGTTTTTTATATTTATCATTTCTTTGCCATCATTTACTGTAAATTCTTTTATGAATGATAATTCTAATTCTTTATCATCTAATATGCTTATAATTATGTTTCTTAAAAAATCAAATATTCCTGTACTATTTGTAAATTTTATTCCAAATGTTTTTGTATCAAAAAAAAGGCTTGTGAATTCTTTTGTATCTTGTTTTATGATTTTAAAAAATTTTTCTGAATTGATTGGCCAGATTGGGTTTTGCTTATCATTAAAATGAACAGATATTAAATCAGAAATATCAGAGTCATTATTTATTACTGACAAATTAAGTTTTTTTCCATACCTTTGTAATTCTTTGTTATCTGTAAGTATGACATTATAACCCAAACTATTTACTATGTTTGCAATTTCATCATTATAAAAAAATCTTGTATTTTTGAATGCTATTGGCGTGCAATCAAATGTTGATTTTATTTTTTTTTCATGTTTTTTAACCTGATATAAGAAATCTTCTTTAGAATATATAAAACTTAATGAATCATAGTAATTTGATACTATAAAATCAATACATCCTTTATCACATAGTTTTTTTAGATCTTTTATTACATCTTCAAAATCAAACATTTCAAGCATGTCAAGACATACTCCTGTAATACTGATATTTAACTTTAATTTATCCTTGTGTGTCAAACTAATATCAGAGAAAATATTTAACATGGGTCTTATGCTTTTTTCAACAAAATCCTTAAAAGAATTTCTTGTTCTTTCTATATCAAAGTAATCAGAATTATTACCTATATCAAAAACCCTGTAATGCTTAAAAAAATAAGATTCATCAATGTTAAAGTTAATATATATTTTTTTCATAAATCTTTATATTGTAAAGTGTTTATAAAATGTTTTAACGAAAAAAAAAAGTAACAATTATTCTGTTTTGAATTTTTTTAATGTTTTGCTTATTTTGTACTTATTATTATTGGGTTTTGTATCTGTAGGTTATCGTTTTTTAATCCTTTTGAGTTTACAGGGATTATGTTATCAATCATTATTTTTTCAATATTTTCTTCAAAATCACATATTTGTGTTGTTGAGGTTATTGTTTTTGCAATTGGAGTAGTTGAACCATCATCTTTTATAATTCTTCCATTAATAATTAATTTTGCTATGTTTTCATTTTCATTTGATGTCCATTGAAGGTATATTTTATTGCCTGTTATTTTGTAATTTGGTTCTAATATTGAATATGAGTCAGAACTTGGAGCTTTGTTTGCAGATATTTTTATGTTGTTTATTCTAAAAGGTTTTATATCAAAAGGTGATGATTCAACAATCTTATATATTGTTAAGTCTTGGTTTTGTATAATTTCAAAATACTTATCTATTCTTGTTGTTGAAATTATTCCTTTGTCTGCTATATTGTAGGATACAAGTATTACATCATAAAGTTTATCATTTTCAAGATTTAAAGAATTGCTAAATAATTCTGAATATAAAAAAGTTGCACCCTGAAAGGCATTATGGTTTTTATCAGAAGTTATTATTATGTTTAAATTTTTTTCATCATCAAGTTTTATTTTATTTTTACCGCTGTAATAATGGCAATTGCTCGCTTCTATGCAATATGGTTTAAATTCTCCTTTGGCAGACTTATCTATTATGTATATGTCAAAATATGAAAAATCATTTGCATTATAATCTCTTAATTTTACCCATAAAGATTTTTCAAAATTATATATGTTTCCTGTTATTGTATTTTGTTCATTTTCTGTTGGAGGAGTTGGACCTAATACTTTTGTTGTTTGTATGGTTTTTCCTTTTTTATCTATATCTTCAACAAAATAATTGTACTTATCATCCACGGCAAACACATAAACGTATACGGTTGAAGAATCAAATCTTGAATAGGTCTTTGATGAGTCGTAAAATTGATAAAGGTTGATATTTTTGTAGGCTTGAGAATCTAATTCTATAAAATTATCATTGGAAGATAATATAAGATTTATTCCTTTTAAATCATCAGAATAGAAATACCTGTTTTTCTGAGAGTCTATGTATCCTGTATCTGTGTATGATGATGGAATTTGTGATTTTTTAAGAAGATCTATAAATTTTTCATTATATTGATTATTTTTTGATAAAAAATTTTCTGTTGAATAAAAAATTGCATACTGAGATATTTTATCATTTTTTAGTGGTTTTGTAATTTTTACATTTATTGTGTCATCAAGATTTAAAGAATTGCTTAATTCAAATGAGACATCTGCAAGAGGAATATTGTCTTTTAATATTATTGCAAAACTTAATTCATCTTTTATAGATTTTTTACCTTTGATTTTTATATCAAGTCCGAAATATTCTGTTTTTGTTTTTTTAGATATTTCATCAATAAAAGTCATGGAAATATCGTTGTTTTCAAAAAAGAGAGGACTGTTTTCTGATATTATTTCCTTTAGTCTTTTTTCCATACATTCTAGTTCATTCTTATTATCTTCTCTTATGCATTTTGGGATGCTTGTTTTAAAATCAGAAGGGATTTTTGATATTGCTTGTGTTAATGCTGATATATCTAGTAGATATTGAGAAAAATCATTACTGTTCTCATAATTGAATGTATATGTGCTTGATATTGTGTCTGTTGAAATTTCTATGTCTTTTTTAATATTTATGTTTATTTTGTTTTCATGTTCTTTTACTTCTATTTGATAATTGTTGTCCTTAAAACTTTCTTTTATTTGTTTTTCAATGTGTTGCGTAAATTTTTCGTTTATATTACCCAAGAATTCAGGAAGGCAGTTTGAGTATTTTTTAACATTTTCCTCTTTGTTGTTATAATCTTCATTTATCTGGTTATACCATAAATTTTTGTTATCTAACCTGCATGTTATAAGTTTTTCAAGATCATTTTCGCTACGTTCTAACATCTGGTTTGTGTTTGCACCTAGTGAACTGATAAAATTGTTTTTTGATATTGTGGTTATTCTTGATACTTCTTTTTTTATAAAAAAGGTTTCTGCAGATGAGTTTGAAACAAGAATGTCAAAGGTTAATATGTTTTCCTTAATATCTGTTTTTTTATCAGCACTTCCCATTGGAAAATTTATTCTTAGATTGAAAATAAAAAATAATACCAATATAAATACTGCCATAAGACTGAAAAAAGCTATTCCTTTCTTGTTGTTTTTTATATGTTTTACCATTTTTAAATTGCCCTTAACTTGTCTATATCATAATTGATTATATTATTTGCATCATCTGCTATAGATGGTCTGAAATAGACTATTACATAATTTTGATTGTTGTTTTTTATATAATAAAAATAATTTTTGTTTATTATGTAATGATTTAGATTTGGGATTTTTTGATTTTCATATTCTATTAGTAAAAGATTGCTTTTGGATGTTAAGAATGCATTTTTATTGTTGTTGTATGCAAACAATACAAAATAATCTAGTGATGATTCTGAATCTAGAGGATTTGCATACGTGTTTAGATAATCAGATCTTGTTTTTTCTATTGCTTCTTTTATTTTGTCATTTATTTCTGCTTGAGATAATAGATCGATTACTTTGTATTTTTGATCATTTTTAAGACCTGCTTCTTCTAAGTATTTTTCATCTACCTGTTTATTTAGGAATGTGTATATGAAAAGAGAAGGATACTCATAAGATATTTCAGGGATTATATTTTCAAACCCATTTTTAGTGTCATAAAAAGAACTGGATAATACAAACAATATTATGCCGATAAAGAGTAATGAAAAAACGATGGTTATAAGTTCTGTGTTTATCTCAGCTTTTTTTTGAATCATTTTAGTATTGTATAAAACCATGCGATTTTTTATAAATTGTATATATTTTCCAAGTATCCTCTAATGCTTTTAGCTGATTTTCAACGATTTTATTTTCAATATCTTTAGGTGAACCATGCGTAGTTTCTTCTTTTTTGTTGGCAAATATGTTTATGTTTGGGAAAAGTGGCCTAAAAGCTTCCCATAAGCCAACTATAGGGCTTAAAAGAAGTGAGTCTTTTATTGATGTTTTTTCTTTATCATTTTTTTTATCATCTTTTTTTTCTATTTTTTTAAGGTCTAATTTTTCTGTTTCAAAATCATAATCAGAAAGATATTTTAAAAGATCTTCTTTTACAGCAGAGATTTCTGAAACAAAAGTTTCAAGAACATCAAGCATTTTTGCTTTCATTTGTTCTCTGTATGATGCTATTTCAACCAAATCCCAGCAATAACCATGGAATTCTATAAGATTTATCATGTATGGAACCATTTGCGGTCCTTGTTGAGTTTGCATTTGTTCACTTCTTCTTTTTTGTGAGAATTCAAGTTCAATTATTGGAAAATTTTTTATGCATTGTTTTGGGATTTTTACTGCTTTTTTTGTTTTAAATTCTTTTGCGGATATTTCTTTATTGCATTGAACAAATAAATATTCTGTTTCACCTTTACTGTTTTTTTCACTTCCTGTAATAAATCCACTTATTTTTTCTTTGCCTAGTTCTTTAACAAAATCATAACTTGAATCATATCCTTTAGTTGATATTGTTGGTTCTTCTACATATAATCCAAAAGGCATAAATTCTACATCTTTTATACCATATCCTGCTCTTGCAAATCCTTGAATTCCTAATGTTCTTATGAATGCATATGAAAAATCCAAAAGTCCTGAAAATTCGTAATTTTCCATTTCAAAACCATGATAAAAATTTTTTTTATCAAATCCTTCCGATTTTCTATGAATTTCGAATAATAAAGGTTTCATGAATTCTATGTACATCTGTATTTGTGAATAAAATTGCCTTAAAGTTGCTTTTTTGATTCCAAATGTTACTTCAATTTCTTTTATTGCAGAAGGTAACCATGCATAAAACCTGTATAAGAAATTATTTAATACTCTTTTAAGTCCTATTGTTACATCAAGTTTTGATATTATTTCATTTAATTGTTCTTCAATTGTTTTATTACTACATAACGGATCTTCTATGTTAATTGCAAAGAATAGATCAGGTAATCTTACATAATCAAGACCACCTTCTGCTTCACTTTTCTGAATTTGCCATAGCCTTCCAGAATCTTTTTCCATTACCCATTTGTCTTTAAGATTGGAAATTACCATATTTCTTTCATTTTTGAATTTTTCAATTTTGTTTTTATCAGGATTGTCTTTTTTATTTTCCTCTAAAATATTATTATCGTTTTCTATTATGGTTTGCATCATTGAATGATAATAATCAGTTTCCTTAACTTCTTTAAGAAGTGGCAAAAGATGTACTTTTATAAGCTGAATAAGCTGATTTAAATTTTCCTGAAATGCTCTTATACTGTTGCCCCTACCCTGTCTTAAACCTGTTCCAAATTGTGAAGATTCACTAAAATAATGGTAATCTTCAAGTTTAATTGTATTGTATCCTTTTCCTGTATAGTATGGAAAGTTAAAAAACCAATAATATGATTCTGTAATGTCCTTATTATGCCCTTCAAAACGAAGAGATAAATTTATTATTGCAGAAGATGGCTTGATATTTGATGCTATTTTTTTTGAAGGCCTAAGTATACTTAGAGAGTCATTATACATAAAACATATTTAACATATTCTTTTTTAGTAGTTTGTTTTTAACTTTATAGGGAAAAATTATGATATAAAAAAATTGTTATCATTTTTTTCAAGTATGCTTATTCCTAATTCTTTTCTGTCTGACATAATATATTTTGATGCCATTCTTATTCTTAGTAAACTATCCCAAAAATCAATAGTTTTAAGGTAATACTTTATTCTTGTTTTTGGAAATTGGTTTATGTATATTTGTGCTAATTTATCATTGGTACATATTTTATACTTAGGCTTTCCAGAACATGCTTTATGAAGTGAATATCCAAATGGCATAAGACCAAATGCTTCTTCATCTATAAAATAGATATTTGACTTTTTTGACTTGATTATGTTATTTATTCCTATGTCCTGATGATCAAATACAGGAATTATGACAGTAGGAAAATTATCTAGAAGATCTTTTTTGTATTGATTTGATAATGTTTCTAAGTTGTTTTTTGATAAAAAATTGCAACACTCATCTATAAGATAGTACAATTTTTTTTTTAATTCTTCTTCATATTCAGGAAAAGATTTTTTTGTTATTTTGGCATGTGTTTTTGCAACTTTTGTTATATCTTTTGTTGAATCTCTATTGATTATTGATCCGTTTATGTAATCAGATATTACAATATTTTGGTATTGAAATGCAAAGCCACTAAAATCGTATTTTGTTGTGTTATACATGTATATTATATTTTGACATATTGATTTTGCCTGTTCTAAACTATTGCAAACTCTTAATTTTAATTTTTTATAAGGATGCTTTTTTGATTTTATCATTAAAACTCTGTTAGAATTTAAATTAACATTTTGATTGCAGTTCTTTTTATCTGTTTGAAATATTAATGGCATTACTATTTTTATATCTATTTTATTAAGTTCTTCTTCTATATTTGACTGGTTTATGTTAGAATTTATGATTCCTAAATCTTTTTTGTGATGTATATCAAAAAAATAACTGTAATGCGGTATCATTTTGTGTTTTTAGTTAATTTGTTCTATATTGGAAACATGTTTGATTTATAAATTTTGTTAAAAATATAAGCTAGTTGCATAAATGCTCATAAAATTATTTTTTAAATTTTAAAATTCAATTTATTTATAATAAAGAACATTTTTTGAAAAAAAATTGTTTTATTTGCTGAAAATTTTTAATCATTGATTAAAAATAGGTTTATGTAACTAACTTTAAAAATATGTGATTGATAAATTTGTAACACTTGTGACACTGCAAAGCAAACAAAAGTTTTATAAATAAATGATAATAATACTTAATTACTTAGGGTTCTTTGATTACAATAAATTGAAAATCAGAAACCCTAAGTGATATTTTTTGATTTTAAAATAAGAGTTTAGATTTATTTTGTTATTTTCAGTAAATCCATGAGTTTTTCAGTGTTTATTTCAAGAACGCTTACAGGGACAAGGATTCCAAAATTATTTAGCACTAAAGGATTAAGTTCTCCTATAAAACCTATGTGTTCGTCATATACAAAGATATCTGCCTGTCTTCCTTCTATCATGAATTTGTGATTGCAATCTTTAAGTACAAAATTTATCTGATTTAAATAGAATAAAGTGTCAAGCACATTTTTTACATCTGTGTAATTAGCTTTTATGTCTGCTATTGCAACTGCTAAATGTAATTGATTGATAGCTTTTGTTTCTGCTAAAGAATCTGGTTGTATTGTAAAGCCTGATTCAAAAACCTTTTGTGGATACTTATTTTTTCTGTTTATGTTTAGTGATGTAAGAATTTCAGGCAAAACATTGATTCGTAACATATTAAGCCCTTGTTCTTTACTGTCTGTTAATTCTACATAAGATGTGTTATCTGTTTCTATTAGCATATTTTCTAACTGTATTTTTTTTGATGTAAGCATATATGTGTATAATTCTAAAAAACCCATTCCTGTGAGTGTGTTTATTATGTTTTCACAAAACAAAGATCTTTTAGATAATTCTCCTACAGATGATATTTTAGGAACTACAGGTTCTATGTTATTATACCCATAACCTCTTGCAATATCATCGGCTATATCATTTTCATGCCAGATATCTGTTTTAAAACAGGGTATTTCAAGTGTTAATATGTCTTGGTTAAAATCTTTTAATTCAAACATCATTTTGTTACAGTATTTTTCTATTTCTTTGGCAGAAATATCTATTCCTATAAGTTTTTTAATATAATCAAGTCCTATGTTTTCAGTGTATGGATCAAGATTTAACCTGTATGTAAAATTATCATCTTCATATACAACATCTATTGCTTCAGCTTTTGCTCCCATATCAATAAATGAAGTTACAAGTACTTTTAGAACATTATCAAGATGTTTAAGATTATATCCAGAACATTCTACAAAAAGATCTTTATGAACTCTTTCAACTTTTCCTGTTTCTTGTGAATTAATTATAGGAGGCATACTTAGCACTCTATCTTTATTATCGTAAAATACCGGATATTTTTTAAAATCATCTAAAAGATGAGAATATTTTTTACCTGTTTCATGCATTTTAAGTATTTGATTGCCGTCTAAAGGTGAATTATATCCAAGAGGTGTAAATATTATTTCTTCAGGAAGTTTTGATGTATATGTTATTGGAAATTCTATTTTATCCATTGGGTATATTCCTATTGCAACTTTTTTTCTGCCTCTGCCAAATGAATCATGTATTTTTTCCTGGATTTTTATCATTTCTTCTAAAAATTCATCAGTCATAGGTACATCCTTTAGCATTGCAGCAACAGTTTTAGGCCTTGACTCTTTAGCTTCTTTTTTAACAAAAAGATTTAATCCGCCATATTCTATCTGATATTTTGGGATTTTTGTTTCTAGTTCTTTGTAGTACTTTATTGCACGTGCTATTCCTATGGTTGATACCATATCCATTTTTTCTGCGGTTATCTCAATTTTTAATTCTTTGTCATTTCCTATATCTGTTTCATCTTTTATGTCCATTCCAAGATCTAAAAGTGCCTGTTTTATTTCCTCAAGTTCAAGGTTTTTACCTATATAATAATTAATTTCTGATAGTTTTGAATATACATATACCATTTTATCTTATAATCTCCCTTCTCATAGTTTTTCTTGTTTTAAGCCATTCAAAATCACATGTGTAACCAGTTAATTCACGCATAGAGTTTTTTCCTGCAAGAAGTGTTGCAATTCTGCTAGCTCCCATTCCCCAGGCAATTATACTTTTGTTTTCAAGTCCTAATGGTTTTAGTGTTTCTTTTCTAAAAATTCCTGAATTAATTAATGCATACCATTTATTCATTTGAGGATCATAATAATGTGCTTCCATTGATGGTTCTGTGTATGGATTAAAAGTTGGTTTAAATCTTATCTTATCTATTCCTAATTTTGCGTAATATTCTTTTATGAATCCCATAAGATTTGCTAATGATAGATCATCTCCTATTATAAATCCTTCTGCCTGAAAGAACTCTGCAAGATGTGTTACATCTATTGCTTCATTTCTAAAGTTATTTGCAACATAAAAATATTTTCCATTTATATCCTCTCCTTCTTTATATTTTTTAGATAGTTCGTATAATTGTCTAAAGCTTGTTGCAGTTGAGTGTGTTCTTAACAATCTTTTTTTGGCAATATCAATACTCCATTCCCCTTCTAGAGTATGTGATTTGTTTAGACCTTTTTCATGCATTTGTTTAACTTTTTCTGCAAGTTCACAAGGAATTTCTGCTTCTCCATTAAGATAAAAAGTATCTTGTTCTTCTCTTGCTGGATGATCTTGTGGTATCCACATTATATCCATGTTCCAGAATGCACTTTCAACCATTGGTCCTGACATTTCCTTAAAACCCATTTCAACAAAAATATTGCTCAATATATTGTTTGATTCGTGCATTGGGTGTCTTCTTCCTATGTTTGAAATAGATGTTTTAGCATTTATGTTATAATGCCTGAACTCTTTATTTTGCCATGTGTCATATTTTATCATGTCTGTTGTAAGAGTATCTATAAGATCTAGGTTTGGATATTTTCTTATAAGTTCTTTTGCAATTTCTTCTCCTTTTAATGATAATGTGTATCTTGTATCTTTTTGCTTTACTTTTTTTAAAAAACCTTTTCTTTGTTTAAAAACTTCATATAATTCGGTTTGTTCTTTAGTTAATAATTTCTCATTTATTGGTTTTTCAAATAGGAAAAGACGATTCCTGTTATTATCTATGTATGTTTTTGTTAATTCATTAGAACTTAATTGTAATTCTTTTTCTTTATTTGTTATAGAACATAGTTCTTTTTGCCTTATAAAGCCAATTACAGAATTTATTACTTCTTTTTCCATATTGATTTCTGATATTTTTTTAGGTTTATCCAATATGGCTTTTAGTATTTTTACTTCAGGAAGATCATCATTTACAAACTTTAAACCAAGCTTGTCTAATGCTATGTAATCATATTCAAGAACCTGTGGAATTACAAGATTTTTTTCTATTAGCATATTAAGTCCTGTTATGGTTTCAGCAATAGATAATCCATCTGAATTCTTACATATCTTTTGTGCTGTTTCAAGCTTTACTAGTGGAAGAATTTTTCTTTCTAGATGATGCATTGAGTAAATCTGTTTTTTTATGTTTAACTCGCTCATATAAAGTATATAAATATTTTTTATTTAAATTTTTTTGTTATTTTCTCTTAATGTTATGCAATTTTTAATATAGGGTTGTAAAAAACCTATAAAACAAAAATCGCAAAATTTGAGTTATTCCTATGAATAAATGATGGGGTATTTATCACTCAATTTTTTTTACTGCAATTTTTGATCATTCCTTTGAATATTAAAGCACAGAGTAGTTGAGTATTCAAAAGAATAAATTTGGAATTGAACTTGTTCAATTAGGGCTTGTAAGGCTTTTTTGATAACACTCTTCTGAGAATTTTTTTGGGTTTTTTTAAAATTCTCAATATAATATCATGAATTCCTTTTTACATTTTTTAAAATTATGATGTATGAAGATACAAGCCAATATGGTTCAGATTTAAAATTAATTGATTTTTTCTAATTTTAAAAGATAATAATTCAAAGTTCTTTGTCATTTAAATCAGCGAATACTTATCTTTATATAGCTTGTTAAAAATCAAAATATTAATATAAAAATGGAACAAGAATATGTAAGTGGGTTTAAATCAGGGATAGGGTTTATGGTTGGTATAATTTTTGTTTTTGGAATATTTATTGCTGTTTATGCTTTTGTTGAACCATCAGAGCCTCCTACAGGAAATTATGTAATAGATTGGTTATCACCTTTAAATGCTATGCATAATGATACTAATAATAAAGTTGGTACAATCAATACAAATATCGGTACAGGTTCAGATTCTGCAAGTATGTCAAGTACACTTTTTGCAGGTCAACAGTATATCTGGGACAATAGGGCATCATTTGGGTCAACAGCAGTGGATAATGATACTAATAATAAAGTTGGCACAATTAATACAAAAATAGGTACAGGTTCAGATTCTGCAAGTATGTCAAGTACACTTTTTGCAGGTCAACAGTATATCTGGGACAATAGGGCATCATTTGGGTCAACAGCAGTAAGAGGATGTTTCTATTTGGCATCAACTTCTTCTACTACTACTGGAAATACTGTTTGTAGTAGTGTAGGTGCAACTTGTAAATTTATTGCTTTAAATACTGCACAGAACTTTATGAGGTATGAGCGTTCTTGTGGTGCAGCATTATATGGTGCTGCTGCCCTTTGTTGCTATTAGTTTTTTAAAATAATATTTTGTAAAAAATATTTTAAATCTTAACCAAAAAAAAATTGAGATATACTTAAAACAATTAATGGGAACTCCCGGACTTGAACCGGGGACACCCAGATCTTCAGTCTGGTGCTCTACCAACTGAGCTAAGTTCCCAATTAATTAATAGGAAAACATTTTCATTTATAAAATTTTCTAATCAATATTTTAATATTAAAAAGATAGTACTAATCAGTAGTAAAATAATAACATTTATAAATAACAGAATCCTATATGTTATTATGGATTTAAAAAAAGGAGTTGTGGCTTTAGGATTAGGTTTAGGTCTTTTATATGGAACTTATAAAGGAATTGATAAGGATTCTGCCTTAGTCAATGTTGATTTGAACAGTAATTCTGTTGTTTATAATCAAAATACTGGTTTTTATGGTTTATTTGAAAAATTACATGAATATGCATTAAAGGAATATACATTGCAACCTGGTGATACATTATGGAGAGTTCAGAAAGATATTGAAGGTATTGATAACAAAGAAGAGTTGATTTATTTGTTAAAAATGGTTAATGAAGCAATATATGGGAAAGGATGTTTAAAAGTGCCACAAGCTGGTCAAACAATATTTTTGTTAACTAAAAGAGATGATCTTGAGGGAAAAATTGCAAAATTGAATTAGGTAATATTTCACTATTTTTTTGAGCCTGCCAATTGACCGCATGCTCCACTTAATTCATCACCTAATGATTTTCTTATTGAAACATTTATATTGTTTGATTCAAGTATCTCTTTAAACTGTGTAACTTTTTCTATTGATGGTTTCTTAAAATCAGCAAAGGGATGAGGGTTATATATTAATAAATTTACATGTGAAAGCCTGTTTTTTAAAAGGGATGATAATTGATTGGCACATTTTACAGAATCGTTTACATCTTTTATCAATACATACTCAAAACTAACTCTTCTTTTGGTTTTTTCTATGTAATAATCTATTGATTTGAAAAGTTCGCAAAGGTTATATTTATCGTTTATTGGCATAAGTTCGCTTCTTAATTCATCATTTGGTGCATGTAATGATATTGCAAGTGTTATTTGTGTCATAAGATCTGCAAAATCTATTATTCTTGGGACTATTCCTGCGGTTGATACTGTTATGTGTCTTGCTCCTATCTTGATTTTTTCATTTATGATTTTTAATGATTTTATAAGGTTTTGATAGTTTAAAAAAGGTTCTCCCATTCCCATAAATACTATATTTGTAATTTTTTCGTTTTCATTTTTTAAAATATTATTTACAATTAGTATTTGTGATATTATTTCATTTTCATTAAGATTTCTTTGAAATTTTTGTGCACCTGTGGCACAGAATTTGCATTTTAAAGGGCAAAATATTTGTGTTGAAACGCAAAGAGTGTTTCTGTTATCTTTATGTTTTAAAAGCACAACTTCTATTATGTTTGCATCAAGTGTTTCTAATAGAAATTTTATACAATCCTGTGAAACATATTGATCTTTTAATGTGAGTGATGATATTTTAAACTTATCTTTTAATTCTTTACGCAATTCCTTGTTAAATACTGTTATTTGATCAAAATCTATTATGCTTTGTTCATATATAAAACTTTCAAGCTGAGAAAACCTAAATGAGGCAAGTTTTTGTTGTTTAAAATAATCGTTTATATCTTCTAACATGTAATTGATAATTTTTTATATTTTATAAATGATACTGTAAAAAGATAATAAATATTAAGGCCTTATCCATTTGAATTCTATGTAATTTATTGATTTTTGATCATCAATTATTGCCAATATAACGTTTTTATTGGTTGAATGTGCTATTCTTGCTTTACCTGAAAAATATTTCATGCTTATTTTTTGTTCTTCATTTATAATGTCTAAGAGCCATATGGAATGTTCTTCTCCTTCTTTTTTTCCTTTAGGGTATATTCTAAAATCAAATCCGTATTTATTTGCTGTTTTTACATTGTATCCTTTTCTTTGAAGATCCTTAAATACAATATATTTGTTAAGATTGAAATTTTTTCTTGAAATTATTTCTTCTTTTGTTACTGGTTTTAATTTTGAATTTGTAATTTCTATTTTATTTTTTTCTAAAAGGTATGCTGCTTCGTATTCATTTAATATGAAAATATTATCACTTTTTATTCCAAAACCTTTTGAGTTTAAGCTTTGAAATTCATTTTCATCGCTTATTATAAAATTATCTGTTAGATGTCTTATTAATTTCTTTTTCATCGTATATTACCTTTCCTATTATGTTTTCAAAAGATGTTACCTCAATTTCGCTTGTTTCAAGATTGTATAACTTTATTGTATTTTCATTTTCAATTACAAATATTACGCCTTTATTTATGTTCTCCTTGTTTGTGTACAAAACTATGTTATTTGTATTTAATTCATGAAAATTGTTTATTTCAAGGTAATATGTGCAATCTATGTTGTTTATCTTGCTGTTAAGTATGAGCGTTAATATACTTTTGTCTTTATTTACATTAAGATAAGAAATTTCTTTTATGTGTTTTTCAATATTTAATGTTTTTTTAGATAATTCCTGATTAATTGTATGTTTTATTTCTGAGTTTTTATCTATGCTTTCTATGTTTTCAAGCATATCACGCGTGTTTATTACATGTTCTTGAAGTATTGTATCATCTCTTAAAACATATCTGCTTATTTGAATCATTAATGCAAGAAAAATTACTATCAACAATATGAATGCGGCCGATAACATGTAGTTGAAAAGTTTTTCGTTTTGTCCCATATATAGACTTATTATTGTTTTATTATATATAAAATTTCCTATTTTGTTCTCACCAAAAATTTATTTTTACAAATTTTTTATGTGTAAAAATTGATTTGTCTTATTATACTGTTTTTATTGCAACTAACAAATATCGTTAAAATTTATAAATGATGAAAGATATTAATAGTTATTGTAATACCTTTAATATCAAAAGGTTTATAAATTAGGTTTTATTGTATTATTGTATTTGTTATAACTATTCAATGACATTAAAATGAAAAAGAAGATAAGCTTGTTAATTATGTGCATGTTGGTTTTTTTAGTTTCTGTTGTACTAAATGCCAATGCAGTAAAAGATTTTATAGTAAGCCCTACAGGGGTTATTTCTGCAAATGTTGTAGGATCAGGTTCTGGTAGTGGCGAATTGACTATTACAAATGTGGGTGATGAAAACGTTACTATAAACATTGCTGATACGAATCTTATAAGAGGGAGTGATACAATAACACTTACAACTAATGTTTCAACTATTGCAAATCTTGCTCCATCAGGAACCACAAAAGTTAGGTATTCATATACGGCAGGTTCTGTTCTTGGTGAATATTTGGGAAATATTACATTTACTGAGGCAAGCAATTCTAATGTAAATAAGACATCACAACTTTCTGTAACAGTTACAGGAACAGGAGGAGCTGATATGGAAATTATTGGCTATGATAATAGTATAAGTTTTTATGGAAAAACAAATCAAAGATTGACAAAAAATCTTAGGTTTAAAAACATAGGAAGCATAAAACTTACAAACATAAGTATACAGGTTTCAGATCTTGATGGTGTGCGTTCATCTGATGAAATTGAAAAAGAAGATATAGATTTTGATCCTGATTCAAATTTTGAATTGGATCTTAATGAGAGAAAGAACGTTGAGATAGAAATAGACATTCCATCAAGTATAGCAAGAGATACATATGAGGGTATGATATATGTGTATACAGATCAGGGTACTTTTAGGTGGTATTTATCTGTTGATATTGAAGGGAATGAAGATGATGTAGTAATTAAGGAAAATTCTGGAGATATAAGAAGTAGTTTGCTAAATATTATAGGAGAAGCTGGTAAAACATTAAAAAATTATGAAATTGTAGTTTACAATCAGGGTGATTTTGATGTTTATGATTTAAAACTTGAGGTTGATTCAGATCTAGAAGAAGAATATTCATCTGCAACTATTCCTAAGAGTGCAATAAGTTTTAGTCCATCAATATTGGACTTAGAGAGAAGAGACAGTGAAGTTATAAATGTAAGGATTGAAATACCAAAAGGACAGGAAACAGGAGTTTATTTTAGTGATATTAATCTTGTTAATTCAAAAGGTGAAGAAATGGATTCTGTAAGACTTAAACTTGAAGTTACAGGAGACGTTTATATTGAAGATATAAAATATCCTGATACATTAAATCCAGGAGAGTCTATGGATTTGCAGATAACTGTTAGAAATAGGGGATCAAAAACATTAAGAAGTGTTAAACTAAGTGCAAGTATCTTTGGTATTGATGTAGGAAAAGGAGATATTCATGAGACATCATCATCATTTATACTTGATGTTGGTCAGTCAAGAACAGAAACTTTAAGATTTAGTATTCCTGATGAGGCAAGAGATGGTAGTCATACATTAGAAATAAGACTTAATTATGATACAACCGAAGTTTTAAGACTAAGAGAAGTTACTGTTGAAAGACCAGCATCAAGGCTTGAATTAGTATCTTCTGCAGTAAATCCTCAAGTTTTAAAGTGTGATAGTCAGATATATACTTACGTAAAATATCAGAACCTTGGAAAATATGAAAAGAATGTGTATGTTACATCAGAGATTATTGGAACAAACATTAGAGCAACATCAAACAATGCAAAAGTTTCAGTTGATGGGTATGGGCAGGAAAGTCTTACACTTGATGTAAGAAGCCTTGAGCCTGGAAAATATACTTTGGTTCAAAAGATAAATTATGATGGTACATTTACCAAAAGAGAAACAGAAATAATAATAAGAGAGTGTGTAGAAGGATCTACTGGAGTTGATATAAAACCAATCAATGAAACAAATATTACAGATACTTCATCAGTTGGTAAAATAAACATATTTGGTTATAATATGGATAAGACAACTACATATCTTTCATTAGGTTTAGGAAGCATGGTTTTTGTGATACTGCTTGTTGGTATATTTTTATTATAAAATAGTGATAATTAATTAATTTTTTTTAAATCACATCGTTTAAAATAAATTTTGACTTTTAAGTTTAGGATTAATTGAGTAGATAATTATACATAATAGTTTTAACTTTTTTTATTTATCTTAAAATAATATACTTAAATTTATTTAATATACAGAAATAACAATAACAATCAGAAATAAAAAAGTAGTGCCATTTTTTAAATGGCAAAATTTTGTTTTTATTTTTTTAAAAATACAACATTCTGAGCCTGAACGCCTCTATCAGTTGTTTTAGCTTCAAATTCAACTTCAACATCATTTTCTTCTCTTATGTTCTGCTGACCCTGAGGTAATGCAGTGTAATGAACAAAATAATCTTTTGAATCTTCACCAGTTATAAAACCGTAACCTTTCTCATTATTATACCATTTAAATTTTCCTTTCATTTTTTACTTTTAAGAATTAGTTTAATTATGCAATTTTGAACTTGATACTTAACTAAAAACTTAAATAATAATGTTATTATTTTCCAATTTATAAAATTATCCATTTATATGAAAAATATAATTGTTTTTTATTAGAATACAGTCTAAAGTTGTAAATATTTAGTTTAATTAGGTGTAATTTTTAAAAAATTGACAAAATATATAAATATTTTAAACATTAAGTATACTATTATGGAAGAAAATTTGAAATTTATTGATCTTTTTGCAGGAATTGGTGGTTTTAGAATTGCTTTAGAAAGTTTTGGTCATAAATGTGTATTTTCTTCTGAATGGGATAAATATGCTCAAATAACATATAAAGAAAACTTTAACGAGTTACCTATGGGCGATATTACTAAAATTTCTGAAACAGATGTCCCAGACATGATATTATTTGTGCAGGATTTCCATGTCAGACATTTAGTATTTCTGGAAAACAAAAAGGTTTTGAGGATACTAGAGGAACATTGTTTTTTGAGATTTTAAGAATTGCAAATTATCATAAGCCTAAGATTTTATTCTTAGAAAATGTAAAAAATTTAACTAAACACAAAAACGGGGATACTTTGAAAATCATTGTTAAGAAATTAGAAGAGTTAGATTATAATGTTTTTTATGAAGTTTTAAAAGCAAGCAACTATGGTGTTCCACAAGCAAGAGAAAGAGTTTATTTTATTTGTTTTAGAAAAGATTTAGGAATAAATAATTTTACATTTCCCAAACCAATCAATAAAAAAATTTTTATAAAAGATATTTTAGAATCAAGAGTAGAAGAGGATTATTTTATCAATAGGGATGATATTGAATTTTGGAAAAAAGAAGAATCGTTAAAATTAAAACCTATACAAATTGGTAAAATTAATAAGGGTGGTCAGGGGGAAAGAATTTATAGTGTAAATGGTCATGGAATAACATTATCTGCTTATGGTGGCGGAATAGCAGGTAAAACTGGTGCTTATTTGGTAAATGGTAGAATTAGAAGATTAACTCCAAGAGAATGTGCAAGACTTCAAGGGTTTCCAGATTCTTTTAAAATTCCAGTTTCTAGGAGTCAAGCATATAAACAATTTGGCAATAGTGTTTCTGTTCCAGTTTTAAAATTAATTTTTGAAAAAATAAATAAAATTTTGTTAAGAGAGATTATTGAAAAATCATTATTGGATTATGAAATAAAAACAGAACATTCTTTAAAAGATCATGTACCTTTAAGTTTGAATTATTAAAATGAATTTAGATAAAAAAGTTCAATTAGGATCAAAAATTGCAGTAAAAAAATTTGAGTGATAAATACCCCATCATTTATTCATAGGAATAACTCAAATTTTGAGATTTTTGTTTTATAGGTTTTTTACAATCCTCTAATAAAAATAAAAACTATTTTTAACCTATTAAACAGCTTTAAACGGCAAAACCTTTTAAATGGTAAAATCTACGCAATCATAATGAAAAGCGTGATGCTAAATTTTGAAAATTATATAAGGGATAATCCTTTAAAAGCAAAGAGTTTTCATCCATATTTTGAACAAGCTTTAAATGAGATGATAATTGCTGGTGGAAAACGATTTAGGCCTGAATTAATGCTTGTTATCGTAAAGTCTTTAAGACCTGACCTTGTTGAAAAATCATTTCCAATAGGGCTTGCAATAGAGCTTATACATACCTACTCTCTTATACATGATGACTTGCCATCGCTAGATAATGCAAGTTTAAGAAGAGGGCATCCAACAATACATACAAAATATGATGAAGTAACAGCAATACTTGTAGGTGATGCACTTAATACTCATGCATTTACAATGATTGCAAATTGTGATATGCCTGATACCATAAAGGTTGAATTGATAAAAGAATTAACAAAAAATGCAGGGATTTTAGGATTAGTATTAGGTCAGGCAATAGATTGTTATTTTGAAAATCAGAACCTTACAATAGAACAAGTAATATTCATGCACAAGAATAAAACTGGAAAATGTATAGCAGGAGCATTAAAGATGGGATGTATAATTTGTCAATGCAGTAAAGAGTTACAATTAAAAGTATATAGGTTAGGCTTAAAGGTAGGATTATTATTTCAAATACAAGATGATATATTTGATGTTACAAAAACAGAAGCTGAAACACTTAAAACATCAAATATAGATACCCAAAAGAACAAAAACACATTTATTAAACTTTTAGGGCTTAACGAAACAATAAAGTATGCCGAAGAACTTGTATCTGATATAGAAAAGGATATACAGAATCTTGATGAAAGGATAAGGGCTAATATTGAAGTACTTTTTGAAAGATATATCTATAGACATAGATTTTAGAAAAATATATTGAGAATTTTATAAAAAAAGCTTAATTAAGCTTTTAAACACATTATTATTTTAAAATAATCATATTATAAGTTTGTTTAAACTTTCTTTTATGTCTTTTTAAATTCTCAATATTTAAAAATACAAATGTATTAACACTTAGTAGGGTTTTACAAAATAGCTAAATTGGAACATACTATTGTTTTAAAAAATTCAGACAAAATCAAGTTTTTATAAAATAATTCGCATATGTCACATTCTTTTTGATAAAATTCTTATTTAAAATGACAGAAACTGAATTTGAAAAATTAAATTTAAGCGAAAACGCAATGAATGCGATAAAAAAAAAAGGCTTTAAAATAGCAAGTGAAGTACAAGTTAAGGTGATACCTTTAATACTTGAGCAAAAACATGATATAATGGCAATTGCACAAACAGGAACTGGTAAAACAGGTGCTTTTGGATTACCTTTAATAGATATAATGCAAAATAATGGGAAATTTCCTGAATGCATCATACTTACTCCAACAAGGGAACTGGCAATACAGGTATGTAACGAATTAAAATCATTTATAGGCAATAAACATTTAAGACTGCTTTCAGTATACGGGGGAGCATCAATAAATCAACAAATACAAGAATTAAAGAAAGGAATAAACATAGTTGTTGGAACACCAGGAAGAGTTCTTGATTTAACAAAAAGAGGAGATTTGAACCTAAAAAGTATAAAATATTTTATACTGGATGAAGCTGATGAAATGCTTAACATGGGATTTATAGAGGATATTGAAGAAATACTTGAAAATGCAAAGAATAAAGATAAAAAGATTTATCTTTTTTCAGCAACAATGCCAGAAAGAATAAAAAATATATCAAAAAAATACATGAACAAGCCAAAAATAGTAGAAGTTGAAAGGAAAAATGAGATTAGTGATCTTATTGAAGAATTATTCTATTATTCAAGCAAGATGAATAAATTAAAAGTATTAAAAAAAATAATAAGAGAAGATACTTCTTTTTATGGAATAGTTTTTTGTAGAACAAAATCAGATGTTACAAACCTTACATCATCATTAAGAGAAGATGGTTATAATGCAGAATGTATTCATGGTGATATAATTCAATCAAGAAGAGAAAAAATACTTGATAAATTCAGAAAAAGGATAATAAAAATACTTATAGCAACCGATGTTGTTGCTCGTGGAATAGATGTAGATAATCTTACATATGTAGTAAATTATAGTATGCCAAACAATGCAGAACAGTATACACACAGAATAGGTAGAACAGGAAGAGCTGGCAATAATGGAAAGGCTGTATCAATAATAAGTAATACTGAAATTAAAAAAATATCTGAATTTGAAAGAGAGTTGAATAGAAAAATTAATATAACAAGACTTGATAATGATGAAAATGATAACAACAAACAAGAATATCAGCCTAGAAAAAAGGATAATTTTAAGGAAAAAAACATAAGGGTAGTAGATAAAAGAAATAATTCAGACAAACCAAATGATAGATTCAAAAAGAAATCGTCAAATAAGTTTGCAAATGATAAAAAGAAACCTTATGAGCCAAAAAAGGATGGTTTTAAATCATTTAAATCAAAAAATAGGGATACTGAATTTAAATCAAAAAATAGAGATACTGAGAATCAAGAAAAATCCTCATATGAAAATAATAAGGAAGGAAAAAGCAGATTTTCAAAACCTAATGAAAAAAAGAAATATAATAATGATTTTAATAAAAACAAAAAAGATGGTTCAACAAAAACTTATGGGAAAAACAAAGAATCAAAAGGTTCTGGTTTTAAAACAGGTTTTAAAAAAACAATCGTACATAAAAGCAAATTTAAGAGCAATAATAATACCTCAAACTCGAAAAATTAAATGAGGTAATCTTAAAAATCTCTAATTTTTTTGGTTTTTTAAAATTCTAAATAGAAATTTATATAAATGAATGAAGTATCTGTTTTCTTATGCTAAAGTCTAAAGACTTTTTAAATAAGAAGATAAGCGGTAAATTGTACCTATCAGGAGGTGGAGATATACAGCAGACATATGATGCTGATAAACGTATTTTTAGTGGGATTAATAGTATACTGTATATTCCTTTAGCTTATGAGGGAGATCTTGATGATTGTATTGCGTTTTTTGAAGAATTATTATTACTTTATGATATTCCAAGCTATAAAGTACTTAAGGATTTAGAAAAAGAAGTTGATTTATCTAATTATGATATGGTATACATAGGTGGTGGAAATACATTTAGATTACTTAAAAAAATCAAAAATTCTTCATTATTTAATAAAATAAGTGATTACATTAAAAACGGTGGCAAGGTTTATGGTGGCTCAGCTGGTGCTATAATTTTTGGTAAAACCATAAAAACTGCATCTTTGGGTAAATATGCTGACAAAAATAATGTTAGTTTATCTGATTTGGAGGGTTATGGACTTATAGATTATGATGTTTGTTGTCATTATGATGAAGATGATAGTAATAATTATGAAATAAAACAATATGTAAATGATAATAAAATGTCGGTTTTGGCACTTTCAGAGGAATGTGTTGTCTGTGTTGATAATTTAGGTATTGAAAAAGTTGGTAATTTAGGTTGCTTGAAATTTTTTGAAAAAGGTTTGTAATTTAACTTAATTAATTCTACTGTTTTTAAAACAATGATTTATAAAAGATGATAATCATTATTTTATTGATATGGATAAAAAGCTATTAAATCATTTTAGTGAGGCCAATAAGCATATACTAGAAAATCTTAGTGAAGATGAAAAAGCGTTTTTTAATAATTTTTTTAGTGTAGGGATAATTTCATCAGGTTATCATGGTTTTTTTAATAAAATAAGGGATTGTACCCAAATTTTGCTTTTTAAGGATAAAGGATCAGACTTTTATGATGATGTTTTTGATTCTGCTCACATGATATGTGTCAATATTTACATAAACAGTAAGCTTGCACTTGAAAAGATTTATTCTATGCTCGATAACATATATAAAAATCTCAATGATATGATAATGGATAGAAAAATAAGTTTTCTTGATCAGGATGTTTCTGAATCAGCAGATGATATTCTTGTTTTATGTAATGTAAATTTGTCTGATGCATCTGGTTCTGGGGTTTTTGACTGGATGGTGCTAAAATGAATAAAAAAATAATAATTTAGGGGGTGAATATCTATGTTTAAGTGTGATAGTGGTCTTAAAGAATGATTAAAAAAGTAAAATCAATTGAAGAATTAGAAATATAGATAATTTGACAAAGAAAAATGGACAAGATTAAACTTTTTAACGATAAGAAAATTAGAGTTGAATGGGACGAAGATAAAGAAGAATGGTTCTTTTCAATAGTTGATGTTATTGCAGTTTTAACCGAAAATGACTTTCAAACTGCTAGAAAATATTGGAATAAATTAAAAGAGAGATTAAAGAAAGAGGGAAATGAGTCGGTGACAAATTGTCACCAACTGAAATTATTAGCTTCAGATGGAAAATATTATAAAACTGATGTTGCTGATACTGAGCAACTTTTAAGACTAGTACAATCAGTTCCATCTAAAAAAGCTGAACCATTTAAAACATGGCTTGCAAGAGTTGGGAAAGAAAGAATAGATGAAACTTATGACCCTGAACTTACATTTGAAAGAGCAATGCAAACTTATCTTCAAAAAGGTTATTCTCAAGATTGGATAAATCAAAGACTTAAAACTATTGAAGTCAGAAAAGAATTAACAGATGAATGGTTAAGAGTTGGAATTGAAAAGCAAACAGATTATGCAATACTTACAAATGAAATTACCAAAACTTGGTCAGGTAAGTCAATAAAAGATTATAAAAAGTTTAAAAACTTAAAAAAAGAGAATCTTAGAGATAATATGACTAATTTAGAACTTGTATTTAATATGTTAGCTGAAGCATCAACAAAAGAAATTTCTAGAAAAGAGAATCCCAAAGATTTTGATGAAAGTAAAATTGTAGCAAGAAAAGGAGGCAATGTTGCAAAAGTTGCAAAAGATGATTTAGAAAAACAATTAAGAGAAGATATTGTTACTAAAAAAAATGCTAAGGAAATTCATTTTGAGAATAAAAAGGAGTTAGATGAGAAATAAAAAATGATAGAAATACAACTAATTTGTAACAATATAAATGTTATTTTAAACCATTTTTTTGACATTAGGAAAAAGGTATATTTAAACTTAAAAAATTTAGAGGTTTTAACAAATGATAACTAAAGCAAAATCAATTGAAGAATTATATGAAGAAGTAAAAAACTTTGATTTAGTTATTACTAATGATGCACCTTTAAATACAGCATTAAACAAAGCAATAAATAAATCAATGATTGGATCATTTGCTTTAACTTCTAAGTTAATTGGCTCTAAATATTGTGATTATTTATTTGAAGAAGAAAAATTAGATCTTCCACAACTAGTCCTAAAAATTCAAAAAGAATTAAAATTAAACTTAAAAGAAGCATTATACTATGTAAAAAATATTATGAATGTTTGGCAGAATACAGCAAGTTTAGAAGAAAGTAAAAAATACCTTTCAAATAAGGAAAAAGATATTGTAAAGTCTTTAGAAAAATTACCAACATATCAACTATCTATGCAAAATATGGATTTATATTTTTTAGATAAGAAAAATATTGCAGTGATTGGAAAAGAGTTATTCACACAATTAGATAAAAAAGTTTTAACAATTCAAACAACACAGATATCTTTATTTACAGATAAAGAACATAAATTAGATACAATTTATTTATTTAATTCTCAAAATGACATTATAGAGAGGGTTATTTCAATGATTGATAAAGAGAATCAAAACGGAATTGCTATTGTTCTAAATATTGAAAGTGATTATTTACCTATAATTAAAGCAAGGTTAATTAATAATGGAATTGAGTTAAATGAAAAATTATTTTTATTTCAAGAATTTAGAACAAGAGAATACCTATCTATCATTGAAACATTTTATTCAATGCATAATGTTTATACTAAAGAATTAATTCCAATTGGTAATATATTTAATATTGATATTGATTCTTCTTTGGAAAATTCATTATTTTTAGAATTATGCAATGTTAATAAAGATGTTAAAAAATTATTTAACTTATTACAAAATTTAAAAAACAAAACATTTGGGGAATTACTTAAAGAACTTGAAAAATATGATTTAAAATTGCCTGAGGAATTTATTGAAGTTTTATTTAAATTAGAATTGTACGATACTAAAATAACTAGAAATAAATTTTTGGAATTAAAATATTTTATTGAAAATTTTGAACAAGAAATTGAAACAAACAAAACAGGAGTATTATTAATTGATGCTAAGAATTCAATTTATGTTAATAGAGATGTCATTTTTTATTTGGGAATGGATCATTTATGGACTAAAACAATTGAGGATGCTGGATATATTGATAAGAAACAAGAGCTTGAAAAAAACATTAAAAAATTTGAAATATTAATTCAACAAGGAAAAGAAAGATTTTTTTTTATTCCAAAACATACTTCTTTAACAGATACTATTCCTCCATATTATTTTAATTTTATTTATAAAACTAATATTGATAAATATTCAACAGATTTTTTTGATATTAAAGAAATCATTAACAATAAAGAAACAAAAGTGTTTGTAAATAATCCTACAACTGAATATGCTCAAATAGAAATAAAAGAAACAATTTCAAATACAGCAATAAATAATTTTTCATTATGTCCTAAAAAATATTCTTATTCAACTTTGATTTCAGGAATAGATAAAGAAATTTTTTTAAGAGGTAATTTAATTCATTCATTTGCAGAATTCTATGTAAACAATAAGGATTTTGTAAAAAGTAGAGAAATTGATGAGTTTGTAAACATTATTATTAATAATTTAAAACTGATGTCTAATCCATTTCAAAATAATATTTTAAAAACAAAAATAAGATTTGCATGTATTGCAGTAATTGATTTTATTGATAGTCTTAAAATTGATGAAGATATTGGTTTTGAATCATTCAAAGAAATTTCAAGAAAAAACAAAGAAAACATATTTGCCAAACATTATAATAAACCAATGGATAAACCTAATGCAGAATTAGAATTTAGTGATAATGAATTAAAATTACATGGATTAATTGATTTAGCTGTAAATAAAAAATTGATTGTAGATTATAAAACATCTAAAGAGAGAAAAAAGGTGATTGATATTGTAAGAAATGCAAGTTTAAAAAATATTTCTTCCAAATGTGATTTTCAACCTTTAGTTTATCTTTCAATATTTAGAAAAATAACACCTAATACAAGGATACAATTTTGGTATAATTTTCCTATGATTGATATTTATGAAAAGATTATCGGTAGTGAAACAGAAGATAATAATGTTAAAGTTCATTATGTTCCAACATCATTTATTGATTACATTATTTCAAAAGAATTTTATGATTATTTTAAAGAATCAGCTCTAACATATGAAGAACCAATATTAAATTTGATAGAAGATTTTTCATATTTTAAAGACAAAGAAATATCTGAAGAATTATTAGAAGAACCTTATAAAGTATCAGAAGTTTTATTTGAAGAATTTTATCAATATTTGATTAAATTAGGACTTAAAGATAACAAAACAAATAATGGGAATGTATTAAAAGTTTTAAAAAACATATTTGCATTTAAAGTAGGACAAAAATCAAAACAAAAAGAAGTTTTCTTTTTCAAAGAAGATTTAGATGATTTTGAGAATTATGTAAATCAAAGCATTAATAAGATAAACGAATATGCTAAATATAGTTTTCCTTATCAGCCAATAGATGGAGTTAATACTTGTAATAATTGTGATTTTAAGAAAATATGTTTAAAGAGGGTTGAGGTGAAATAAAATGGGAGCTAATACAAAACAAGATGCAGTAATTAAGAAAACAGATGGGATCATTATTGTAGATGCAGGAGCAGGAACTGGAAAGACATACACAATTACACAAAGATATTTAGAAATATTAAACAAAGGAGTTGATCCTAAAGATATTTTTTTAGTTACATTTACAAAAAATGCAGCAATCCATATGAAAGAAAAAGTAATTTTAAAAGCTGATCCTAAAATAGCAACTGATATAATAGATGCTCCAATACAAAATTTTGATTCTTTTTGTTTTAAAATTGTTTCAAAATATGGTTTAAATGCACCTAAAATATTAGGTATTAAAGACAATCTTTCTGGATATAAATTAATTTCTGAATCAGTTATACAAAAAAGAATATTCAATAAATTTTTTAATCAATTCTTAGAAAACAATCAAGAGAAGTATCAAAAATTATTGGTTTCAATAACTAATCAATTAGAGATACATTCATTAATTGAAACATTACTATCTAAAGGAATTTATCCAACTAAAACAGGATGGTTTTTAGATTCAAAAGATAAACTTAAAGGAGATTATAAATTGTTTAAAGAACATTTTAATAAATTAAACGAGCAAGAAGTTTCAACAAAAGGACTAAAAGAATCAGATTTATTGGGTAAAATAAAAAATAGAATCTCATCTAAAAGTTTTTTAGATATGCCTGACAATATAGAAATTGGGAAACAAATAAACCCTAAATTAGTTGATGATGTATTTTATGATGAAAGATTAGAACTAATTGAGTTTATACATCATGTGTTTATTGATTATATTGAATATATGGTTAAAGAAAATTCAATGACATTTTCATTAATTGCAATGTTTGCATTTTTGATTTTATATAATGAAGAAGAAATAAGGCAAATTAATTCATTTAACTATATTATGGTTGATGAATTTCAGGACACTAATGAAATGCAGTTTATGTTAATTCTTCTTTTATTAAGAAAGCCAAATTTTTGTGTAGTTGGAGATTGGAAACAGGGTATTTATGGTTTTAGAAATGCAACAATAAGTAATATTAGAGAATTTAGTGATAAGATTGAAAAATATAAAACTCAATTAAACAAAGATAGAAAAAGAATCTTATTTGATGTTTCACAAATAACTTTTTTTGACTTTGATGTAAACTATAGAAGTTCTCAAAAAATTTTAACTTTTTCAGAAAAGAGCTTAATAACAAAATCAAGTAAAAATGAAAATATTGATGCTAAAGAGATTTGTCAAAACATAGTCCCTCTAAAAAGCAATTTTGAGTATGATAACATTAGTGATATTAAATATTACAAAGCAATTGATAAAGAAACAGAAATCAATTACATATTAGAAAAAATTCAAAATTTAGTAGGAAAGAAAACTATTAGATATTTTGATTCATTAACAGAAGAATACAAAGAACGACTTATTGATTTTAATGATATTGCAATTCTTTCAAGAACAAGAAATTTTGGTTTAGAAATTCAACAAAAAGCTAATGAATATAATATTCCTGCAGTTTATGAAGGAGGAATAAAATTGTTTGAAGAAGAGTCTGCAATTTTACTTTTAGGTTGGTTGAAAATTTTATTGTACAAAGATAAAAAAGATGCATGGATACCAATTCTTGAAAAAGAAAATTATTCATATGCACAAATAAAATATATTATTGAGAGTCATGATTATCCAAAAGAGATATTAGAATTTAGAGATCATTTATTGAAAAACAGAAAAACAATCAATTATATAATAGATGAAATATTTAAAAGATATGATTTTACAGATACCATTTCAAATGCTTTGATAAATGTTTTAGATCAGGTATTTCATTCAACTTTAATGTCAATCAGTGATTTAATAGTATTTATTGAAGACAATATTGAACATGGTGAAACATATAATATTGAAATTACAAGAGCAAGTAATTCGGTTAAAATTCAGACAATACATGGTTCTAAAGGTTTAGAATATCCTATTGTTTTTATCGTTAATTGTAATCAGTCAAACTTTCCAAGTACTAATTCTGACTCTAACACTTTAACATTTAATCAAGTATCAGGCATAAGGAATAAGAGATTTTATTCTGTTGAACATGAGTTTGTTTTTGACAATTGGAAAACAGAAATTGCTAATATGGGATTATTCTGTGATATGGATGAAGAAAGAAGATTATTATATGTTGCAATAACAAGAGCAATGTATGATGTTTATTTTACAGCCCATAGACCTTCAGAGTTTTTTAATGAATTAGCAGGAGAAGATGTTTTAATAGTTGAGAATAGTAATATTGAAAAATTAAGTTTGTCTAAAACAGATAAATCAGAAGAAATAAAAATAAAAACAGTTATTGGAACATATAACAAAATATTTAATGCACATGATTTTATGAAATCAAAACAGTTTTTTAAAGGAAGAGGAAAAGAATTTGGAAAAGTTTTACATAAACTTGCATTTAGATATATTAAAGGATTAAAAATAAGCAGGATAGAAGATGATTATTTAAAAGATTTTGAAAACATAAAGGATTTTATTGATAGTTACACAAAAGATGCAAAATTTCTGCCTGAAATTGATTGTAGTTTGTTTTTACAGAATGTATTGGTTAAAGGAATAATAGATTTAGTTGTAGAGTTTGATGATAGAATTGAGATAATTGATTGGAAGAGCGATTTAGTTAAAGATAATATTGATGAATATTCAAAACAATTATCTGTTTATTATTATGTTTTAAAATCGGTATATCCTGACAAGGAAATTATTTGCAAGATCTTTTGGACTTGTAAGGCACAAGTTGATGTTGTTGAAATGGTTGAATTGAAAGAGATTATTATAGATAATTTTGAAAAACTCCAAAATTATCAGAATAGTGTTAACGAAAAACTCTTATAAACCCGAATTGAACAAATTCAATTTCAAATTTATTCCATTCTAAACTCTCTTTTAGGTATTTTTTAGTTTTGAGTCCAGCATAACCTATTTTATTTTTTTTAACTGAATTTATGGCATCATAAATAGAGTTTCCTATAATAAAATTAATTTCCATTTTTATTCTAATCATCACAACAAAATTCCCAATTATCTACTATGTTTTTAACATTAAATTCTTGATCAAAAATTGTTAATAATTTTTCTAATTCAACCATATTAATATTTATAAGTAAACTTGTTTATATATTTTATTATAATGGAAAATGAATTTTTAGATGTTGGAATAAGTTCAGTGAGAATTGCTCAAAAAGAGATATTAAAATTTTATAATAATGAAAAACCTGAAAATTTAGATATTGATAAGTTTATTGAAGAAGTTATTAAATCATATATTTTGAAGGTTTTTCCTTCACATAATTTTGATGGTGAGGAAACTGCTTTTACAAATAATAATTCTAATTATACTTGGTATTGTGATCCAATTGCTTGTAGTATAAATTTTTATTGTGATATTCCACATTTTGCAATTTGTCTTTCTTTGTTTAAAAATGAAAATTGTGTTTTAGGAATAGTTTTAGACCCAGTTACTAATGAACTTTTTTATGCAGATGAAAAATCTGCTTATTTAAATGATAAAAGATTAGTTGCATCAAATGAAATTAATCTTGAAAATAAATTTTTTTGTTGTTCTTCAAAATATGATTATGATAAGTTAAATCTAATTCAAAACGAATTTAACATGTACCATAAACTTCCAGGAAGTTGGGGACTTAGTTTTGCTTGGACTGGAGGAAGAAAATTTATTTTTGTATTTGGAAAATTAAAAGATATTTATGGTACTGCTCCAGGTATTTATATTGCACAAAAATCAGGATGTTATATCAAAGATTATGAAGGAAATGATTGGTCAAAAAATTCAAAAAATATAATTATTTGTCAAAATAAAAAAATTTATGATAAAGTTAAAAATTTTATTTTGAGATAAAATTTAGAAGTTAGTCAAATTATTGTACTAATCAGTATAATATTTGTACTATTTGAAATTTTCTGTTAACATAAAAAATGACATATAAAAACTTTCTGCATGCAGAAGGTTTATAAATTATGTAATATATTAAATATCATGGATAAAGGAAAATTATTTGAGGTTTTAAATGATTGGAATTATTGGAGTAAAGAATTACCTGAGTATTATTCTAGGAAATTTTATGAAAATAATATTTTAAAATATGATTTAACAGATGAGATAACTGTATTAAAAGGCATTAGAAGATGTGGAAAATCCACTTTATTGATTAATCATATTAAAGAATTATTAAAACAAGGAATTGATATTAAAAACGTATTATTTGTTAATTTTGAAGATCCAAGACTTGGAATTGATTTAGATACTAATATTTTTGAACAAATTCTTGATGTGTATAAAGAATATGTAAATGATAGTACGCAAATCTATTTATTTTTAGATGAAATTCAAAACGTCTTAGGATGGGAAAAATGGGTTAGAACTTTATATGAACTAAAGAAAGTTAAAAAAATATACATTACTGGTTCATCTTCAAAGTTACTTAGTCGTGAATTTGGAACTGCTTTGTCTGGAAGATATTTAGATTTAAATATTTATACAGCATCCTTTTTAGAATTTTTAGAGTTTAATGGTGAAAGGAATATTACTAAACAAAAACTAGTTACTGAGAAAATAAAGTATAAAAAATATTTTAATCAATATTTAGAAATTGGAGGTTTCCCTAAAGTAATTTTAACTAAAGAAGATTTTTTAAGAAAAAAAGAAATTTTAAATTATTTTGAAACAATAATTCTAAAAGATATAGTTGCAAGGTATAACCTTAAAAATTATGATAATGTTAAGAAAGTTGCAATATATTTAATTTCAAATATTTCAAAAGTGACTAATTTAAATAAAATTAAAACATCATTAAATATATCTTATGAATTAATTGATAAATATTTTGAATACTTAAGAGAAACATATTTAATATATGAATTAAATAAATATGATCCTTCTCTAAAAAAACAATATTCATCAAACAAAAAAGTTTATGTTAGTGATATAAGTTTTGCAAAAGAGATAGGTTTTAGTTTTACTGAAAATATTGGAAGGATATATGAAAATTTAGTGTTTTTAGAGTTAATTAAAAGGTTTGAAGAAACCTTTTGTACAAGAAAAGAACATGGTGGAATGTCTAGTATTTATTATCATAATGAAAATCATGAATGTGATTTTATAATAAAAGAAGGATTAAAAATAACAAAAGCAATTCAAGTAACAAAGTCTTTAGTTAATCCTGATACAAGAAAAAGAGAATTAAATGGATTAAAAGATGCGATGGAAAAATACAACTTAAAAGAAGGATTAATTTTAACTGAAGATGAAATAGAAGAATTTGAATTTGAAGGTTATAAAATAATAGTAAAACCTATATGGAAATGGTTACTTGAGTAAAAAACTCAAGTAAGCTACCAATAATCTAACGAAGTGATTGTTGAGTATGGTTTTTGGAAAATCAAAAAGGCGACTAAGAATTTTTGAAAAAAATTGTTATGTATGGCAACTTGAGAATTAAATTAAATAAACAAGCCATAAATCCTTTAGGTTTTAAAACGAGAAGAATGTCAAGATTGGAGTTAAAGCCTGTATGTAAGACTTTAGAAAATATTGAAAAAATAGGTTTAATGAAATATTAAAACTTCTACTATTGTAGATAATTCATAAATAATAGTTTTAACTTATTTTTAAATGAATATTTTGCTATTATCTTTAAATCAAGATCTTTAAATACAATTTCTAAATTTTTTTTGAAATCATATAAAGAAAAATTAAATTTATCTAAACTTTCATTATTATTTGTTTGATTAATTATATTCTTAAAAATATCATAATCAGGAATTGCTCTATTGTTGTATTTATTTGTGTTATTTCTATTTAAACTAATATTTAATGATTGGATTGGTGTAAAATTTGTTTCTGTTTGATTTATTTGGCTTTCATTTAATATGATAATATTACTATTGTTTTCCAATAATTCATTAACAGGTTCTTTTTTTGTGTTTTTACTACTGCTACCACCACCAGAACTTCCACTTGAATTATAACATGTAGTGCTTACAATTTGACAATTAGAATTGCAACTTAAACTTCCAAAATTAAATCCATAATCTGAACATGTTTTATTTGCAAATAGTGTGCCATCGCAATCCTCTTTTTCATCTAGAATTGAGTTACCACAGGATTTTACAAATACTGTAAAATTAAATAATGAATTTCCACCATCATTATCACTAATATTTACAAAACCTAAAAATTTTCCTACATTGCTATAATTATAAGTATTTGAAATTATTTTTGAAGTAAAGTTACCATTTGCTTCATATGTGTAATTACTATCTCCCCAGCTAATATTGTAATAATGTGTATCAAATAATCCATAATCACTGTAATTCATGTTTAGATTTGTCAATAAGCCAAGTTCTACAATGTATTCATCATCTCCAGAAATAATTGGCAGTGCATTAGAAACATTAGCGATAATTGATTTGCTTTCAGTTTTATTGCTACTAGAATTTAAGGTAACGTTAATTGTGTATGACCCTTGCTGATTGTACATTAGTTTAGTAGATGTAAAAGTGCCTGTGTTTAAGTTACTAGAATTGCTTATGTATCCATCTCCCCAATTAATAGTTAAATTGTATTCAAAAGAACTATTATAATTAAAACTTATATTTAATGTTAACGATTTACCTTCAAATAAACTTTGATTAGGTCCAATACTCAAATTTAATGTTTCATTGTAAGAATCTGTGTTTACATAATTGTTTGTTAACGGCAAATAATCATATACTTCTGTCCATAAATCAATCTTATGAGCACTTTCTCCAATTCCATCTAAATTAGTGTCATTTCCGTTATAATCTGACCAAAAATTACCACCTATATGTGTACCATTAATTATGTTATTAGTTAGAAACTTTGTAGTATTAAAATGATTATTTAAATTCCCATTGAATATTATATTATAAGAACAATTAAACTTATTATTATATATGATATTGTTAGAAGAAGGATCCCCCATAAAATCAACAAATTCTATTCCAGTTCCAACTGCTGAATCAAAAATAGAATCTTTTACAGTAACATTATCACTCCCTTCAAATAAGATACCCCAATCCATGTCATAAAAAGAATTATTTTCAATGATATGATTATCTCCATTAACTTTTATTGAAGTTCTAATGTTATTGAAAGTAGAATTTTGAATTTGTACATTCTGATCACTTGGGTTTCTTATATAAATTCCTAAATTTGTAAAATCTTCAAAAATACAATTTTTGATTGTTATATTAGAATGTTCTATCCATAAGCCTTCGTTTGCCATTCCATTTTTTAAAGTAGATCCATTACAATCTAAAAAAATATTATCATTAGAAGTTATGAACCCAACAGCAGGAGATCCCATATTTAATGTGTAAATTCCGTTACATAAAACAGTATCTGAATTTAGATAATTTGGATTAGTTAGGTCAGGAACTAAACAACTATGTGTTATTCTAATGTTAAAAATAAAAATCAAAAATAAAAGTATCAGGATTTTAAATTTATTTTTAGTTGCCATTTTATTTTGAGAAATTAACATTCTCCTTCATTATATTTTGTGATTCCTGCCTTATTTGCAAGACAACTATTTGGATAAGTTTTCTTATTGGCACAAACAGGTTCGTAATCAGAAGAACATAGAACATTCTTTGAATAATCTGTGGAGTCGTTGCTAAAAATGTTTTTTATCCATCGTTCAATTTTTCTAAAAACACTAGGTTCTAAATTAGTGATTTTGATTTTTCCTTCTGTAAATTTTAAGTAAAAAGTTTGTCCAGGATTTTTGGATAAGATAATTTCTTCAAGTATTTCTTGATTTATTTCTATTAGTATTTGTGCATTTTGCGAATGGTCTTCTTGAATGATTCCAGTGCTTATATCAATATTTAATTTTTCTATACTTAAATCTGTTCTAATTCCGTTAATGTTGATGATGTTTTTTGTTTTTAGAAAATTAACCAGATCATCATAACTTGAGATATAATAATCTGCTATTTGAATGTAGGTTATATTTTCTAAAGATTTATTCAATAAGTGTTGACTGATGATTTCTGATAAATCTTCTTTACTTAAATTAGTTTTTTTACTTTGGTTTTTATCTAGTATTATTTCAAAATCATAATCTTTTTTATCACACATTTTTTTAAGGATGAAATAGCTTGCTTCTAATTCTTGATGATTTAGAACCTTATCGTTCTTTGATTTAATATTTCTATTTCTGGAAATTGATTTTAATTTTTCTAAGCTGGAATCTTTAGAAATAATAGTGTAATTTTTATTTTTGTAATATGAATCTGATAAATATGTATTTTTAATTGATTCAAAATAACTGCAATCTAATTTAAGGCTTTTAAAATCAGTTGCCTTTAAACTGATACCTATATTTTTTTTTATATCGTTAAATTTAATAGAATCGAATAAAATTTCTATTCTTTTATAGGTTGGTTGTGTAATGTTTAATTCTTTTACAGGCTCTGGTGTGATTGCAAACATTCTTACATATCTTTGGTAAGTAATCATTTTAAGTTCACAGTCATATGAGTTTTTTGAACATTCTAAGGCAAGAATTTGGTTTTTATTAGGATTAATATCAATTGCAACAATATTTTTATTGTTTGTTACATTGTATACTAAATCTATTCTTTTTAAAGCAAAATCATAATAATAAATACTGCTATTTAATGTTTTATTATCAATTTCTATTTCTCCTAAAGAAAAAAACATACCTTTTGGAATATTATTAGAATCTAGTTTGTAATCAAATCTTAAATCATATATTCTTCCTTTTGGTATTGTAAATTCAAAAGTTGAATTAATTGGATATTTATTTAAAATATTTTTATCGTTTTTAATTATTTGAACAATAGCCCCAGAACTTGAAGATCCGTGTGTTGTTAATGCTATATATTTTCCGTCGTTAGAATATGCAACATAAGCAGGATTATAATAAGATCCCTTTGTAGATAAAACATCAAATACAAAGGTTTTATTTGTGCTATTATTTATGCCCATGTAGTTATGATAAACTAAAGAATGTGTATTAGATGATATGTATGATGATGGGTCAATTCCTACTTGTTTAGACATTATATAAGATTCTTTTGAATCAGCAGGATTTCTCATTAAATATTGTTGACAATTTGGAACATTAGTTCCAAAATAACTATGATTTGAGTATAATTCGTAATATTTGTCTAAATATTCCTGTTCATTAATTCCGTAATAATATTTTGCTCCCATTAATTCGGATTCTTTAAAATAAATCCATTCTGCTGAGTTAACAGAAGATAGTTGTTTATTAGGGGAAATAGATTCTAAATTTACATTTAATGTGGGGAAAAATCTTATTTTAAACAAATCCAATTTAGTTTGTGGGTCTTTTTCTTTACTTACAAAATAAATATTTTTACTTGCATCTTTTGACCAGCCAGTTAGAAATTGTTTTGTATAATCGGGAATGTAAAAAAGAGCATTTCTTATAAAATTAAAACTATTACTATTTTCGTTAAAATTCATTAAGTGATACAATAGGCTTTTATCTATTTGGGAATTACTATTAGATGCTACACCATAGATAAAAGAATTTCCATCAGGTGAAAAATAACCGCAAGTATCTCTTTGTGAATTTCCACTGTCTAAAACTCTTATAGACTTAACGTTGTAGCTAAAATTATTATTGAAAAATAAACTTATATTTTTAGATTTTTTATCTTCAAATTCATCTTTTATTGAATCTTTTGATACACATTGTCCATTTTTCCAAATTTTATTATTTAATACAGAACATGCTTTATGTAAATTTGATTCGTAACATGTATCAAAAAAAGCGTCCCAAATAAAATTATTTTCTTTACAATCTTCTTCATCTTCTAAGTCAAAACATTCGTCTAAAGAATCAGACCAATACAAATCATCATTTAAACATTCTGCTTGTTCTATTGATTCAGCACAAACTCCATAAGAAGAAACAAATAATCCATCTTCATCACAACATTCATCTTCACTTTCAACACACATTCCTAAATTTTCACAAAAGAAAAGATCTTCAGACATACATTCATAAACATCTTCCGATTCAATACAATCTCCATCTAAATAAAATGCTTCCTGTTCAATACATTCCATTTCAAAATCTGATTCATAACATGAATCAGTTATAATACTCCAAAAATTTCCTTCAATTAAACATTCTGCTTCATTTTCTGTTTCGGCACAATATTCTTCATCTTCAACCCAAAAGCCATTTTTCCAGTTTGTACATTCAAATTCATTATATTCTACACCTTCAGAAATACAATATCCATCTTCCCAAATTCCACCTGTTTCTTCACAATATCCCTGTTCAAACGAAACACATTCATCTTCTTGGTTTAAAATTCCTGAACAATAATCATCTGTATCATATTGACAAAGACCAATTTCAAAACAGGTTGCTTGTTCTAAATCTATGCATTCATCTAATTCATCAATATACATTTGTTCTTCATATTCACAACATTCAGGAGTAGAACCTCTGATTAAGCTGTCATCAATAAACATGTCACAATTTTCAATCATGTAATCTGCAAATACTTCCCAGCAGAAATCATTCATTTCATCTTCATATTCATAAACGCAGATATCACCGTAATAATCTTCATTTTCTTCAACACATTCTTGTCCATTGCTATATTCTGGAAATTCTGCCAGACAATCATTTTCGTATTCCTCTTTATGTTCATTTAAACATTCCCAAGAATATATTGAATCACCAAGTGGAAATTCTTCTAGACACATATTTTTTAATTCATCTGCAAAATCATTTTCGCAGACTTCCTGACAAGCTAATTGATGGAAAAAAGTTCCATTAACAAAATTAGCAAAAATTAAAATATTAATAAAAAGAATTAAGATTTTATTAATATTAACGTATCTTTTAAATTCAATTATATCTTTTTTTGAATTATATTTTTTTAATGAATTACTCATATAGATGATTTTATGTTAGTAAATTTATAAGCTTTTTTATATGCAGACTTTAAAGTCTTATTTTGTTTAATGATTTTTTGGTACTGTACTTTTACTGACTATAGTTAAATTAACTTTTTTAATAAAAATCCCCGTCATTCATGGCGGGGATTTTTACTTAATGAGCAAATAGAAAAAGAGTTTGAAATAAGAATTTATAGATAAAATTAAACAATAAATTTATAAATACCGGTAAATAGGTATGATTATACTTAAAATATGGTAAAGCTACTTACAGAAAAACAATTGAATATCTTCAAGGTTTTTAGAGAAAATATTTTCAAAGAATATACCTATAATGAATTAAAAGAAAAACTAGATGAAAAATCCAATAGTTTTTTAATATCTTCTTTAAAAAAAATTAAAGAAATGGATTTAATTATAGATCAAAAAATTAATAATTCTAAAATTTATTATTTAAATTTAGAAAATGATTTAGTTTTTGATTATATTGAACTTATAAATTACGATTTTTATAAATCAAATACATTAAAAAAAATAATTAATTTATTAAAAAATCAATTAGATACTCAACTATATTCATACTCAATTGTAATATTTGGATCTTTTGCAATAGATAAAGAGAAAAAAAACTCAGATTTAGATATTGCAATTTTTATTGAAGATGAGAGAAATAGAGAATTTATTGAAAATAGTTTTAAATCAATTAAACTAAAATCATTAATTGAATTAGATTTACATGTAATTTCAAAAAAAGAATTTTTAAAGATGTTAAAAGTTGATTATTCTAATTTGGGTAAACTAATTTATCAAAAACATAAATGTATTTATAATACGAAATTATTTTATAAAATATTAAAAGAAGGAGATAAAAATGGATTTAGAATATAAAACCTATATTGAAAGAGCAGAAAATGAAATAGAACTTGCAGAGATTATATTAGAGATTTCAACAAATTCTAATAAAAAAGAAGAATTTAATTTATTATAGTAAAAAGAATATTGCAAATTTACCAATTATTGTGCATTTAAGTAATTTCTTTTGCTATTAACTATCAATCAGCATAAATAGTTTCTTCATCATATTTATTATATATATGATTCATATTGTTTAAACTTTTTAACTGAATTTTTTCATTATTTATTTCAACAATACTTATTGATGTTGGATCTAATACAATATTTTTTGTTTTTTCAGGTTCGATCTCTAATGTTTTTGAAATGAAAAACTTCATAATATTCCCATGAGAAACAACAAATACTTTTTTAAGATTCATAGATATTAATTTATTCCAAAAAATATTAGCTCTTTCTAAATCTTCTTCAATTCTATTCGATCTTGTACCTTCTTTAGGAGCACCTCCGACAATTAATCTATGTATCTCTTGAAGTTCATTTGTTATTTTAAGCTCTGGTTTATTGATATTTTGTAATTGAATTTCTTTTGCTGTTAGTTGAGCTCTTTCTAAATCAGATGATATAATTAAATCAATTTTTTCATTTTTTAAACTTTCTGCTAATAGATTTATTTGTTTTTTACCATTCTCAGTAAGAATTGGAGGTTTATTTGGGTCTAAATTGGCTTCTGTTTCTGCATGTCTAATTAAATATATTTCCATTTTACTTAGTTAAAATATCATAAATATTCTTCTCTAGTTCTTCTTTAACATTATCAAAAGAATGATTAGTATTCATATAATTAATATTTATTTCTAAGTTTTTAGCTATTTCTTTTGAATAATTTTGAAATTTTTCTTTATCATTTGTTCCTTGATAAATAACTATATCTTTGTTTTTCAAATGATTGATGTCAAACACTACATCTTCTAACTTCAACAAACCTAAATCTGTATTCATTATGTTAGATATAGTTGAATTTCCAATAATTATAGGAGATGCCAAAAATATATATTTATCAAAATTAATATTGGTTAATAAAGAAATAACTCCACCAAAGCTTTTACATATTGTAAAAATATGTTTATAGTTTTTTTCTTCTTTTTTTAATTCTAAATTAATTAATGAAACAAGCTTATCAAATGTTGTATTTTCAAAATCACAAATAACCTCTATAACATCAAACTTATCTTCAAATGTTTCTATTTCAAATAATGAATCAAACTTTTTTTTAGATGCACCTGAAAAAAACACTATTAAAGATTCATTTCTATTATCAATTATTTTATTTATCATTTTTATTATACATACATAATAAGTTTCCTTTATATAATTCTCCAGTTTCCCAATATGAATAAGCTCTACAACCTCCACATAATTGAATTAATTCACAATCTTTACAATTACCTTCAAATTTCCTATTCCTCATGATATTATAATCTTTAGAATTGTTCCAAATATCAATTATAGAAGTAGTATTAGTATCACCAATTATAATATCATTTAACATAGGACAGAATGCTACATTACCATCATTATTAAAATACATATAACTAATTCCAACACTACAACCTGCATACAAATTAAAAGTACCATAATTGTCTTTAATATTTTGTAATAATGATTTATTTGCAGCTAATGCCAATGGATCTCCAGAGAAATAATGAATATTATATTTTTCAGAATATTTTGGAAGTTGTTCTAATATTTTAAAATATTCTTTTTTATCTACGAATAATTCTTTTTCATTAAGATTGGCATATCCCATATAAATACATCCTCTCAATCCAACTTCATCTGCACCTAAATCTTTTGCAAATTTAAAGAAATCTTCAATGTCATCTTTATTAATATTCATTATTGTAAGTCTTAAAACAAATGGAATATTTAACAACACACAGTTTTGAGATGCTTCTACTACCTTATCATATGATAATTTATTTTGTCTAATATAATTATGAGTTTCTTTTTTATAGCTATCTAAAGAGAATTGTATTCTATCCAAACCTATTTCTTTTAATTTTTTTAATTTTTCTAAATTACAAAAATATGCATTTGAAACCAATATTATTTTCATTTTAGTATTTTTCTTAATAAATTCAATAATTTCATATAAATAAGGATATAGTAATGGCTCTCCACCCCCTAATTCTATCCATTCAACTTCATCTCCCCAGTTTGTATTTATTTGGGTTAAGATATCTATTACTTTTTCTTTTGAGATATGATTATTCTCATCAACTCTTCCTCTACAATGTAAACATCTAAAATTACATTTTCCTGTTAAATCAATATGTATTATTTTCGGTTTAAATTTTAAGTTCATTTTTTTAATGTTGTTATTGCCCTTGGTTGTAATATATATATATTTCCATGATATATTGTCCATTCAATATCCTGTGGATATTTAAATATAGACACTATTTGTTTACCAATTTCAGCTAATTCATAAATTTGATTTTTAGATAAAATATTTTTATTTCTACCATACATATGTCTAATATTATCAGAGTTAATTAAATATGTATCTGCAATTGTATTACCTGAAACTAATGCGTCACATGTTCCTGCTTTTACTTCTAATAACATCTCTTCTTTTTTTGACATTGGACTTTGTGTAAACAATGTTCCTGAAAAATTGCCTTTCAAAAACTCTTGTATGATTACAGCGAATGACAAATTATCAATATTTATTGATAAAGCTAAAGCATAGTCTTGTAATCTTTCTGATTTAGAAGAATTCCAGCAAGAAATGATACTTGATGCAATATTTTCCACTTTAACATTTAACAACGATTCAAATTGACCGGGGAAAGCATATTTATTTCCATCTTCTAGATTGGAAGATGACCTCACAGCATAATTTTTTTCATGATTTACAAATGAATTAAATGTTTTATCTTGTTTTAATAATTTTTCTAATTCTTCTATATTTGGATTTTGCTGTCTAATAGTATCTGAGATTACAATTCCTTTTGGGACTAAAATATTATGTTTTATTATTTGTGATAAATTAAATGCTTTATTTCCGTATAAATTTCTATCGTGAATCCTTGCCAAACCATCTATCATTTTCTTTTAATTTTTGCTTCTCCAATATTTTCATCAAAGTTAACTTTTATACTAATAATATCATCATCTTGTATTTTTTCAGTTCCTTTATTATTATACAATTCAGTTCCAACTATACAAGGGATGTCTAATTCTCTAGAAACAACTGCTGCATGACAAGTTATTGAACCAGTATCAGTAATTATTCCGCCTGCTTTTGTCATTAAACTTGTTAATTGAGGATCTGTTCTTGGTGCAACAAGTATATCACCTTTATTAAAATTCATATTTTTTAAATCATCTCTAATAGTTATAGGGTCAAACTTTGTTAGTATTTTAGCAATTCCTTCTATTTCCCCTTCTGATGCAGGAATTCCATTTATTATTTGTTCCAAATTAGTTTGTTTAGAAAAAATTAAAGCAGCTTGCATATAATCTAATTTAATTTTTTGATTAAATCTGTCTACTAAATTATTTTGATAACTATTAATTGGGTCAACTAATCTTATATAGCTATTCTTATGTCCTCTAATTACAATATTATGAGTAGGATAGCTAGTTGGGTAATTAATTTCAACTAATATTGGTAATCCTTTCTCAACAAATGGATGCAAATCGTCATATTCAAAAGGCCCATTTATTATATTAAAATTTTCACTATTTGATAATTCATCTATATATGGCAAAAATTCATTCATAAAATCATCAAATAAATCATGTGGGAAAAATATAGGATTTGGTTTTCTTGGGCCCTCCATTAACATAGTTACACGATATCCATTATCAATAGCATATTTAGCAAGTTTGGGATAACTTCCATATTCTCCAAACCCTCCTTCCCAAAATCTAATGATTCTATGTATTTCCATTTCTTTTTCTTCTGTTAATGGATATTTCTCAGGTTCAAAATAATTAAACATCATTAATGCACTTGCAGCTATGCAAGTAGTTGGAGTAGTTTGTAAATAACTATTAACAGCTAATTTTATACTTTTTCTTTGTAAATAATTATATTTATCTTCCATCTTCCTTTGTTAAATCTAGTAGTAAATCTTGTTTTATATCTAAAGCATAATTTGCATTATTAACTAAATGATTATTACTTTTTGCTTTTAATTTTAAAAAAATTGATTCTCTAAATAATACATCTAAAACACCGAATTCAACTTTGTATCTTTTTTGAGGTTCTTCATATCCTCCCCAATGTGACATTCTATGTAATAATCTAATACTTTCTTCTAATTCGGGATGTTTATTAGCAATATTTTCAATTAATGTTTGATATCTTTCAACTTTTTTATTTTGGTTAGCTTGCACTCTTTCTAATAATGAGAAATCATAGTCTAATTCAAAAGTATTTAATTCTAAATGAGCTAAGTCAATATTAGAATATGTAAATTCATTTGCAAATTCAGTAATATTTTTGTTTCCATTTCTTACTTGATAAACATAATTTACTAATTGAATTTCAAAACTACTAATTGGAGGGATAACTATTTTCTCAGCTGTATCTAATAATTCTTTTCGAATTTTTTCTATTCTTGGCTCTAATCCTTCAGAAACATAAACCCTTAATCTACAATCATTAAATATAAATTGTTTTAAGTAAGTCTCCCAATTGTCTTCACTACTTAGAATAACATCCCAATTTTGTGCTAATTGAAATAAAGAATTATCATGTTGATACCAACTAGAAATATATTTATTAAAAAAGTCTAAATCTGAACATTCATCTCTTTCTTTTCTAATTTGTTTCATAGAATTTGCAAATAAATTTCCAGAGTGTTCAGATTTTAGTATTAAATTTCTTAACTCAATTAAATCCATGCCTAAATCTTTCAAACTAGAATTTACAACATTATTTATTATCTCACGATTATAGCTTTGTAACCAAAATAAATAATCCCTTTCAAATTGAAAGGGCACAGTTAATTTTTGAATCATTTTATTCTTCTTTTACTTCTTGTGATTTTTTGTGATTCTTTTATATCAGCTTTGATACCACCATAAGCAACGCATGCTAGTTGCCATAAAACTTTTTCTGTATTTTCCATTTTGAAGTATAACAAGATTTACTTGTTATGTATTTATGATTTTTATTTTTATAAATGTTACGATATTACTCGAAGTTAATAACATTAAAATTTATAAACTTTTGTTTATGTCACTACTAATTACTAAAACTTAAATAGTTTGAACTTTTAGAATATTATAGATGCAGTTTATAGAATCATACAAATTTAAGCATAAAGATTGGAATCAAACAAAAATTAGAGTTTTGATTCACATGGTAAGAAATTTTGAACCTGAAAATCATAGACTATTTGCTCAAATGCTTTCAATGTTAGAACCTGAAAGCTCAAAGAAAATATTTGAAGAAATAAAAAATATGGGAGAGTATTTCAAAAGAATTATTGATATTGCAAATGTCGAAGATGAGAAGAATAATTTAGTTGAACAAATTTTAGCTTCAAAAAATGATTCAACAATTAATTCCACTGAAAGTTATGATGTATTGAGTATGTATAATAAATATAAAGAATCATTTTCTGAGTGGATGTTTACAAATAGAACTAAAAGGTATGCTACAAGTACTGTAAATGAATGTTCTAAATTGTTTGCATGTGATGTTAAGAATATTTTAGATATTAGAAGAGAGATTGTAAATAATAAAAGCTTACCTCCTAGAACTAATAATGCTTTTAGAGCTTTTTTGAATTTTGTAGAAGAAAAGACTCCAATTAGTCCGATTTTACTAAATGATTTAAGAGTATATATTAAAGGTGGTGTTGGAGAACATGTTGACAAGAGAGTTCCAACTAAGGAAGAAATTTTAAGATCAATTCAAACAATTAAAAGAGATTATTCCAATAACGATTTAATGCTTTATTATTTTTTATTTGAGTCAGGATGTAGATTTGAGGAACTTAAGAAAGTTATCTTAGAATTTGATTTTGATAAGTTTGTTGAAGGAGATGATTTTTCTTACTATAAATTGTTTTGGAGAAGAGGAAAGAAGAACTCATTTATATTATTCTTTAGACCTGAAACTATAAAACATATTGTAGATAATTTAAAGATTTATCAAGATAATACTTATTTAGAAAGGTTTAAAGATTGGCTTCAAGATAATCAAGATATTGAAAGTTCAAAGTATGTAAGAAAATTTACATTTACAGAAATGATTCATACTAGTGAGATTGATATAACTATTGCAAATCTGTTTCAGGGAAGAACAACAAAAGGAGACATTGGTGAGAAACATTACTTGGAATATGAAAGATTACTAGTTAAATGGTATCCAAAATTTTTACCATTTGCAAAAGAAATTGAAGGTGAGTAAAAGTCTTTAGAGACAACTTTATAAATAATCTTGTTATGAATATGTTAGGATACAAAAATGAAAGATTTAACAATCAAAGATGAAATTACTGAATTTATTATATATAAAGCACCTAATGAAGAAATTAAGGTAGAAGTATTTTTACATAATGAAACAGTCTGGTTAACGCAAAAAAGAATGTCGGAACTTTTTGATGTTGGAATCCCTGCAATTTCTAAACATTTAGATAATATTTATTCTGAAGGAGAATTAGATAAAGATTCAACTATTTCCATTTTGGAAACAGTTCAAAAGGAAGGAAATAGAGAAGTTAAAAGAAAACTCGAGTATTATAATTTAGATGTAATTATTGCAGTTGGTTATAGAGTTAATTCATATAGAGCAACTCAATTTAGAATTTGGGCAACAAAAATACTCAAAGAATACATTATTAAAGGATTTGCAATGGATGATAAGAGATTAAAAAATCCTAATAATGTTTTTGGTAAGGATTATTTTGATGAACAATTAGAAAGAATACGAGATATAAGAAGTAGTGAGAGAAGATTCTACCAAAAAATAACTGATATCTATTCTCAGTGTAGTGCTGATTATGATTCTAAATCTAAAATTACTGAAGATTTTTTTGCAATAGTTCAAAATAAACTACATTATGCAATCTCTGGAAAAACAGCTGCAGAAATTATATATTCTAGAGCAAATAGTAAAGAACAAAATATGGGACTTACTTCTTGGAAAAATTCTCCTAAAGGAAAGATTAGAAAAACTGATATTAGTATTGCAAAGAATTACCTTAACAATGAAGAATTGGATTCATTAAATAGAATTGTATCAATGTATTTAGATTATGCTGAAATGCAAGCTAAAAAGCAAAATATAATGTATATGAAAGATTGGGTTAATAAATTAAATGCTTTTTTAAAATTTAATGAAAGGGAAATCTTACAAGATTTGGGCAAAGTTACTTCTGAGATTGCTAAAGAGTTTGCAGAAACAGAATTTGAAAAATATCGTATCATTCAGGATAGATTATTTAAGAGTGATTTTGATAAGTTAATTGAAAAAAGTAGAGATATAAAATAAATATTTTCAACATTGAATTTATGTTACCATGCTATATTGTAATAAGTTTTAGATAATTTATTTTTTTATAAATTGTAATTTTTTATTTTTTAGTTGTTAATTAATGAATTTTGTTTGTTTGTGAATGTTTTTAGTGATTTTTTTTATTTTGCTAATTTTTTTTATCTCTATGGAAGTTAATCGCCCCAAAAAGATTAGTTTTTATGTGGGTGTATTTTTGATGTTTTTTGAGGTGGGTTTGTTAATACATATATATGAAATTTTTGGATTTTTGTGACAAAAGGAAAAGTTCATTTTTCTATTGATTTTTTAATTAAAAATTCAATTTGAAAAAATCTAAGTTTTTATTTGTTTTTTCAAGAAGTTATTAGGCATTAGTAATGTTAATTGCTATTTTTGGTGATTTTTTTTGAATTTATAGTGGCGTCTAGAAATAAGAGATAATTTTAAAATATATAAAATCGCCACTATATGCCAAAAATGATATTTACTAGTATTTTTGAGTTTCTTAAAAATACTATTTAAATAGCATTTTTACTATATATGAATTTGAGTTTGGAAGCTTTCAGTTGTTTTCCCACCAAAATAGTTTTTTTTATGAGTTGGTTTTTTCTGTTTTTTGGATGTTTGCTCTGAGTATACATACTAAATCTGAAAATCGTGTTTTTAAATTATGGTTTTTTGGGATTGAAATAAAATTTTGTGAATAAAACAAAAGTTTGAAATTAGCTTCAAATTGAAGAGTTTTTGGTATTTTATGATAAGTTGTAGGTCAATTGAGAGTTTGTATTGAATTTTTAGGTTTGAAGTGGGTTAATTTGGGAATTGAAGTTAATAAAAAACTATTTATTTGCTGTCTTTAGTTATAATAAGTAATAAAGTATTTAAATAAACTTAATTAAAAATTATTATATAATAAAAAATGGCTAAAAAAAAAGTAAAACTTATTCCAGTCAAAGAAAAAACTAGTACTGATGATTTTAAAGATCAAGTTAAACAATATACTCATCAAGAATCTAAAAGGATTAATAACCCTCCTATTGGTTTAGTTACAGCAGAAACTGATAGTTTGAATGGAGTTAAAAAATATGAATATGATCCACATTTAAATCCTCAATTAGTTTGGGCTGGAAAGAAAGAAGGAATTAGTTTTGAAGTTGATACCGTTTCTCTTCATGTTCATGAAAGAATAGATCCATTATCTATTATTGAGAATGTGAAGAAAAGTGATGGTGAGATACAATTTTCTCTTTTCCATTATTTTGAAAATGATAACAGACCTATAAGAGAAGCGATTGAATTTTATAAACACGAACAAAACTGGTCAAATAGATTAATTGCAGGAGATTCTTTGATTGTAATGAATTCTCTTCTTGAAAAAGAAGGAATGACTAGAAAAGTTCAGATGATTTACATTGATCCACCTTATGGAATTACTTATGGTTCTAATTTTCAACCATTTGTTAATAAACGAGATGTGAAAGATAGAAAAGATGAAGATTTAACTCAAGAGCCAGAAATGATTAAAGCATTTAGAGACACTTGGGAATTAGGGATTCATTCGTATTTAAGTTATTTAAGAGATAGATTAAAACTCTCAAAAGATTTATTGACTGATAGCGGAAGTTGTTTTGTTCAAATTTCTGATGAAAACTTACATCATGTAAGAGAAATAATGGATGAAGTTTTTGGTCCTGAGAATTTTGTTAGTCTGATTGCTTTTAAAAAAGGATTAGGATATTCTGAGAAATTTATTCCTTCTGTTTATGATTATTTAATTGTTTATGCAAAGGATAAGACTCAGCAAAAATATAGAAAACCTCTTGTTTTTGATGACGAAGAGAATTTTATTACTTTTGGTTGGATTGAATTACCTAATGGTGAAAGAAGAAGAGTTTCTAAAAAAAACGATTTTGTTAATGATAAATTTGTAACTAAAGGGAGATTATTTCAAACATCAACTTTAGTTTCTAAAGGTTCTGCTAAAGAATCACAAGAATATGAAATGGAAGGAACAAGATATTTCCCTTCGACAGGAACACATTGGAAAACAAAATGTCCTGAAGGATTAAATAATTTGAAAAGTAAAAATCGTTTAATTGGCGTGAATAAAACTCTTGCTTTTGTAAGATTTAAAGAGGATTTCCCATATAAAATACCAACTAATGTTTGGGATGATACATTACAAAGTACATTTTCCTCTGATAAAGTCTATGTTGTACAAACTAATACTAAAGTTATTCAAAGATGTATTCTTATGACAACCGACCCAGGAGATTTAGTATTAGATCCTACTTGTGGAAGTGGAACTACTGCATTTGTTGCAGAACAATGGGGAAGAAGATGGATAACTTGCGATACATCGAGAGTTGCTACAACACTAGCAAAACAAAGATTAATGACATCTATTTTTGATTATTATGAATTAGCTCATCAAAATGAAGGGATTAAATCTGGTTTCAAATACAAAACTGTTCCACATATTACTTTAGGTTCGATTGCAAATAACGAGCCAACAAATGAAGAAACTTTATACGACCAACCTTTTATTGACAAAAAGCGTAGAAGAGTTACTGGTCCTTTTACCTTAGAAGCTGTTCCATCTCAGAGAGTAACAAGTTTTGAAGATGTTGAACAAGCAATACAAGAACCTGATATGACAATTGCTCGTTCTGGAGAAACAATGAAACAGAACGATTGGATTGATGAAATGCTTGCAACAGGAATAAGAGGAAAAGCAGGACAAAAAATTGAATTTGTAAGAATAGAAACTCTTGGTGGAACAAGATGGGTTCATGCAGAAGCAGAGACTAAAGACGGACAAAAAGTAGTTATTTCTTTTGGTCCCCAATATGCACCATTAGAACAAAGGCAAGTAGAATTGGCAATTGAAGAATCTCAATCATTAGTTCCAAAACCAAAAATGATTATTTTTGCGTCATTCCAATTTGATCCTGAAGCAGCCAAAGATATAGATGAGTTAAAATGGCCTGGAGTCAATATTCTAAAAGTTCAGATGAATACTGATCTCTTAACAAACGACTTAAAGAAAAAGCGTTCAAGTAGTGAATCCTTCTGGTTAATGGGACAACCAGATATAGAAGTTAAAAAACAAAACGATAAATATGTTGTAGAAGTAAATGGATTTGATTATTATAACACAAAAACTGGTGAAATCGAATCTGGAGATTCTTCAAAAATTGCAATGTGGGAATTGGATACTGATTATGATGGAAGAAGTCTTTATCCAAGACAAGTGTTTTTTCCAATGGCTGGAAGTGGAGAAGGTTGGGATAAACTCGCAAAAAACATTAAAGCAGTTATTGATGAAGAACTAATTGAACAATATAAAGGAAATATTTCAATCCCTTTCAAACTTGGTCCAAATAAAAGAATAGCTGTAAAAATTATTGATGATAGGGGAATCGAATCTTTAAAGATTGTGGAGATTAAAGATGGAAACAACTAATCATTTAATCATAAACAGCCCTTATGAAAAACCACAAAAACATCTAAAGTATTTAAGGGAAATTAGAAAATTTGAATTGGTTGAAGGAAGAAGACCTGCGGGCTATGTTGTTGCTTCAGAACATTCTAAGAGTTTTGATGATCCCGGTATTTTTGTTGAGTTAGAACTCGCAAATAGAATAAGAGAAAGAGTTCAAAAATGGAAAGACAATAATTATCCCGGAATTTCATCAATAACTAAAGATTTACTTGAACATTGGAAAAATCAAGATAGAAATTTAAGGTTCTTTTTTTGTCAGATTGAAGCAATTGAAACTTTAATTTGGTTAATCGAAGCTCCTGAAAGTGAGAAACAAGGAATTGAAATTCCGTTTGATGGGGGAGATATTCAAAGAATATGCTCCAAGATGGCAACTGGAACAGGAAAAACAATAGTTATGGCTATGTTAATTGCATACAACATAATAAATAAAGTTACTTATTCAAAAGATACACGATTCTCAAAAAATGTTCTTGTTGTTGCTCCAGGATTAACTGTAAAAAGTAGACTTCAAGTTTTACTTCCTGATGCTGATGATAATTATTATGAAGCATTTGATATTGTACCGCAAGATTTGTATGATAAACTAAGACAAGGAAGAGTCAAGATAATTAACTGGCATTCTCTTGATTGGGATACTCAGGATAGAATTAACAAAAAAATTGAGAATGGAACTCTTAGAACTGTTGATAAAAGAAAGAAAATTGAAATTAGTGATGAAGCATATATAAAAAATGTATTGGAAGAGTTGTCTGATGCAAAAAAAATTTTGGTTATTAATGACGAAGCACATCATGCTTGGCGAATTAATCCTGAAGCAAAAGGAAAATATCAACGAATTGGTGAAGATAAAGACAGTGCTGAAGAAGCAACAATTTGGATAAGTGGATTGGATAAAATAAATAAATCTAGAGGAATTATCCAATGTCATGATTTTTCTGCAACTCCTTTTTATCCTTCTGGTAAAAAAGTAGGGGAAGATCAGCTTTTTACATGGATTGTTAGTGATTTTGGACTAAATGATGCAATAGAGTCGGGACTAGTAAAAACTCCTAGAGTGGTTATTCGTGATGATGGAAAACTCGACAAAAAAATGAAATCTCGTTTTTACCATATTTATATGGATCCAACTGTTAAAAGTGATTTAAACAGAAGTGTTGAAGCAGAAGTTCCTCTTCCTGATTTAATTGTACAAGCTTATTATCATTTAGGAAAAGATTGGTTAGAAACACTAAAACTATGGAATAGTTCAAATCCTCCGTCTGAAGTTCCTCCAGTTATGATTACAGTTTGTAATAGAACCGAAACTGCTGCAAGAGTTGAAAATGCTTTTTTGAAAGGTAAAATAAAGATTGATGAATTAAAAGATTCAAGTAAAACCTTGAGAATTGATTCAAAAATTTTATCTGAAGCTGAAACTAAAAAAAACACCACTGAGATTAATTCAGAAAATAAGCTATCTAAAGAAAAACAAGCAGAATTATTAAGACAGCAAGTTGATACTGTTGGAAAAAAAGGAATGCCTGGAGAACAAATCCAAAATGTAATTTCTGTTGGGATGTTATCTGAAGGTTGGGATGCAAAAACAGTAACTCATATCATGGGTCTGAGAGCATTTTCAAGTCAGTTATTATGTGAGCAAGTAGTCGGAAGAGGATTAAGAAGAGTCTCTTATGAAGTTGATGAAGAAACAGGACTATACAAACCCGAATATGTAAATATTTTCGGCGTTCCTTTTACATTCTTACCACACGAGGGCGGAGAAGATACTCCTCCGGAGCCACCTAAACCAAGAACTAGAATTTTTGTTGATGATATCAAAAAAGAACATGAAATAAAATGGCCCAACATAATTAGAATTAATCATGTATATTCTTCACAACTTCATTTAGATATGAAAAATGTTAAGAGAATAGAATTAAGACCAGAAGATACTCCTTTCAGAAGTGAACTTGCTCCTTTTTTGGAAGGAAAACCTGATAGCACCAAACTAAGTGAGATAAATCTGAGCGATGAAAAAATTGAAGAAATGTTAAAAGTCTTAAGGAAACAAAGACTTATTTTTGAAATTGCAAGAGATATTTTTGATCAAGTAAAACCCAATTGGTCTGGCAAAAGGGAACATTTACTTATTCAAATAGTAAAAATTGTAGAAGATTTCATAAATTCTAACAGGTTGATAATTAAAGGAGAAATCTATAAAGAGGATTTGAAAAAAAGATTATTAATTCTTCTTAATATGAATAAAATAGTACAACATTTATTTAATGCAATTAGATTTGAAAATACTGAAGAATTAGTTCCTATATATGATAAGGAAAAACCTATAAAATCAACTGCAAATATGATGACTTGGTACACGACAAAACCTTGTGAACTTAATAGAAAATCACATATAAGTCACACAATATTTGATAGTACTTGGGAAGCAACAGAAGCATTTGAATTAGACAGAAATGAAAATATTGAGTCTTGGGCAAAAAATGATCATCTGAATTTTTATGTTAATTATGTATTTAATGGAGTTATTCATAAATATTATCCTGATTTCTTGATAAAATTAAGAAATGGTAAAATGTTAGTATTAGAAGTAAAAGGATTAGATAGTCAACAGAATAAAACAAAAAGAGAATATTTCAAAGAATGGATAGATGCAGTAAATAATGATGGTCGTTTTGGAGTTTGGGAATTTGATGTTTCTTTTAGACCTGCAGACATAAAAGACATTTTACAAAAACATTCTAAATAATTCCATTTTGGGTATAAAATGAATGTAACTACAATGTAACTGAGGGAGTTATAACTTCTCTTTAATTCATTTAAAAGATGCTTTTAGATGTAATTACAATGTAACTAACAATAATCTAAATACAAATTTCCAAAATCAGTAACTCTATTGTTTTCATCTAATATTCCCATTTCCTTACATTTTTTCAAAACTTTATAGACATACTTTTTATCTTTAGGATATGTTAATACATATTTATTCATGTTAATCTTTTCATTCCAACCAGGTTCAATTCCTTTTCTAAATCCTTCAAGTATTTCTCTTTCTTTGGGATGTAAGTCTATTTTTATTATTGGAAATGTTTCTGCAACATTATCGTGACTTAAAAAAGTTAATTTGTATATGTCAGAATTTCTTATATATGATATTAAGGTTAATATGCTTCCAATTCTTTTATATCCTGCTGAAATTTCAAAATGGAATTTCACATTAGGAAACTGCTTTTTAATGTTATCTAATTCTGTTATTATTTGTTTTCCAATGTTGTATGTTGATTGCCATGAATCAATTTGAAGCCATCTTTTATATTCATAATTAGTTCCATCATATTTAGAATAAAATGTTTGATCTTGCTTTGGACCATTCTTTCCTTTATAACAAAATCCGAAATTTTCGGTATTCTCAACTAATGCTAATACACCATCATATTTTTTTTGATGAGGATAATTTAAACTTTTCCCAGACCCAATTGCAGTTACATAAAACTTCATAATTCTATCTAATTTAACACATTTTATATATTTTTCGCTTTATCTAAGAAGAATTACTTATAAAGTTTTAAAGATATTAGTATTTATGGTAAAAACTAAACCAACAAAAGTTACAAGAACTGTAGATGAAGTTCTAGATGGAGATACTTTTAGAGTTAAAACAAAAGTTAATGGATCTAATTATATTAGATTAGAAGATATAGATACTCCTGAAAAAGGTGAAAGAGGTTACTCTCAAGCAAAACAAGCTTTGAAAAAACAAATTGAAGGCAAAAAAGTTACAATAACAACTTCAACTAAATGTCATTTTGGAAGACCTCTTGCAAAAGTCACACAAAATAGAACAAATGTCAGTAAAAGTATGGATAAATTTTCAAAAAAAGGAGGTAAAAAATAATAGTTTTTTACACATTAACAATATTTATTTCAATTTTTTAATAATTTGGGATAAAAATTGTTAATGTTATTTATAAAAAACAATCGATTCATAATTAAAAATGATAGAAATAATATTATTAATTGTACTTATTGTGTTAGTTTTATTTTTAATATTTAAGAAAAATAATTCTAATTCAAATACAGCAGATGTTGAAAAGTTCTCAGGAATGATTGAAGGTCAACTAAAGACTCAACCAGATTTAGTATCAAGTAAGATTGGAGAAGTTTTACAAACTAAATTTGGTGAATTTAAGGATAACTTATATAAGAATAATCAAGAACAGGTTAAAGAGTTTGGAGAGCTTAAAACAAATTTAAGTAAATCATTAGGAGAAAATACTGAAAAATTAACTTTAGGTTTAAATACATTTAAAGAAACCTTCAAAAAAGATGTTAACAATGATTTTGAGAAACTAAATAAAACTGTTGAAGATAAATTGGATAAAATATCTAATAAAGTAATGGAAAATTTAAATGATAATTTCGAGAAAACAAATAAAACATTTTTGGATGTTATGAAAAGATTAGAAATAATTGATAGCGCACAACAACAAATGCAAAAATTATCTACTGATGTTGTTTCATTAAACGATGTACTAAATGATAAAAAAACAAGAGGGATTTTTGGTGAAGTTCAATTAAATCAAATATTATATAGAATATTTGGTGAAGGAAATAAAGGAAAAACTTATGATATTCAACATAAATTTGATACTGGTGCTCAATCTGATGCAGTTCTATTATTGCCTGAACCATTTAAGAAATTAGCAATTGATTCAAAATTTCCTTTAGAGAATTATAAAAAAAGTTTAGATAAAAGTTTATCCTCACAAGAGATTGAACAATATAAAAAATTATTCAAGCAAGATTTAAAAAAACATATTGATGATATTGCATCTAAATATATAATTCAAAGTGAAACAGCTGATCAAGCTGTTATGTTTTTACCTGCAGAATCAATTTTTGCAGAAATCCAAGCATTTTATGAAGATGTTGTAACATATAGTCAAAAGAAAAGAGTTTGGTTAGTATCTCCAACTACTCTTATGGCTGTATTAACTTCAATCCAAATAATGTTAAAAGATGCAGAAAGAAGCAAATACACTCAAATTATTCAAGAACAATTAATTAAATTATCTGAAGAATTTTCAAGATATAAAATTAGATGGGATAGATTAAGTAAAGATATTGAGAAAGTTAGTAATGATGTAAGAGACATAAATACTACAACTACTAAGATTAGTACAAAATTTGAACAAATCTCAAATGTAGAAGTTGAAGATGAAAAATTATTAGAGGAGGTTTTACCTTTATCTAAATAAATTGCTTTTTAATAAAGTATTTAAACAAATGATTTGAGGAATTAATAAGATATTAAAAGTTAAAAATAAAATGAAAAAGTTTGATTTAAATATAGAAAAAGTGCTAGAAGATTGGGAAGTTTATCATGCAACAAGAGAAATTATTGCTAATGCACTAGATGAACAAGCATTAACAAATTCTTCTGAAATAAAAATTTTTAAAGAAAATGATAAATGGCATATAAGAGATTTTGGTAGAGGAATAAAATATGAACATTTAACTCAAAATGAATCTGATGAAAAACTTAAATTTCCCGAAAAAGTAATTGGAAAATTTGGAGTTGGATTGAAAGATGCTTTTGCAACTTTTGATAGGAAAAATATTAAAGTTTTAATAAAATCTAAATATAGTGATATTACTTTAGGAAAATCTTCCAAAAAGGACTTTGAAGATATCATGACATTACATGCTTTAGTTTCAGTACCATCTAACCCATCCATGAATGGAACAGATTTTATACTTGATGGAATTAAGGATGAAGATATTGAATTAGCTAAAGAGTTTTTTTTAAAGTTTTCAAATGAAACAGAGTTAGAAAAAACCCAGTATGGTTCAGTACTGAAAAAACATTCTACTGGAAAAATTTATATCAATGGTCTAAGAGTTGCTGAAGAAGAGAATTTTCTTTTTTCATATAATATTACTTCTATAACTACAAAAATTAAAAAGTCTTTAAATAGAGAAAGAACTAATGTAGGAAGGAGTGCTTATACTGATAGAGTTAAATCAATTTTATTAGAATGTGAAGAATTTAAAGTTGCAGAAACATTAGTTAATGATTTGGAGAAATTTGAATTAGGAGAATCACATGATGAACTTAGTTGGATTGATGTATCAGTTCATGCTTGTAAATTATTAAATTCAAAAGATAAAGTTATATTTTTAACTCCTTATGATTTGTCAGAAAATCAAACAATGGTAGATAGAGCAAAGAGAGACAATATAAGAATTGTAACTATTCCTGAGAATGTGAAATATAAAATAAGGGGACAAGAGGATACAGAAGGAAATATAATAAGAGATATTGATGAATATGCTTCTGAATGGAATAATAGTTTTGAATTTTCTTTTATAGATGAAAAACTATTATCTAATAATGAAAAAGAAATATTTTCAAAGAAGAATGAGATTTTTGAATTAATTGGGGGGAAACCTAAAAAAATTAAAAATATTTTAATTTCAGAAACAATGAGATTAGAATCTCAAGGATATCAGGAAGCAGTTGGATTATGGGAAGAACATGAAGGAAGAATTATTATTAGAAGAGACCAATTAAGTGATTTAAGTTCCTTTGCAGGAGTTCTTTTGCATGAAACTGCTCATGCTATCTGTGGGTATTCAGATATAACTATTGAATTTGAAAACCAATTGACTTCTTTACTTGGAATAATTGCTGAAAAAAAAATAAAAAAATCTTTTTGGAGGATATTCAAAAATGATAACTAAAGCAAAATCAATTGAAGAATTATATGAAGAAACAAAAAACTATGACCTAGTTATTACTAATGATGCACCTTTGAATACGGCATTAAACAAAACTGTAAATAAACCAATGCTTGGTTCTTTTGCTTTGACTTCTAAATTAATTGGTTCCAAATATTCCGATTACTTGTTTGAAGAAGAACAACTAGATTTTCCAGAATTAGTTTTAAAAATTCAAAAAGAATTCAAAATAAATCTAAAAGAAGCTTTGTACTACATAAAAAATATAATGACTGTTTGGCAACATACAGGAAGTTTAGAAGAAAGTAAAAAATATCTATCTAACAAAGAAAAAGATATAGTTAAAGTATTAGAAAAATTACCTACATATCAATTATCTATGCAAAGTATGAATTTAACTTTTTTAGATAAAACTAATATCGCAACAATTGGAAAAGAAATTTTTAATGAATTAGATAAAAAAGTTTTAACTCTTCCTACAACTCAAATATCTACATTTACAGATAGAGAACATAAACTTGATACTATTTATCTTTTTAATTCTCAAAATGAAATTATAAATAGAGTTATTTCTATGATTAACAAAGATAATCAAAATGGAATTGCTATAGTTCTAAATATTGAAAGTGATTATTTACCTCTAATTAAAGCAAGATTAATTAACAATGGAATTGAATTAAATGAAAAATTATTCTTATTTCAAGAATTTAGAACAAGAGAATACTTGTCCATTATAGAAACATTCTACTCAATGCATAATATTTATACAAAAGAATTAACACCAATTGGAAATATATTTAATATTGATATTGACTCTTCTTTAGAAAATGCTTTATTTTTAGAATTATGTAAAGTAGATAAGAATGCTCAAAAGTTATTCAACTTATTACAAAATTTGAAAAAGAAAAGCTTCGGTGAATTAGTTAAAGAACTTGAAAAGTATGATTTAAGATTACCTAAAGAATTTGTTGATGTTTTGTTTAAATTAGAATTATATAACACTCAAATAACTAAAAATAAATTTTTAGAGTTGAAATATTTTATTGAAAATTTTGAACAAGAAATTGAGACAAATAAAATAGGAGTATTATTAATTGATGCAAAGAATTCAACTTATGTTAATAGAGATATTATTTTTTATTTAGGAATGGATTATTCTTGGACTAAAACAATTGAAGATGCTAAGTATATTGACAAAAAACAAGAACTTGAAAAAAATATTAAAAAGTTTGAGATATTAATTCAGCAAGGAAAAGAAAGATTTTTCTTTATCCCAAAATATACTTCTGGAACAGATACAATTCCTCCCTTTTATTTTAATTTTATATATGAAACTAATGTCGAAAATATTCTTCTAAGGTTTTTGATATTAAAGAAATTATTAACAAGAAGGAAATACAAGAATTTGTAAATAATCCTGTAACTAAATCTGCTGAAATAAAAATAAAAGAAACTATTTCAAATACAGCCTTAAACAATTTTTTATTATGTCCAAAAAAATATTCATACTCAACTTTAGTTTCAAATCTAGATAAAGAAGTATTTTTAAGAGGAAATTTAGTTCATGCATTTGCAGAATTCTATGTTAATAATCAAGAATTTGTAAAAAGTAAAGAGATTGAAGAATTTGTTGATATTATTATGAATAACTTAAAATTAATGTCTAATCCTTTTCAAAATAGTATTTTAAAAACTAAAATAAGATTTGCATGTATTGCAATTGTTGATTTTATTGATAATCTTAAAATTGACGAAAGTCTTAGTTTTGAATCGTTTAAAGAAATTTCTAGAAAGAATGAAGAGAATGTATTTGCAAAGCATTATTCTAAATCAATGGATAAACCTAATGCGGAATTAGAGTTCAAAGATAATGAATTAAAATTACATGGACTAATAGATTTAGCAGTAAATCAAGAATTAATTATAGATTATAAAACCTCTAAAGATAGGAAAAAAGTAATTGATATTGTAAGAAATGCAAGTTTGAGAAACATTTCAGATAAATGTGATTTTCAACCTTTAGTTTATCTTTCAATATTTAGGAAAATAACTCCCAATAAAAAAATTCAATTTTGGTATAATTTTCCTATGACAGATATTTATGAAAAGATTGTAGGTATTGAATTAGAAGAAGATAATAATGTTAAAGTTCATTATATTCCAACTTCATTTATAGATTATATTGTTTCAAAAGACTTTTATGATTATTTTAACGAAACAGCTCCAAAATATGCTGAACCGATATTGAGTTTAGTAGAAGATTTCTCTTATTTCAAAGATAAAGAAATCCCCGAAGAATTATTAGAAGAGTCAGATCAAGTCTCAGAATTATTATTTGAAGATTTTAATCAATATTTGATTTCATTAGGACTTAAAGATAATAAAACAAATAGCGGGAATGTATTAAAAGTTTTAAAAAATGTATTTGCATTTAAAGTAGGACAACAATACAAACAAAAAGAAGTTTTCTTTTTCAAAGATGATTTAGATAACTTTGAAGAATATGTAAATCAAAGTATTAACAAAATGAATGAATACATTAAATCTAATTTCCCTTATGAACCAATAGATGGCGAAAACACTTGTAATAATTGTGATTTCAAAAAGCTATGTTTAAAGAGGTATGAGGTAAAATAAAATGACAATTCAAAAAAAACTTAAAACAATGAATAAGGAAGAGTTAATTTTAGTTATTAATGATTTATTAAAATATAATTCTGAAAATAGAAAGTATTTAAATTTAAGATTATCTGATGAAATTGATTTTAAAAAATTATCAGAAGAATCAAAAATAAAAATTAAAAATTGTTTTTCAGATTTTAAAGCAGATATTAGAAGAAGTAAAAAGATACTTAGCGATTATAATAAATTAAATCCTCCTATTGATTTGTATTTAGATTTATTCTTATTCTACTTAGAATATGGAATTAAATATGGACAACATAGAGATATGTATTCAAGCTTCTATTATAGCTTTGAAATAATGTTTGAAAAGTTTCTTGATTTAATTAAAAATGATTCAATTTTAGTTTCAAAGTATAAATCAAAGTTAGAAAAGATTGTTGATAATTCTCAACCAGGTTATGGACATTACGATACTCTTTCAGAATTAATGGAGGTTATAAAATAAAATGGGAGCAAATACAAAACAAGATGCAGTAATTAAAAGTACAGATGGAATTTATATTGTAGATGCAGGAGCAGGAACGGGTAAGACATATTCAATTACACAGAGATATTTAGAAATATTAAACAAAGGAGTTAATCCTAAAGATATTTTTTTAGTTACATTTACCAGAAATGCATCAACTCATATGAAGGAAAAAGTAATTTCTAAAGCTGATCCAAAAATAGCAACAGAGATAATAGATGCTCCAATACAAAACTTTGATTCTTTTTGTTTTAAAATTGTTTCAAAATATGGTTTGAATGCACCAAAGATATTAGGAATTGAAGATAATCTTTCAGGATATAAATTAATATCTCAGTCAGTTATACAAAAAAGAATATTTAATAAATTCTTTAATCAATTCTTAGAAGATAATCAAGATAAATATCAAAAATTATTAGTTTCAATATCAAATCAATTAGAAATACATTCTTTAATTGAGACATTATTATCTAAAGGGATTTATCCTACAAAAACAGGATGGTTTTTAGATGCTGAAGATAAACTTAAAGGAGATTATAAATTATTTGCAGAACATTTTAATAAAATAAATGAACCTGGAATTGGTGCTAAAGGACCAACTCAATCAGATTTATTAAGTAAGATGAAAACTAGGATTTCATCTAAAAGCTTTTTAGATATACCTGAGACTATAGAAACTGAAAAACAAGTAAATCCTAAGTTGATAGATGATATATTTTATGATGATAGGGGAGAAATTATTGAATTTATTCATCATGTATTTATTGATTACATTGAATATATGATTAAAGAAAATTCTATGACATTTTCATTAATTGCTATGTTTGCATTTTTAATTTTGTATAATGAAGATGAAGTAAGAAATATTAATTCATTCGATTATATTATGGTTGATGAATTTCAAGATACTAATGAAATGCAATTTATGTTAATTCTTCTTTTATTAAAGAAACCTAATCTTTGCGCTGTTGGTGATTGGAAACAAGGTATTTATGGATTTAGAAATGCTACAATAAGTAATATTAGAGAGTTCAATACTAAGATTGAAAGATATAAAAATCAGTTAAACAAAGAAAAGATAAGAATTTCATTTGATGTTTCTCAAATAACACCTCTTGATTTTGATGTAAATTATAGAAGTTCTCAAAAAATTTTAACTTTTTCTGAAAGGAGTTTAATTACAAAAGCAAGTAAGAATGAAACTATTGATATAGAAGATATTCAAAAAGATATTGTTTCCTTGAAAAGTAATTTTGAATATGATGAATGTAGTGAGATTAAGTACTATGAAGCAATTGACAAAGAAACTGAAATTAATTATATATTAGAAAAGATTCAAAATTTAGTAGGCAAGAAGACAATAAAATATTTTGATTCAGAGATAAAAGAGTACAAAGAAAGATTTATTGATTTTAATGACATTGTAATTCTTTCAAGAACTAGGACTTTTGGCTTAGAAGTTCAAAAAAAAGCTAACGAATATAATATTCCTGCAGTTTATGAAGGAGGAATTAAACTATTTGAAGAAGAACCTTCAATTTTGCTTCTTGCTTGGTTAAAACTTTTATTATATAAAAATAAAAGAGAAGCATGGATACCAATTCTTGAAAAAGAAAGTTATTCATATGCTCAGATTAAATATATTCTAGATAATAAAGAGTATCCTAAAGAGATTCTTGAATTTAGAGAACATTTGTTGAAAAATAGAAAGATAATAAACTATATTATTGATGAAATATTGAAAAGATATAATTTTACAGGTCCAGTTTCAAATGCAATGCTCAATATTTTAGATCAAATATTCCATTCAACTTTGATGTCAATAAGTGATTTAATTGTGTTCATTGAAGAAAATATTGAAAATGGGGAAACATACAATATTGAAATGGAAGGCTCGACTAATTCAATTAAAATTCAAACAATACATGGTTCAAAAGGATTAGAATATCCTATTGTGTTTGTTGTTAATTGTAATCTTTCGAATTTCCCAAGTACAATCTCGGATAGTAACTCTTTAACATTTAACGAGATAGTAGGAATAAGAAATAAGAAGTTTTATTCTACTGAACATGAGTTTGTATTTGATAATTGGAAAACTGAACTTGCAAACATGGGATTATTTTCAGATATGGATGAAGAAAGAAGATTATTGTATGTTGCAATAACTAGAGCAATGTATGATGTTTATTTTACAGCTCACAGACCCTCCGAATTCTTCAATGAACTTTCAGGAGAAGAAAAAGAAGTTATTGAAGAGACTAAGATTGAAAAATTAAATTTAGTTGAAAAGCAAGAATCATCGACACTAAAAATTAATACTGTTATTGAGGCTAAAAATAAAGTACTAGGTGTTCATGATTTAATGAATTTTAAAGAGGGACAAAAAGGAAGAGGTATGGAATTTGGAACGATTATACATAAGCTTGCATTTAGATATATTAAAGGATTAAAGATAAGTTCTATTGATAATGAATTTAAGCAAGACTTTGAGAATATTAAATCTTTTGTTGATACTGAGTTGAAATATGGGAAGCTTATGCCTGAGATTGATTGTTCTTTACCTATTGATGGAACTTTAATTAGAGGAATAATAGATTTAGTTGTAGAGTTTGATAATAGAATTGAGATAATTGATTGGAAAACTGATTTAGTAAAAGATAATATTGAAGAATATTCTAAGCAATTATCTATTTATTATTATGTATTGAAGGCTATTTATCCTGATAAAGAGATTGTTTGTAAAATCTTTTGGACTTGTAAGGCGCAAGTTGATGTAGTTAAAGTTGTTGAATTAGGGGTGGTGATAGAGTAAGATGATTGACTATAATAAAATAGAAACTATATTACAAACTTCAAAAGCTTTTGAGTTAATCAGAGTAAAGAATTTGCCTGAAATTCTTTCATTTTTATATAAAGAATTTAAGGAAGATAGTAATAGTACTTTAAAGTATGAAGAAGCCATAACTAAACTTTCTAATTATTTAGATATATTGGAAAGTGAAAATGAAAATGATTTTTTAATTAGTAATTTTGAAAAAGCAAGAAAAGTATTAGACAAATGGTGTAAAAAAGAATTTTTGGTAAGGACTGAAGATTCTAAAGGTAATTGGAATATTTCTTTAACTCCTGAAACTAATAAAGTTATCTTGTGGATTGAAGATTTAGAAGAAAAAGATTTTATAGGTACTGAATCAAGGTTTCAACTTATATTTAATCAACTAAAAGATATAATTGAAAAAAGTACTTTAGATCCTGTTGAAAGAATAAAACAATTAGAAGAAAGAAAAACTGAAATAGAAATAGAAATTCAAAATGTAAAAAATGGAATAATAAATCCTGTTGAGAATTATTTAATTCAAGAGATGTATGAAAATGTATTAAAAAATGCTAGAAGTTTAGTTTCTGATTTTTCAGAAGTTGAAAAAAATTTTAAAGAAATTATAAGTAAAATATATGAAGACCAAATTAGTCAAAAATATTCTAAAGGTTCAATTGTTATTAATACTTTTAATTCATTGGAAGCATTAAAAGAAAAAGATCAAGGAAAAAGTTTCTATGGATTTTGGCAAATTTTATTTAATCAAAATGGTTCATCTCAATTAGATAAGTTAATTGGAGAAGTTCATTTAATTTTAGATGACAAGAAAATAAAAAATAAAGATTTCTTTTTAGAAGATCTTAGATTTCAATTACATGAAGCAGGGAAGAAAGTAATTGCTACAAATATTCTTTTAGCCGAAAGATTAAATAGGTTAGTAAACAACGAAAATTTAAAAGAAAGTAAAAAAATATTTGAGACAATTAATGAGATTAAAAAATTAATGATTCAAAATGTTAATAATTCAAATAATATAAATAATTTAATGTGTATAGAATTAAATCCTGAATTTAATTTTCCATTTGAAAGAAATCTTTTAGAATTAAGTTTTAAATCAAATATTAAAGAAATTATTTTACCTGAAATTAAAATTAATCTGGAAGATATAAGTGAATTATTTTCATATGTTCCTGTAAATGAAACTGAGTTAAAAAATAGAATATTGGAACAAATAAAGGATAATAAAGAAATTTCATTAGGGGAATTAACAAAGAATATCCCTATAGAGAAAGGAGTTGAAGAAATTTTAAAATATTATAGTTTAGCTTTAAATGATTTACAAAAGTTTTCAAATATTGATAATATTAATAAGGAGATAATTACTTTTGATTATAATAAACAAATAGGGTTAGAGGTACCTAAAATTATATTTACTAAAAATTAAAATGGAAAATAATGATACTAATTATGATGAAAAATCTATATATTCTGAAACTCTAATAAAATTACTTAAAGGTATTTTGTATAATGATGATGTTAATGCCTGGGATAATTTAAGAATTTTTCAAAAAGATATAAGAAATTATTTTTTAAAAATAAATCTTGAATTAATTATTGATGAAGATAAAGGTTTTGCTTTTTTAAAACAAATTGAAAATGATGAAAATAAAAATAATTTGCCAAAATTAATTAATAAAACTTCTTTAGGCTATGATTTAACTTGTTTTTTAGTAATATTGAGAGAATGGTTAGAAGATTTTAAGAAAAATTCAGCAAATTTATCAACTTTATATATTTCTGAAGAAGATATAAAGGAAAGAATCGAGTATTTTTTTAAACATAATACTGATGGTTTGCAATTAATTAAAAGAATTAAACATTTAATAAAAGAAACAATAAAATTAGGATTTATAAAAGAAATTAATAATTCAATAGAATTAAAATATGAAGTAAAAAGAAGTCTAGAAGCTAAAGTCAATGTTGATTTTCTAGAAAATTTTAAGGAGGAATTAGAGAAGAATGGAACTGAAAATTAAAGAATATGATGATTCCATTAGTGGTTTCAGATTAAATTTTATTGAAGTATATAATTGGGGTTTATTTCATGGAAATGTTCAAAGAATTAATCCTAATAGTAAAAGTTCAATTTTATTGGGAGAAAATGGAGCAGGTAAGACAACATTAGTAGATGCAATTCAAACTATATTAGTTCCAAACAAATTAAGAGCATATAATCAATCTTCAGGAGCAGAGAATAAAAAAGATAGAAATGAGATTACATATATTCAAGGAAAATATGGAGAAATTAAAAATAATGAAACTGATAATAGTATAACTGAACAGTTTCTAAGAACTGAAAAAGGTGAGATATATTCTGTACTTCTGGCTTCTTTCTCAAATTTAGATAAAAAAGAAATATATACTTTAATTCAAATATTATGGTTTGGAAAAAATGGAATAAAAAAATTATATATTGTTTCAAATAAAGAATTAACTATTGATAATGATATTAGACCTTTTAATAATGATGCTAAATGGAGAAGAGATTTTCAAAAAGAATATGAGAAAAATCTAGTTTTATTTGAATTAGATAACTCTGGAAAATATTTTCATTTAATTCAAAAAATATTTGGATTAAGATCTGAAAAAGCTTTGAGTTTATTTTCAAAAACTATAGGAATAAAAGTTTTAGGTAGTCTAGATGAATTTATTAAGAATGAAATGATTGAAGATTATAACACAGAAGAAGAATTTAGAGAATTGCATAAACATTATTTATCTTTATTATCTATTCATAAATCTATTCAAAAAGCGAAAAAACAAATTCTATTGTTAAAACCAATATTTGAAGAAAATAATGAACTTGAAAAAATAAATACTGAATTAAATAAAGTTCTTTTAATTGAAGAAAATATTGAACTATATTTTCAAAAGATTAAACTGGCAAAATTAATTGAAAATTCTGAATTAATAAATAAAGAAATTGTTAAAATTAAAATAGAGGTTAATAATATTATAGAAAGAATTAATAAATTTAAATTAAAAGAAAAAGAATTAGAAACAATGATTAATTCAGATGAACAAGGCAAATTAATAATTAATATTGATTCTCGAATTGAGAGTTTAAAAATAGAACAAAAAAAAGTACATTTTAAACATCAATCTTATATAGAACTTTGTGATCTTGTTGGAATAAATATTAATAATCTAAATGAAGAAAAATTTATTATTAATAATAATAAAATAAAACAAGAAATTGTTTTAGTAAATTCAGAATATGAGAAGAAAAAAGAAGAATGGGCTGATAAAAGAAATGAAGTTGAAAATTTAAGTACAAATATTAAAGATATTAGTGAAGAATTAAGTTCATTAGAAAACAGAAAAAACAAAATTGATTATAATTTGATAAAAGTTAGACATAAAATAATAACAGAATTAGGATTAAAAGAATTAGAAATACCATTTGTTGGAGAATTAATTAAAGTAAAAGATTCGGAAAAAGATTGGGAGAAAGCAATTGAAATTGCATTAAGAAGTTTTGCTTTAAAACTAATAGTTCCTGAGAAACATTATTCAAAAGTAAATAAATATATAAAAACAACATTTTTAAACGAAAAAATTTCATATTACAAAGTTAATGATAATTTTATAACTAATATTGAAGAACATGATAAAACTAAGTTTTTAATAAATAAAGTTGAAATCAAGGATGATACGCAATATTTTAATTGGATAAAATATAATATTTCTAGATACTATAATTACATTTGTACTGAAAATTTAGAAGAATTTGAGAAAGAGGATAAGGCAATAACTAAAGAAGGATTATTAAGAGATTATAATAAACATCAAAAAGATGACCGTAAAAATTTATTTGATAAAAGTAAATTTATATTGGGATGGAATAATGAAGATTTACTTAAAATTAAAAAAAACGAATTAGAATTTATACGGAACCAACAAAAATTATTGAAAAGTGAAGAAATTGATTTTAAGAATCAATTATTAGCATTGGAAAATAAAAAAGAAACATTAAACGATTTAATTAAATATGATAATTATGAAATAGTTGATTTTAATTCAATTCTTATTGAGATTAGTAATTTAGAAAAAAATAAATTAAAAGTACAAAAGAATAATTCGAAAATAGATGATTTTCAAAATCAATTAGAAAAAACTAAAGAAAAAATTGAAATAAATGATAAAAATAGAATAGATAAATTAAGTAAACAAAAGAACTTTGAAGATAATTTAAATTTAATAAATGAAAAAATTGAATCAATTAAAATAATAGTTGAAAATTCTAAGTTAAATTTTGATATAGAAAAACTAATTGAAGAATTTTTAGAGATTAATATTCTCAATTGGAATTTAAATAATTTTGAATCAAATCAAAGATTTGAAGAAAAGAAAATACAGCATTTAAAAGAAAAATTAAGAGAAGAAATAGATAATAAATCTAAAAAAATTTTAGAATTAATGTCTGAATATAGAAATCCTAAAGATCAAAAAATACATGAGGATTTTCCAGAATGGATTGGTGAAAATAGTTTTCTTTCGATTAAAGTTGATTATTTATATGAATATATTGATAAATATAAAAAAATTGAATGTGAAGAATTGCCTGATGCAGAAGAACAATTTGAGAGAATATTTGAAGAATCTATAATCTTTAAAATGGCTGATTTTCAAGAAGAATTGGAAAAAAGAAGAAAAAAAATAATAGAGAGTATTAGAGAATTAAATTTATCATTAGAAAAAATAGATTTTACTTCATTTCCACAAACTTATATTAAAATAAATGAAGAGACAACCAACAATGAGTATATAAAAAAATTTAGAGAAGAACTTAGAGATTGGAAACCTAATGCAGGAGGTTTAAGTAGAGGTTACAATAAAGATGCATATGAAGAAAGCTTTAATAAAATTAAAATGTTAATAAATAAATTATCAACTAATGATAATTATAGAAAATTTGTTATGAATGTTAAAAATTGGTTTACATTTTCAGTAAATGAATATTGTAGAGATGATAATTATTTAAGAAGGGTATATCAAAGTACTAGTGAACTTTCAGGAGGAGAGAAAGCTCAATTAACATATGCAATATTAGGAGCTTCATTATCATATCAATTTAACATTGAGAAAGGTATTAAATCTCAAAATTCATTTCGTTTTGTAATAGTAGATGAAGCATTTAGTAAACTTGATAATATTAAATCTAAATATTTGATGGAATTAATTAAAAAATTACATTTACAAGTTTTAATAGTTACTCCTAATGAAAAGATGCATGTCGCTCAAGATTATGTTCAAAATGTTCATTATATAAATAAAAATGATAATATTTCCACTATAATGAATATGCCATATATTGAATTTGATAAATTAATAAATAAAAATGAAAATCTCTGAGAAAATAATTAATACTAGTAAGAATAAATATTTGGACTTTTTAAAAAGTATTATATTAAAAGATGAGAATTTTTTCCCATTAAGATTAAGAATAAAATTGCCACATCCAAAAAATAATTATTTAGAATTTTATGAGACAATGAAGGAAATAAATTCCAAATCAAAAGAATCAATAAAATATGGTTATTTAATTTCTTTTAATCCTGGAATAAAAACTAGAGATGCAGGGACTCAAGATATTCCTAATTCAGTTTTTTTTGAATCTGAAAAAGATTATTTATCATTTTTAAATAAAGAACAGGAAGTTAATCAATTTAAAAAAGATTTTAAGTTAATTTTAACAAAGTATCCTGAATTGAAATCATGGATTGAAAGATTTCCAATTAAAATAATTAATTCAGCAGGATTATGGCATGATATATTGAAGGTCTGTGATTATTTTTATTTGAACCCTAAACCTAATTTATATATTAGGGAATTGCCAATACAAGTTCATACTAAATTTATTGAAAATAATGAAGCAATAATTAGAGAATTGTTAGACATATTAATTAGTAATGAAATTAACTCTTTAGAATTTGATTTTAAAAAAAGATTTAACTTAAAGTATGATCAATTTTTAATCAGAGTTAAAGTTTTGGATAAGAACATACTTTTGAAAAATAATTTGAATAACTCTTTTTTAGATTTTAGTTTACCACTAGATTTATTTGAGAAATTAAATTTAAATGTTGATAAAGTATTTATTGTTGAAAATAAGATGAATTTTTTAACTTTCCCAAATATTGAAAATTCAATAATCATATCAGGTTCAGGGAATGGAGTCAATATTTTAAAGAATTCTTCTTGGCTTAATGAAAAACAAATTTATTATTGGGGTGATATAGATTCTCATGGTTTTGCAATTCTTTCAAGTTTTAAAAAATATTTCTCAAATATAAAATCATTATTTATGGATTTTAAAACATATGATACATTTAAAGAGTTTGAAGTAAAAGGAGAAAAAACAGTTCAAGAAACTTTTTCTAATTTAACTGATGAAGAATTAAAAGTATTTAATTATGTTCATAGTAATAATTTAAGATTAGAGCAAGAAAGAATTTCTCAAGAATATATTATTAATAATTTGAAAAATGAATAAACAACAACTATACCTAAAAAAGATTGAAAATGATGTTAATGAGAAAATATATGATTTGTTAATTCAACATCTAAAAGATGTTCATAAAGTACTTCCTAGAACTGATGATAATAAAGATTATTTAAGAGAGTTAAATAAACATCTATTCAAAGCATTAGAAGATTTAAAACAAACAAATAGATTTAACTACTTACAAAACTATAGACACTCAATTCTTATTATAAATACTATTCTTAGCTATAAACCTGATGAGAAACATCTAAAAGAAGTTAAGCTTTCAATATTAAATAGATTTTCCTCAGATATTATTTACGATAAAAAAGAGAAGATTCCATTAAAGTCTCAAATGACTGAACTTAGAATTACTTATGATACTAGCTATTTAATCTATCTTTTAGAAAAAGTTTTCATACCAAAAGAGATGTGGGATAAGGCAATGTATTGTTTAATTGCAATAGAATTAGTAGAACCAGATCATAACGATATTGATAAATTTAAAGAAATAATCACAAAACATCTAAAAAAAGAAGAATTAAAATATAAAGAATTTGAAGAACCTAAAGACTATATTATTCTTTTAGATACAAATATTATTTTAAATAAAGTATTATATGATGTTGGAGAATATAAAATATCTCATAACAAATTAGAAGAGTATAACTCTTTGATGGAAAAATGGGGAAATAACAATAAGTTTGTAATAACTAACTCTATAAAAGAAGAGTTAGACAAACAAATTAAATTTTCAATTGATACAGTAAACGATGTTTGTTCTAAGTTTAAACATTTTAATAAAAATGAAATTATTACAACACTTGAAAAGAGGTTTAATAATTTAATAAAAAAATATGCAATTGCAATAGAAGATAAACAATATGATTTAACAAATATTGAAAAATTCTACTCAAATTACTTAGGAAACTTATATGAAATAACTTTAGATAAAATCGAAAACAAGAAGTTATCTAAAAAATTAAAAAAACTCTCAGATAGGGAAGGTTTGCTTCCAGAAATAGGAGATCTGAAACTTTTAGCAGATGCAATTGAACTTAAGAAATCTAATTCAAAGGTAGCAATACTTTCAAATGATAAAGACTTGTATTTATTTAATGAACAATTAGAAAAAGAATTTGGAATAAGAATTTACAAATAGGATTCAAAACTCTAACAAATAACAACCTAAAGCACTTTTACCAATAATTGTGCATTCTAAAAATTTCTTTTTTAGTAAGTCTGGATTTATTCCCTTAGCAGAAACTCTAAAACTTTCAAATTTATCATTTAAGAGAAATTTTCCTCTCTTCTCAGATTCAAATTCCACATATCTTGTCGTTTTCATAATATTTCTAAAAATTTGGTTATTTTTAACACTTTGCAAAGACCATCAACCTAAATTTGAGCCACTTATAGCCAAGATAATGAGAGAAATATTTCAGAACAAGTCTTAGTCTTAAAATGTCAAAAAAGTCTTCAAATATCAATGTTTAATCACCTCTAACACTTTTTCATATTCTTTTACTGCAATCTCTTTTTTGTTTAAATAATGAGTCATTCCAACATTTTTTGAAGTTGACCTTCCAGATATGAAGTTTGCTATTTCAATTGCAACTCCTGCTTTAACCATTAAAGTAAATGAATACTTTCTTAGATATTTTAAATGAACTATTTTCTTATTATCTTGAGTATGATCTACAAATCTATTGAAGTATGTTTTATCAAATTTGCCAATATGTTTTTTTAATTCATTATATAATTCTAATGTGAAGAATAAATAATAAGATGATTTCTGACCTCTTAAATAGAAATTATTGTAAGTAACTATGCCGTTTTCATGTATTTCTATGTTTTTTTCATCAAAATTTTCAAAGAAATGTTTAACTTCTGTTGTCCTAGCTGTTGTTTCAATATAGAATCTATATAATAAATAATGTAATCGATCATACTTAGAGACTTCTTTTACAGAGTTTTTAATTTCCAAACATGTTGGAATATAAGTATCAATATGAACTTCATTGTGAATTTTAATTCTTCTTCGGATATTTTCAATTATATCTAAGTCTAATATATCAAACTCTTCTAAGTAATTCAGCCATACTCTAATTGCAACTCCTCCTTGTCTTTTGTTAATTTTTTCAAGAGCAATAGCATTTTTAATCTCTTCAATAGTATTAACACCAATCTCTTCAAACAATTTAGTTAGACAATTAAAAACAGATACTGCGTAAGTTCTTGTGAACTTTTTTAAAGTATATACTTTATATTCATTTTTTGTCTTAAAGTATATACTTTTTAATTTTATAAAATTTTGATTTTTTGGCGTAAAATTTTCTAGATTTCGAGAAATTTGCTGTTGATTAGAAATTTGAGAGGAGGCGTATTTGCCCCCTAGAGACGCCAAGACAGGGATTTGAACCCTGAATTCCGAAGGAACTACATTAGCAGTGTAGCGCAATACCGAGTTATGCGATCTTGGCATTAGGTCTCTTTTTTTAGTCGCCGCCGGATTAGCAGTGCTGCGCAATACCGAGTTATGCGACCTTGGCTTTATAATATTTGTTTATAGTATTTCATTTATAATATTTTTGTTTTTGTTTTATGGATAAATCTAAAGTTTTATAAATGAGATTTATTTTCCTTTTATTATGGCTGATATTAAATATGATGAGTATGGAAATAAACTTGTCAATGATTTTGGAAGTGTAACATTTAAATGTCCAAAATGTGGAGAAGTTGAAATTTCAAGAAGCAGAAAAGCAAGAGAACTTGTAAAAGAGTATACTTGTCCTAAATGTGGATTTATAGGTCCTTAAATATTTTTTTCAAATGGTTGTAAAGAAAGATTCTTTTTTTAGCAAACCTTATGTGTTGTTATCTTTGTTTTTGTTGATTTTATGTGTTTTATCTCTTTGGTTTGTATTTTCTCAAATTAGCAATTTAAATGTAAAAATGGAAAAAAATGATAATTATGAAAGTAATCCTACTGTTGTTTTTGATACAAATTTTGGTATTATAAAGCTTGAGGTTTTTTTGAATGAAAGTCCAGTTACAGCAGGTAATTTTATTAATCTTGTAAAAACTGGTTTTTATGATGGAGTTAAATTTCATAGGGTTATTAATGGTTTTATGATTCAATCAGGTGATCCTTTGTCTAAGAATGACTCTTTGAAGAGCAGATGGGGAACTGGTGGAAGTGAAAATATAGAAGATGAATTTATAAGTGGACTTTCAAATGTTAGAGGAACTATTGCTATGGCAAATACTGGTAAAAAAAATAGTGGATCTTCTCAATTTTTTATAAATCTTGTAAATAATACAGGTCTTGATTGGGATAAGGAACCTTTAACAAGTAAACATCCAGTTTTTGGAAAAGTTATTGAAGGAATGGATGTTGTTGATAAGATTGCACTTGTAAGTACTGGTTCAGGCAATATGCCTTTAAATCCGGTTATTATTCAAAAAGCTTATATTGATTAATTTATTTTATTTTTTATGAATTCTAGTGAAAAATTAAGTTTACCTGAAAATATTGTTTCTGAATTGAAAAAAAAGCAGTATGGAGTGTATAATCATTCTGCTGTTCAGATATGCACATGGAATAAAAAAGCCCTTATTGAAGGGGGAACATGTTATAAAGAGAAGTTTTATGGTGTTGATTGTCATTCATGCATGCAGTTTTCTCCTGTTGCTATGTGGTGTCAGCAGAATTGTACTTTTTGCTGGAGACCAATGGAGTATATGAAAAATATAACTATAAAGTATGATGATGTTGATGCTCCAAATCAAATTGTTGATAATCTTGTTGTTTTAAGACAAAAGCTTGTTTCTGGTTTTAAAGGAAATTCTAAAATAAGTATGGAAAAATGGAATGAATCTTTAGTACCAACACATTATGCAATTTCACTTTCAGGAGAACCTACATTATATCCTAGACTTAATGAGATGGTAATGTATCTTAAATCTTTAGAAAGAACTAAAACAATTTTTATAGTTTCAAATGGCCAGGAACCTGAATATTTTAAAAACCTTATAAATGATGAAAAATCAATGCCAACACAACTTTATCTTTCAATAGATGCACCTACCAAAGCTCTTTTTAAGAAGATAAATTGTCCTGTTTATCCTGATGGCTGGGAAAGACTTAACATGACTTTATCTTATTTTAGCAAGATTAAAACAAGAAGGGTTTTTAGGATGACACAGATTAAAGGGCTTAATGATGTTGATGAACTTATTGATGATTATAATAAAATGATTGAACTTGGAAAACCTGATATAATAGAGGTTAAGGCATATATGCATATTGGTTGTAGTAGGAATAGACATACTAAGGATCAAATGCCTTTTCTGGATGATGTTGAGCGGTTTGCAAGAAAACTTGAAGCTTCTAATCCTAATTATACTATAATGGATGTTATGGAAGAATCAAGAATAGTTGTAATGTTAAGAATTGATTCTGCGTATACTCTAAAAATTCAAAAGTATGAAAATCAGTAATTAGAGTATATGTTATTGAGAATTTTGAAAAACCCTAAAATTCTCAGAAGAGTGTTATCAAAAAACTCTTATAAGTCCTAATGGAACAAGTTCAATTCTAAATTTATTCCTTTGAATACTCCACTGCTCTGTGCTTTAATATTCAAAGGAATGATCAAAAATTGCAATAAAAAAAATTGAGTGATAAATACCCCATCATTTATTCATAGGAATAACTCAAATTTTGTAATTTTTGTTTTATAGGTTTTTTACAACCCTCTATTAAAAATTAATTTTAAAAATATGTTATATTTTTACTGTTAAGTTTAAACATTTATTTAAAATATTTTTTTATACTTTCTTATCTATGAGATATTACAAGACAGGTATTTGCGTTTTATTGTTTTTTTTTGTTTTTTGCAATGTTGTTTTTGGTGTTGGCGTCTTTGAAAATGGACGATATGTTTATTATACTAATAATTCACAACCACAGATAAGTATTAATATTACTGCTGGCAATGAAAGGCTTTTTATTGATAAAGGAGTTTTTTCATCTGATAATTTTGAAAAAGTTTATATTATACCTTCAGAGGATAGATATTTACCTTTATTTGCAAGTGGTAGTTATAATTTTTTACTTGATTTTGGAATTTCAAACATGAATAATCCTAAATTTAAATTGTTTGTTTATGATATGTCTAACAATCAGGTTGTTCCTAAGGGAGATTCTGTTGATTTTTCTTTAGTTTATGATAATGTGTCTCCTTTTATGACTTATTTTTTGAATGATATCAAAAAGAGTTCTAAACTAATGTTTAAGTTTAATGAGAGAATTTCTGAGCTTAAGGTTTCTTTTGATGGTCTTGGAACAATAAGATATAACAATATAGAGTACAATAATGTTTTGCTCAATGATATAATTTCAATTGATGTATCGAGTCTTAATTTTAAGAAGGATTTGTATGATATAACAATAGAATATGTAGATCTTGCTGGGAATGTTGTTGTTGAAACAAAAACAGTTTATGTTGGTCTTGAAGATCTTAAGGTTGAACTTCTTACAGTTAATGAGGATTCTTCTTTAAAGTATAATTATGATTCAAAATACCCATCTTTTTTTAACAAAACAATATATTCTTCTTCTTCTGATTTTTTAATTAAAATAAAGACCAATAAAAATGCAAACTGTTTTTTTAGTTCTTCTTCTTATCAATTTAAAGAATTTTATGCTCTTAATGATAAAAAATTAATGGAAAGCGATTCTGAAAATTTGACACATAGTGTAAGTGTTGGAAAGTTGGATGAGAAAATATGGATAGCTTGTCAGAATACTTATTATGAGAGTGAAATTGTTTATCTTAGTGCGGTTATGGGACTTGGAAATACTTTAATAAATATTGAAAAGTATGATCCATTAACTTTATCTATTATTGATTTTGAACCAACAGGATTAGTTACAAATAATCCATTTTCTGTTTTGGCAAATACTGATAATCGTGCTATTTGTAATTATAGAATAGATGATGCTGAACTTTTAATGATGGATACTTTAAATTTTACATCTTTTAAAAAAGAGAATGTTCAAACTACTGTTGGTACTCATGAACTGTATTTTGAATGTTTTGATGTTTTGGGCAGAAAGGCTGTAAAGAATACAAATATTCAGGTTGATCCTAATAGAGGAGTAAGTATTGTTAGTTATTCTCCTAAATATGTTGCAAAGACTTCTTCAGATATAGAGCTTACATTAAGTGAATCTAATAATGATATAAAATGCCGTTATAGTAAGACACAAAAAAGTAAGAGTAGTTTTTTAACATTGCCTTTGATATCTAATGGAGTGGGTAATAAGAGAAGTTTTTTACTTAGTGGCCTTGTTTCTGGAAATAATACAGTTTATATATATTGTAGCAAAAATGATGAGATTAGCGAGGATGTGATATCAATTATATATGATGATAAAGGGATGATGATTGATAATCTTAAATTTATTAATGGAAAGTATAAAAGTGATTATCTTGGTAGTTCTTTAGAACTTGAATTAGATTTTGATTTATCATCTCTTGTTCCTGTTTCTAAATATACTTTAACTGTTGTTTACAAGGATGATGATAATTATAGTAAAACTTATTCTGGTAGCAAACCATTATATCTAAAAAGAGATCTTAATGATTCTTTAAAGGTTGTTCTTGTTGCTGATAATGGTTTAACTACTGTTACAAAAGAGAAGATGATAAAGTTTGATATGGATCCTCCGGTTGTTGAGATAATTAATGTGCTTCAGGGAAAAAAGATTACATGTACAGATCCATTAAGTGGTTGTGCGTTGATATATTATGGATTTTCAAAAACGGATTTTGATTGTTTGCCAAATAAAATATATGCTAATTCCTCAGATGTGATCAATGTTGCTGGTCAGGTTTACATGTGTGCTCAGGCTTTTGATTATGTAGGATTATCTTCTAAAGTAACAGTTCTTGTTGGTGATTATAAGCCAAAAGAGGAAGAAAAGAATACTACAGTTGTTGATAATAAAAAGGATGATAAAAAAACAGATACTGATGATAAAAAGGTTACAGAACCTGAAAATCCATTTAAGAATATAGATGAAGATGATAATACATCTGATGAAAATAATACTGGAATGATAATAGGTGCTGTTATTTTATTGTTTGCAACTGTTGGTGGAGGAGGTTATTATGCATATAAAAAAGGATATCTAAACAAGGAGCTTGAAAAATTAGGAATAAAAACACATATGCAGAATTCTGGCAATGATTCTTTAATGCAGAATAATTCATCATCAGCAGGAAAAAATAATGGAATGATTTATGATTCATCTTCTATGCCTTATAGTAACAGGAAAGTTTCATCTTATGATTCTGGTGCTGAATATGATAAGCATATAAACAAAATAAATAGTTTTATTGATTCAAAGATTAGTGAGACATCTAATGTATTTGCTGAATTTGATGAAAAGAAAAAAAAGAAGGATGATGATAAGGATTCTGATTTTGATCAAAAAACTCTTATATCAAAAAAGAAATCTAAATCAAATATTATTGAAGAAGAGGATTTTGATGAATTTTACAAAGCAAGCAAGGAAATAGAAAAAAACATACAAATGGATGACATAAAAGATCAAGCTACATCATTTGAGGAATATTATAAAAACAAAAAAAAAGACAAATCAGAATTAAAAGATAAGGATATTAAAAATAAGGATTCTAATAAAAAGGATGATGAAAAGAGTAAGTAAGGTTTTATTTATCTAAGTTTTCTTTTAAAAGGAAATTCTTTTTAAATGAAACATAGTTTTATATTTTTAATGAATAAAAAGAAAGGTTTTTTGGATTACCTTAAAAGGTTCTGGAAATATTTATGGCATGATGATTCTTTGGGTTCTTATGTCTTAAATTTTATTTTTGCATTTATTTTTATAAAATATCTGTTCTTTCCTACAATTGGTTTTTTACTTAACAATGATTATCCTATGGTTGCAATTGTTTCAGGTAGTATGGAACATAAAATAGTTAATCATAATGTGTGTGATAAAAATGTTGTTGATACGCAAAATAAAAACCTTAATTTTGATGAATGGTGGAGTTTGTGTGGTACATATTATGAAAAGATTAACATAACAAAAGCTGACTTTAAAGATTTTGATTATTCAGGTGGGCTTAATATAGGAGATATGATGGTTTTGTATGGAAAAGATCCTAAAAACATAGAAGTTGGAGAAATACTTGTATTTATTCCACAAGATAGGAATTTTTTTGTGCAAAAAGGTCCAGTTATACACAGAGTGGTTGATAAATGGGAAAATGAGAATGATGGTAAGTTTTATTTTGCAACTAAAGGGGATCATAATTCTGAAATATTTAAAGATTTTGAAAATAATATATCATCTGATAATGTGATTGCTGTTGGAGTTGTAAGAATTCCTTATATGGGATATGTAAAGATTATGTTTACAAAATTGGTATCTTATGTGACTGGTGGTTAGGCAAATGATTGAATCAAAACTTAGAAGTGTTGTTTTAGGAAGGATTAAAACGGATGAGTCTGAACATGCTTTTATTACATCTTGTGTTGAATCTGTTATTAAAAATCTTACAACTTGTGCTGAAAAATTAAATATTGACTGTAATTTTTTTGTTGGTGGTAGTTTTGGAAAGAATACTTATCTTAAGAATAATTCAGATGTTGATGTCTTTGCAAGGTTTTCTTTATCATATGATGATGATAAACTTAATGTTTATCTTGAAAAAATTTTAGAATTGGCTGGATATGATTATAAAAAACTTAAAGGATCAAGAGATTATTTTGCTTTTTCTTTAAAGAATGGTAAAATTAGTCTTGATTTTGAGATAGTTCCTAATAGGTTTATTTTGTCTGCGGATAAGGCATTAAATACTACTGATGTTTCTCCTTTTCATGTTGAGTTCATAAAAAAGATAGCTAAAAAAAATCCTTCTGTTTGCGATGAGATAAGACTTGCAAAACAGTTTTTTAAATCAAAAAAGTTATATGGTGCTGAGAGTTATATTAAAGGGTTTTCAGGTCATGTTATAGATATTATGATAAGTTATTATGGTAGTCTTGAAAACTTGCTAAATGATGCTAAAACATGGGGAGAAGAAAAATTGATCGACATTAACAATGAATATGGATGTATTGATAAGGCAAAAGATTTTATGGGTAAATGTGGTAAATCATCAAGACTTATAGTTGTTGATCCTGTCTTAAAAGAGCGTAATGCAGCAAAATCGTTAAGTGATGATAATTATGCAAGATTCATTTTGATTGCAAATTTTATTTTGGAATTAAAAGAATCAGATTTTATAATAAATGATGTAGAAATCTTAGACTTATTTAAAAGTGCAAAAAAATTTGCAGAATCAAATGGTATGTTTTTTCTTTCGTATATTGTATCAGTTGATATGAAAGGAAATAGTTGTGATATTGTTGGGTCAAAACTTTTAAAATTACATGGAAAACTTAAAAAGTATTATGAATCGTATGATTTTTTTTCATTAAAGGATACTTTTTCAGTAGAACTTAAAAGATCTAATCAGGCTTTAATGGTATTTTTTTTTGAATATTCTAAATTGTCTGACCTAAAAAAGGTTATAGGTCCTTATGTTCATATGAAAGATAGTGTTGCAAATTTTATAAAAGATAAAAAATTTTATTTTGTTGAAGATTTTAGAGTTTACTCGTATCAGAAGAGAGATAAGTGCAAACTTAAGGATATTGCTTTTGTTGATGCTTTAAAAATGGAAAAACTTTTAGGTAAGGATATGAGTTTTGTTTCAAAAGTTAGATTTTATTCTAATCTTTAAAGTTATATTTTAGGTTTATGTTTTATTCCTTTGAATAAATGAATACTTCAAAGGAATGATTAAAAATTGCAGTAAAAAAAAATGAGTGATAAATGCCCCATCATTTATGGCTGGGATAATTCAAATTTTGTGATTTTTGTTTTATTATCTTCTTTTTCTATATAATCACTCATGTTTCTTAAATCAAGACTTACTACATCACTTATCTTGTATTTATCCATTGTAACTCCATATATTATCTCTGCACTTTGTATTAAGTGTTCACTATGGCTTACAACTATGTATTGTGCGTATTTGGAATATTGTCGTATTAGTTTTCCTAATTTTTCTGCATTCATTATGTCAAGTGCAGCATCTACTTCATCAAATATGTAAAAACTTGCAGGATTGAATTCTTGTACTGCAAATATGAAAGCTATTGCTGTAATTGTTTTTTCTCCACCTGATAATGATTTTATATCAAGATAATTTTTTTGTGTAAGCCTTACTCTTATATCTACTCCATTGTTAAATATGTCGTTTTCGTTTTCAAGTATTAACTCAACTTCTCCTTTTGTTGATAGTGTTGAAAATACTTCTATAAAATTCTTTTTTAGTTTATTGAAAGTTTCTAAGAATTTTTCTTTCTTTTTTACATCCATTTCTGCTATAAGTTTTAATATATCTTCTTTTTCTATGTTTAATGATTCTCTTTTTTCTAATAAATTATTAAATTCTTCGTATAGCATGTCATAAACTTCAATCGCTTTAAGATTGATTGAACCAAATGAATTTATTTTTGATTTTATATTGTTTACCTTGTTTTGTAATTCTTTTATATTTAATTCGTTGTTGTTTAGTTCTTTTTCGACATCTGTTATCAATTCTTCTATTTTATTATGTCCTATTTGATTTCCATCAGATCCTGTCATTATGAACTCGCTCTTTATTTCTTCATATACAAGATCAAGTTCTTCATTTAATGTTTCGTTTAATGTATTAAATTCAGATAATGAATAATTTAGTGTTGCAATATCTGTTTTGATTTTTTCAAATTTGGAATATTCTTTGTCGTATTCTTCTTCCAATTTTTTTCTTGATGATTTTAAATCATCTCTTTGTTGAATAAATTCTTTATAATTTTTTGATAATTCTTTTTCTTTTTTTTGGTTTGTTTTTAATTCTTCTGATAATTCTTTATCTTTTTGTGATAATTCTTCTAACTTTTCCTTAAATTCTTTTATTGCAATTTCAGATTCTTTTGCTATTTTATGTAAATTGTTTATATCAGGTGTTAAAACATTTTTTATCTGTATATTGTGACTGTCTATTGAAAGATTGATTTTTGCTAAATTTTCTTTTAAAGAGTCTCTTTCTTTTTCCATAAGATTAATTGTTTCTATTATGTCTGCCTGTTGGTTTGAATTGAATTTAAATTTGTTTTTTTCAGTGTTTAATTCTTCTATTTCTTTTGTTAACAAATCTATGTCTTTATCTATTTTTTTTATACTATTTTCTATGACTACTTTGTCTGAAAGTATGTTATTTATCAATTCGTGGATTTCCTTATCACTTGAATTTATTGAGAGTATTTTTTCAATTTTACTTATTTCTCCTTCAAGTTCTGCTTTTTCCTGTCTTAGCGAGTATAGTTTTTCTTCACTATTCTTTTTTTCTTCTTTTAATATATCAATACTTGAAGATACAGAACTAATTTTATTTTCAAGTGCCTGCATTTTTTCTTCAAGCACATCGTCTTTAAAGATACCCATACTTGTGTTTTTTGATTTAAAACCACCAGTCATTGCACCGGATTTTGATACTATATCGCCATCAAGTGTAACCATTTTATATGTACCTATTCCTATTTGTTTTGAATCTTCTATTCTTTCTATTACTATTGAATCAGCAAAAATTAAATGAAATATGTTTTCGTATTTTGGATCGTATTTTACAAGGTTTAATGCATAATCTATTACTCCTTTCTTGTTTAATACTGATTCATCAAGTTTGAATTTTTTGTGTATTTGATTTAAAGGTAAAAATGTTGCATTTCCTATTCTGTTGTCTTTAAGATAATTAATGTATTTTACAGCTGTTGCATCATTTTCTACTACTATGTTAAATAGATTTTTGCCTGCAATTGTTTCCATTGCCATTGCATATTTTTCTGTAACGCTTGCAAGTTCTGCAACAGTACCACATATTGAATTATCTTTATTTTTTAGTTTTATAATTGTGTCTACTGCTTTGTTTGTCATCATTATTTCTTTTGAACTTTCAAGTCTTATCTTTAATTTTGAGTGTTTTTCTATTAATTCTGAATATTCATTTAAAAGATTGTTTAATTTTGCACTTGCTTGTGAGTTATTGCTTGCTGTTTGAGATATTTCAATTATTGCTTTTTTTAATTTTGTTCTATACTGTTCAAGTATCTTTATTTGTTCTTTATTTTCTATATTGCTTTTTTCTATTTTATTAAGATCGTTTTCAAGATGTTCTATTTTTGTGTTTAATTTTTCTATTTGGATTTGGTTTTCCTGCTTTATCTGATTTTTGTTGTACTTTTTTGAATTTAAATCTTCTATTTGTTGTTCTATCTCATCAATTTTTTTTAAACTTTCAGTTGAAAGGCCTTTTTTTTGTTCTGATAATTTTAATTCTGCTGTTCTTATTTTTTTTTCAATTTCTGATTTTTCATTAATAAGATCTGTAATCTTTTCATTTATAGCTTTTATTTCTGAATTATTGTTTTTTATATTTTCACTTATTTCAATATTTTTTGTTTTTATTTCCTCTATTTGTTTTTTTAATTCTGCTTTTTTTTCGTTAACTTTTTGTATTTCACCTTCAAGATAAGTTATTTTATTTGTTACTTCTATAAAATCTTGGTGTGATTTTATTTCTATGCTTTTTTCAAGATTTTCAAGCATAAAATCTATTTTTGATTCTTCCTTTTCAAGAGTTTCAAGTTGATGTTTTGATTTTTCAAGTATTTTTTCGTTTGAACTTAATTCTTCTGTTTTTTTATCTTTTAGTTGTTTGTTTCGTAAAAGTTTTGATTTTATTAAAAGAAGATTGTTAAATCTTAATTCTGCTTTTGCCTGATTATATTTTTCAGCAAGTTCTTTTTCTGATTTTAATTCTTTTATGTATTTTGTCTTTTCAGCAAGAAGAAGATCTGCTTCTTTTAGATCTATTTCAACTTTTTCAAGTTTTGATAATGAATTTTGCCTTTTTTCTTCGTAATTTGAAATGTTGGAAATTTCTTCTATTAGTTCACGCCTTTCATTTGGGGTCATGTTAACTATCTTATTAATGTCTCCTTGAAGGATTATGTTGTATCCATCTGGATTAATTGATGCATTTTTTAAGATTTCAAGTATTTCTGTTCTTGTTGCTTTTTTATCGTTTATATAGTACATAGATGAACCTAATTTGTTTACTATTCTACTTATTTTAATTTCATCACAATCAATGTTTAAAAGTTCCTTGTTCTCATTTGAAAGAAAGATTGCAACTTCTGCTTCTTTTGATGGTTTTGATGTTTTACCTCCATTAAATACAAGATTTCCAAGTTTGTCAGCCCTTAAACCTTTAGATGACATTCTTCCTAATACAAAACAAAGTGCATCAAAAACATTAGATTTTCCAGATCCATTGGCTCCAACTATTGTGTTAAAACCTTCTTCAAAATTAAGTACTGTAGGATTAGCAAAAGATTTGAATCCTTTAAGTTTTAAACGTTTAATTCTACTCATTATTAATAAGAAATATTTAAAAAAAAACTTTTAAATGTTTGTTGTAAAGTTTAGTAGTAAGAGTTGATAATTTTATAAAAAACATCATTTGTTAAGGAATCCTTCTATTATTTTTTCTAAATCGTTTATAATTTCTTTTTTTATCTTTGTAATTTCATCTCTTGTTATAAAATTTAATGGTTCCCATAAATCAATGTATCTTTCAAGTTTTGCAACTTCATCATGACTCGCCATTATTTTTATTTGTTTTACCATCTTGCTTTCAAAATCCTTAACATTTTTAATTTCGCTTTTTATTTCTTTTACATCGTTTTTTATTTCTTTTATCTGTTGAAATATTTTTTTGAAATTATCTATTGCATTATGATCTAAAAGTTCTATTTTTTCATTGATTGTATCTAATGAATTTTCTATGTCTTTTTGTCTTTCAACTACTGTTAATATTGCTTTAGAATGAGTATCTACTGTTTCCTGAAACTGTTTCTGCTTTATTTCATCCGAGTTTCCAAAAAGGTTGCTGCTCATTTTTTTATTTGATCATTTCCTTATATATTTTTATTAGTTTTTCAGCTGGAAAATCCCATGAAAATCTATAAAAATTATTGTGTGCATTTTCTCTTATGTGTTGGTGTAAATCTTCATATCTTATAAGTGAAATCATTTGATTGGCCATTTCATCAGTATCCCAAAAATCAACTTTAAATGAATGTGTAAGTACTTCTGATATGCCAGATTGTTTGGATATTATTGTTGGTGTTCCTTTAGCAACAGCCTCAAGAGGTACTATTCCAAAAGGCTCTGATACTGATGGCATTACAAATATGTCTGCTAATGAAAAAAACATGTCCGCTTCATTCCTACTGTATTTTCTTCCAAGAAGGTATATATTGTTTTTTATGCCATATTCATCACAAAGACTTTTTATTCTTGGTAATAAGTCACCTTCTCCTGCTACTATAAACTTTGTGTCTTTTTCGTATTCTAATACTTTTTTGGCTGCTCTTATGAAAAATTCTGGACCTTTTTGAGTTGTGATTCTTCCTGCAAATAGTACTATCTTGTTTTTATTCCCATAATTTTTTCCACTTAATTCTGGTTCAAGATCACTAATACCTCCGTTATGGATTACTCTTATTTTGTCTGGATTTACATGATAGCAATCAACAAGTTTGTGTTTTACAAAATTACTTACAGCAACAAGAATGTCGCAATTAGCAAAACCTTCCTGTTCTATTTTAAATATTTCATCATCTCCACCCATATTTCCTGTCTTGTCAAGCTCAGTTATGTGTACATGAAGAATTACAGGTTTGCCAGTTAATTTTTTAAGTATTAATGCTGCCGGAATACTTGTCCAATCGTGTGCATGAATTATGTCAAATTTTTCATCCTTGTATATTTCTGCAACTCTTTTGGCATAAAGATATACTTCTTCAAGCAGGTTATCTCCATAAAGTTTTCCTATATCTTTTTTTGTATTGCCGTTTTCTTTTTTTTGTAACTCCCTTATTCTTGCTGAGTATTTTTCGTATGTATCATATGCTTTTATGGTACTGAAAACTCTTCTAAAATTGAGACTAAACTGTACATGTTTTCCAAAAGAATGTGCAGACTGTATTTTTAATTTTTCAAATCTTGTTTCTTCCTGTGCTGGACCATATGGCATTACATAGGTTATATCAAGTGTCTCGTTTTTGCAAAGGGAACGTGTGAGTTCGTAACATGCTATTCCTAAACCCCCTGCAAAGTGAGGTGGAAATTCCCATCCGAGCATTAAAATTTTCATCTAATAAAAAATAAGTTCCTTGTTTTATACAATTTCGTTTTTACTGCATTAAGGTAAAAAGTTTTAATTAAATGTTAATGGTAATAAAAAAATAATATATGAATTCTTTGTCTTATAATATGCAACATGATATACCTTTGTTTGAAGTGTCTTTTGAGGTGTGCAATAAGGTTGGTGGGATAAATACTGTTGTCAAATCCAAGCTTTCTTATGCGATAAAACATTTTAAAAATTATTTTTGTTTGGGTCCTTATACTTTTAAAAATGAGGAATTTGTGGAAAAGGATATTCCTAAAAAATTTATTGATGCAAGTGAATCATTAAAACAAAAAGGAATAATTATTCATTATGGTCTATGGAATTATGCAGATGTTTCTGCAAATGTTATTCTTGTTGAATATATGGGATATTCTTCTCATATTAACGAAATAAAATCAGATATCTGGGACATTGGAAAGGTTGATTCTCTTAATTCTGACTGGTATGATTTTGATGAAGTTATGCTTTGGTCTTGGTGTTGTGGTATTGTTATTTCTGAATTGTCTAAGAATTTTGATTCAAAAGTTTTAGTTCATGCCCATGAGTGGATGAGTGGTGGTTGTATATTTTATCTTAAAAAAGTTAAATCTTTGCAGTTTCGTACAATTTTTACAACTCATGCAACTATGCTTGGAAGATCAATATGTGGACATGGTGAGAATCTTTACGATCTTATAGAAACGATAGATGTTGATGATTTTGCAAAAAAAATGGGAGTTAGCATAAAACAGCAGACAGAAAAAGCTCTTGCTAATATTTCGGATTGTTTTACAACAGTTTCTGATCTTACTGGAAATGAAGCTGAACATTTTTACATGAAAAAACCAGATTTTATACTATATAATGGATTTGATAACAACAATTTTCATGCTTTAAAAAATATTGAGCTATTTTTTAAATATTCACAGAATAAATTAAAATATGCGTTGTATAATGTTTTTTCTCCTTTTTATGAATTTGATATCAATAAATGTAAAATTTATTATACTTCAGGGCGTAATGAGTTAAGAGATAAAGGTTTTGATATATACATAAGAGCTTTGGGGCGTCTTAACGAATTGCTTAAAAAAAATAAATCAGACAAGAAGGTTATAAATTTGTTTCTTGTTAGCATGGGTAATTTTCCAGTATTGAAAAATCCTTATGCAGTTCCATTATCTACTCATGATGTTGGAATGTCAAATGAGTATATTGAATTAATGTTTAAATGTGGTCTTCTTAATGGACCTTATGATAATGTTAAGGTTTTGCTTGTACCTAATATGCTTAATGGATTGGATGGATATTTTAACATGGATTATTATGATGTTGTTTCTGGAACAGATTTAGGAATTTTTCCATCTTTTTATGAACCTTGGGGGTATACACCACTTGAGAGCATAAATTATGCTGTACCGTGCGTGACTACAAACCTTTCCGGTTTTGGTCAGTATATATACGATAATTTTTCGTCTAATGAGTCTGTTCAAATTCTTAACAGAAAAAATGTTGATGATGAATTTGTGATTGATGAGTTGGTTGATATAATGTTTTTTAATTTGAACAAGGATTCAAAAAAAAATATTGAATTTAAAGAGAATGCAAGAAAATTTTCAAAAAATTTTACATGGGACAAATTTTATGAGAATTATCTTAATGCTTATGATTATGTTCTTAAAAAGTAAATTTTTTTTAAAATCAAAAATTTTATTAATATGACTGTTCATTAATTGTTAATAGTGGTAAAAATTACATTGTTTGGCTTAGCAGGAACCGGAACTTCTACAATAGGAAAGATGATTGCATCTACTTGTGGTTATGATTTTTTTTCAGGCGGATTGATGTTTAGGGATATGGCAAAGCAAAAGAATATGGATTTGTATGAATTTAGTGAGCTTTGTGCTAAAGATAAAAAGTATGACATAGAACTTGATAAAAAAATTAAACAGTATGGAATTGATAATGATAATTTTGTTTTTGAGAGTAGAATATGTTGGTATTTTATTCCTGATTCTATAAAAATAAAACTTTCATGTGATGATAACATAAGATTTGAACGAATATCAAAAAGAGATCAAAAGGATTTAGGATATGTAATAACTAAGACAAAAGAGCGTGAGTTATCTGAAAGAGATAGATATATGAGATATTATGGGCTTGAAGATTATGATTCAAATTTACATTTTGATATTGTTGTTGATACAAGTTATAAAACAGAAGATGAAATATTAAGAATACTTGTAAGATTTATTGAATCTTATCAAAAAAAGAGATCAAGGATTTAAAAAAAGATGAAGTTTGATATCAAATGAAGATCAATAAGGCTTAATATAGTTCCAAACATTACAAGCATCATTATTATTGGAATCATCATCACTATCAGTATTTGAGGAAGAGAGTATTGATATACAGCAGAAATTGATACGAACATTGTTACAAGAAAGTACATTAAGAATGCTATTACAAAAAAAGATGCAAGTCTTAAACTAAATGTTGATATAAGACCAATCATGTACATTATAATGGCATAAACTATTCCTGTATGAAATCCAACAGAAATCAATGGTTTTACTTTTTTGTGTTTATTCAATAACTCTGCAACAATTCCAAAAAATCCATAAAGAGCATATATTTTTATGTTGAATACAAAAGGGTATATCATCAAAAATCCAAAAAAAACTTGTGGATTTATTTCTCTGCTACCAAAAGAAATATTATCTGTAAATAGTGTTATTAGAAAAACTACCAAAACTATTATGTAGTTAAGGAACAATGTGCTTAAAAAAATTTCTTCAAGGCTTTTTTCACGTGAAACCTTTTTCATGGTTTCTTTATCAAATGCCATTATTTTTAATCCGTTTATGACTGAATCTGTAAGATACATAAAACGTATAGGGTATTTTTTTATATAAATTTTATTTGCTATTTATAAATTGTAAAAATGTAAAACTTAAAATTTAATGTTCAATATAAAGCTTCCTTTGATCTTTGTTGTTTGTTTTTTAATATCGTCTATTTTGTTTTTTATGATTTTTAATGTTTTTTGATATTCATTATTTATTTCATCTTTTTTTGACTTTATAATTTCAATAGAATTATTCTTTATTAAATTTAGCCTGTTGTCTATTTTTTTTAACTTGTCTTCTAATTCAAGTATATTTTTTTGGTTTTTTGGGTTTAGATTTGTCTTGGTTATTTTTATTTCAATATTTGAGATTTCTTTTATAATTTGATTTAATTCATATTTTTTTTCTTTTAAAGCTTCATTTATTTTGTTTTTTTGAATTTTAGAATCTTCTTGCTGTGTTTTTGATGTTTTTTCTAGTTCCTCTAATTTGTCTTTGTATTCAAAGATGTCTTTTTCTTTTTTTGTTATTTTTTTGTCAATGTTTGCAATTTTTGATTCTAACCTTAGTATGTTATATTTTATATTGCAGAATCTTGTCCAGTATATTAGTCCTAAAGTTATTATGAATAATGGCCAGGAAAAAATAATCTTTTTTTTACCCATTCTGCTTTTTATTTTTAATTCTTTTATGTATTCATGCAATTCTTTTTTTCTAAATTCATATTCTTTTTTTTCTTTTTCTAATTTATCTATTATGTCACGTAATTCTTCATTCTCAGGGTTTAAGAAACTTGTTTGATTTAAAGATTTTTCAAGATTTTCAATAGTAATGGTTAAATTATTCTTTTTTTTGTTTAGTTCTTCTATTGATTTTAGAAAAGGTTTTGATATTAGCAGGTTTTCATTTTTAAGTTGTTTTAGTTCTTCAGAAACTATGTTTTTTTCATCGTTAAGTTTTGATATTTCACTTTTTTCTATTGCTTGTGCGCTTTGTTCATATGAGTTTAGCATATTTATCAGTTTTTGTATTGAATCGTTAGAACTTATGGTTTTTAATATGTTTTCCAGTATATCCATTTGGCTTGTTATTTCTGTAAATTCATAGTCATTGCTTTTAGGTTTTTGAAAATCATTTTTGTTTTTACTAAAATTTTCTTCAATTATTCTTTTAACTGTTTCAATATTTTCTATAGTTTTAAATGTTTTAACAATTTTAGGTTTTGTTGAATTGTTTAGTGTTGATATTATTTTTTCATTTGACTCTGTTATGTTTGCATAAGATGGTTTGATATTTTCTATTTGCAATAAAAGATCATTGTCTATGATTATAAGGGATATTTCATCATTCTGCCCTGAAAATATCAAGTTATCTTTTATGAAGAATTTTTTTTCATTCATTTTTTATGTTTATTACTATGTATAAATAGATAATCTTTTTAAATTTTTCTTGTTTTTCATTTGTATGGGAAGTCTTGAGATTTTCAAGATGATTTTAGAATTTGGTGGATTACCTTTGCTGTTTTTACTATTGTTAGTTGAAGGAAATCCTATTACAGGATCATTTATACCTGGTCAGACACTTCTTATTTTTACAGGATTTATGGTTAGTACGTTTAGGTTTACAAGTGTTTATTGGCTTATATTCATATCTTTTCTTGCAGGTTTTTTAGGTGATTTGATAGGTTATTTTTTAGGTGTCAAACTGGGACATAATGGTCTTAAAAAATTTGGTGTTGATTCTAATGGAAGCATGTACAAATCTTCGTGTTCGTTCTTTAAAAAATATGGTTCATTATCAATAGTACTTGGAAGAGAGTTTAATATTACTCGTGCGTTTGTTCCATTTTTTGCAGGTTGTTTTAAAATGTCAAAATATAAATTTGCATTCGTTGCTTTTGTTTCAAATGTCATATGGAGTGTTCTATCAGTCTTGCTTGGCTATTATTTTGGTTATATAATAGTTAACAATTTTGATATGCTTTTCTTTTTTATGTTGTTTTTATCATTGTACATTTTTCTTCTTGTTTTTACATACAAATCATTTATAGCTTTTTCAAATGCAAACAAGGAACTTATTCATAAATTTTCGTTGCATAATATGATATTTGCATGGATACTTGTTTTATGTTTTATATTGTTGTTATTTATTAAGAGATGGAACATGCATATTCTTTTTAACGATTATTTTGCATTTTTTCTTTTTCCTGAACTTTTTTATCTTGGGTTTTTACTTTCAAGAACAATGTTGTTTTTGTTTATATCGTTTTTCTTTTTTGTTTTTATTGTTACAAGAAAGTATAGGTTAGCATTAGTTTTTTTTTGGAGTCTTGTATTTAGTCTTTTCTATGCTCTTATTTTAAATTTTTTGCTGATAAAATTTTTTGGACTCATAATGTATTATTCTGTTCTTGTGTTTTGTATTTTGATATTTTATATATGGATTTTTATGAAATCTTATAATATTACTTTAAAAAAATATTACTTTATCAATACAGTGTTTGTTTTATTGCTTTTGTTTTTTATTTTTATCAAATTCTCTATCACTTCTAACATGTATGTTTTATTGTTATCTTTCATATTTTCTGCTATATTTTGTGAATTTCTTTTGATACTTTCAAATTATCAGGTTTTAGATAAAGTTTTATCATCAACTAGATGGTCTGATGAATTATGATTTATTACTTTAAAAAAGTGGCAAATAAATATATACTGTGTTTAGTGTATAATATTTTATAATGGGCTTAAGTTTTATTGAGTTTTTGTTTGGTGGAGGGAAAAAGGTTAAAAACAATGTTTCTGTGATGAATCAGGCTATGGGAAACAATGGCATGCCTGTTCCTAATCCATCAGTAAATCAGAATGCAGGTTCTCCTGTTAGTTCAGAAGTTTTGCAATTTCAGGATCAAAGAACTGCAGTACAGTCACAGATGCCTGCTAATATGCAACAGATGCCTGCAGGGCAAGGAAGTTTTTATCCTAATAATTCGCAATTCCAAAGTGGAATTGATCTTTCAAAAATACATGATGACATTAAAGAAGTAAGTGATAATGTGATAAATCTTACTACTGAGATAAAAGATATGCAAAATAGCATATCAGGAATTGATAATAGGGTTAAAGAACTTGAAAATTCTAATAAGACTGTTGATGGAAAACTTAAGGATATGGATTCAAGTATGAATAAATTTCTTTCTTTGTATGAAATAGTCAATAGCCAATACAATCCTTTTGTTGATTCAGAATCGATTATTAAACCAGCTAAGGAAATAGTTATTTCAAACGATGGTTCAAGTGTTGTTGTAAATGATTCGCATTCAAAAGGTAATAAGGATGCTGAAAAGGTTTTAGATTTGAAATCTTCTGATGTAAGATTTGGCTCTGATGGTAAAAGGATTGATTCATTGTTAGAACTTGATACTTTAAACATTGAAGAAGCAGCACATGATGCTGTTCCTTTAACAAAATTGAAAAGCAATACTAATTCGTTGGTTGTAATACTTAGCTGGCTTGAGTATCTTGTTAAAAGATCTGGGCTTGAAGAAACAAAAAATATATTAAGATATTATACGGAAACATTGAAATGGATAACTCCTGAAGTTTATTTTGACCTTGACAAGTTTTTAAGAGGTATGGATGATATATCTGAGTCTAGTAAAAGAGAAAAACTTGGTGTTAAAGACCATATAGTATCTCTTTATTTCATAAGTAAGCTTAATGAAAAGAAACTTGATGACAGATTGACTGTTGCAGTGTTAAAAATTATAAAAGATTCTCAAAATGAATAATATCTTTTTTTCTAAGAAGGGATCAGGAGAAGCTGTAAGTACTCTTATAATGTTTATAGCTGTTGTTAGTATCACTACTGGTTTAGTTATTGCTTTTTTCAATTATACTCAGAATACTCAACATTCTTTTGATATGCAAAACAAACTTACTAATAATAAACTGAAAACATCAATTACTGTAACTAATGTACACTATGATGAACTATCTTTATCATTAAGGGTTTATGTAAAAAATATAGGTCAGACTAATCTTGATACATCTAAATTTGATGTGTTTTTTAATAATGAATTTATTGGTAATTTTTCGGCTTTAAATCCTGTAAACTTGTCTGAAGATTTAAGATTGCTTATTCCTTATCAGACGGTTACTCTTGTATTTAATCAGACTCCTGATTTAGGTACAAATCAGATTAAGGTTTTGACAGAGTATGGAGTAGGAGATCAAGTATCGTTTAATCATTAAAATGAGTGGGTTATCTTCTTTTATTGGGTTTACTTTTGCTTTTTTTGTCATAGTCATGGTTTTTTTTAGTGTTTTTTATACTTATGAAAATCAATTAAAGCTTGAATATTCAACACTTAAGCGAATGGAGGAGAATAAGATGAATATAGATGATTTTTCGATTGGAATTGATTCATATTCTTATTCATCTGGCAGGTTAAAATTCGTATTTTCAAATAAGGGAATGAAAAATCTTAAATTTGCTGATGATAAATCAGTTTATTGTTTTGAAATGTTTGATAATGATAAAATAAAATCTTTATCTGATTTATCTTTTGTGCCATTTAATTATTCATTAGCAGGAAATTATAACATGATTACTCCAAAAGAGTTGATGAGTGTATCTGTTTTTTATCCTGATTTTGAACATACAAACAAAACATTAAAATTTATTTCATGTTATGGTAATAAATTTAGTTATATGATTGATTCATCAAAACACAATTGGTTATTGCCAGAATTTTTGCAAAGGAGCACTTTTGTTGTTGAAAATTCTAAAAGTTCATATTCTTTTAACGAAACTTATTATTACAATATAACAGAAGAAGATTTTGATTTTACTAAAAACATAACAGATCTGGTTTTGGTTTATCCGCTTTTAGATAGTCTTGTTCTTGATTTAACACTTGATGAATACAGACAGGATCTAATTGATTATACAGGAAAATCAAACGTATATCTTGGAAATGGTATAAATAATGAGATTTCTGATCCTGTCTCTGAATCAGGGGTTCTATTTGGTGGACTTTTGTTTGATGGGATAAATGATAAAGTTACAGTTATGTCTGAAAATCTTAAAATTAAGAAAGATTTTTCGTTTTCATTATGGATAAAACCTAAAAGTGATACATTAAGTTCTTGTATATTTAGTGATGATACTGGTAAAAATATGTTATCTTTACAAAAACAAAATGCTAGTGATTATAATCTAAAAATGGATATGGAATTTTTTTCTTCTTCCTATTCTTTTGAAATATCTAAATTTTTAAAATATGATAAATGGAGCATGATAACTGTTGTAAGAAATGATGACAAACTAAAGTTTTACATAGATGGAAAATATTTAGAGGAACTTTCTATATCAAATGATGAGATAAATACAACACAACTTGTAAAAAATATTGCAGGACTTAATAATTCAGAGTTTTATAAAGGAATTATGGATGAAATTAAACTTTACAATGTTGCACTTAATGAGGATGAAATAAAAATGCTGTTTTCAAATCAAGAGGTTTTTAGAGAAATGCCTTATAAAATTGAAGGATATTCTTATGAAAATAAAACAGCATTAATAAGTTTTAATGTTTTGTTTTTAGATCCTTATGGATCAGTGTCTTATAGTATGTATTATGGATAAACATAGTATATATTTAATATTTAAAGTCATTATATTTTGATTTATTACTGTTTAAAAAATATTTTCTTCCTGTTAAGTATTTACAATTTATTTTAATTGTTATAAAATAATAATTAGTATGTTTAGGTATCATTTGATAGATGATTTTGACTTTAATGGAAAAGTTACAGGTTTAAGAGTTGATATAAATTCTCCTTTAAAAGATGGAAAAGTTATTTTGAACGAAAGAATAAGAGAACATGCAAAAACAATTCTTGAACTTTCTGAAAAAGGAGCAAAAGTGGTTATTTTGGCTCATCAGGGAAGAAAGGGGGATGATGATTGTATAAGTTTGAAACAACATGCATTATTGATAGAAAAACAGATAGGTAAGAAAGTTAAATTTGTAGAAGACATATCCTCTAAGAAAGTTGCTCCTGAAATAAAAAAAATGAAAAATTCTGAAATTTTATTACTTGAAAATCTTCGTTTTTATGATGATGAGGAATCTTTTGATAATAAAAATAACAGTGTTTTAGTATTAGAGGAATTATTTGATATTTATGTTAATGATGCATTTTCTGTGGCACATAGATCTCAGACATCAATTGTTGGTTTTACGAAAATTCCTTTGGTTGCAGGAAGAGTTATGCAAAAGGAAATTGAAGGATTAAATAATATTCTTGAAGTTAGAAGTCCATCAATATATATTCTTGGTGGAGCAAAACCAGATGACCTTATAGATATTATAGATTATGGACTTTCTAATAATCGTGTTGATTATGTTCTGCTTACAGGTGTTATTTCTGAAATAGCATTTCTTGCACAAGGTGTTGATATAGGAATTAAAAAGAAATTTCTTGAGGATAAAGGATATCTTTTAAGTTTTGATAAAGTTAAACTACTTATGGAAAAATATCATGATAAGATAGTTTTGCCCAAGGATTATGCTGTTTTTGATGGTAAAGAAAGGATTGATATTGCTATTGGTTGTGATGATTTTTCATCTTTGTCTAAAAAATACATGATTCAGGATATAGGTAAGAAAACTGTTGATTATTTTTATCATTTTTTAAAAGATGCTCAGTCGGTTTATCTTAAGGGTCCTGCAGGAAATTTTGAGGATTTAAATTTTGAGTATGGAACAAGGGAAATATTTTCAATGTTAAGTAAAATATCAGCTTTTAAATATATGGGTGGAGGTCATAGTGTTACTGCTCTTGAAAGATATGGTTTTTTAAATAGTTTTTCATATATAAGTCTTGCAGGAGGTGCTCTTGTAAGGTTTCTTAGTGGCAAAAAACTTGTGGGTATTGAGGCTTTAGAGAAAAGTTTTGTAAAAGATGAAAAACATTATGAGGATTTTTTGGTTGTAGGATCTAATACTCTTGATATAGGAATAAATGTGCCTGAAAATTTTAGTCAACTTCATCTTGGTGATAAGATAAAGATAGAAGAAGATTTTAAGCAGTCTGTTGGTGGTGGTGGAGTAAATGTTGCAATATGCCTTAGTAGGCTTGGAGCAAAAGTTGCATATCTTGGAAAATTATCATATGAAAACAAAGATAAGATAAAAGAAGTGCTTGATAAGGATAAGGTTGCAATGGTTGATTCAAAGATATCTAAAAAACCTTGTGCTAAATCGGTTCTTATAGATACAAAAGATAATGATAGGATAATTTTAACATATAGAGGACAAAACTCATATCTAAAATCATCAGATTTTGATTTATCAGTTATTAATGCAAAAAATTATTATTTTTCATCTCTTAGCGATGATAGTTTTAAGACTCTTATGGATATTGCAAAGGATATAAAAGATAAAAAACCATCATCACTTTTATGTTTCAATCTGTCATCATACATAATAAAAACAGAATTATCATTGAATTTGCTTGTTAAAAAGTGTGATATAGTAATACTTAATTATGAGGAAGCTCAGGAGTTTACAAACAAAATTACAATTAGTGATTGTCTAAAAAGTTTAAGGGAAAAATGTCAAAAACTTGTAGTTATAACTGATGCTGCAAACGGTGCTTATGCTTATGATGGTGAAAAAGAATATTATGCTAAGGCTGTAAAACCAGATAAAATAGTTGATACAACTGGGGCAGGAGATGGATTTGCTGGAACTTTTTTTTATTTTTATGTTAAAGGATTTGGAATAAAAAAATCTTTAGAATTTGCTGCAAAAAACGCAGCATCTGTAATTTCATACAAAGGTTCACAGTATGGGCTTTTATATTATGATGATATAAAAAAAAACTGATGTTTAATATTTGATGTTTTTAGGATAATTAATTTTTTATTTTTGATACGTATTTTGTTTTTTAGTAATCTTTATATAATATTTATTATTTGAAATATTATGGATACTGAAAATATACCTGTTCAACCCACCATAAATATGGGTATTGTTGGACATGTTGATCATGGAAAAACATCTATTACAAAAATATTAAGTGGGAAATGGACTGATACTCATTCTGAGGAAAAAAAAAGAGGTATAACAATAAAGCTTGGATATACCAACTTTGTCATCTATTCTGATGGCAAAGAATATTCGTTAAAAGAAAGTGATTCATTTAAGCCTGTAAGGAAAATATCAATAGTTGATGCACCAGGTCATGAATCTTTTATGGCAACAATGATATCAGGTGCTGCTATTATGGATTATGCACTTCTTGTTATTGCAGCAAATGAAAAATGTCCTCAACCACAGACAATAGAACATCTTAAAACTTTAGAAATTTCAGGTATTGAAAAGGTTATAGTTATACAAAATAAGGTGGATCTTGTAACAAAAGATTCTGCAATTGAAAATTATAGGCAGATAAAAGCTTTTCTTAAAGGAACAATTGCAGAAAATTCGCCAATAATTCCGTTTTCTGCACAATATGGGTCAAATGTTAATGTTTTACTTAATAAAATATATAATTATTTTGGTATAATTAAAAGAGATGAAAAGGATTTACACCCATTAATGCATATAATCAGGTCTTTTGATATAAATAAACCAGGAGATGATTTTAGAAAACTTAAAGGAGGTGTTATAGGTGGTGCTATAACAAAAGGAATTCTTAAAATAGGAGATGAAATTGAAATTAAACCTGGTTTACAGATCGTAAGAGATGGACGTGTAACATTTAAACCTGTAATTGCAAAAGTGTGTGCAATACGGTCTGATTCAGAAAACCTATCTACTGCAGGACCAGGAGGAAGTATTGCAATAATGACAGGTCTTGATCCAACAGTTACTAAAACTGATTCTTTGGTTGGTCAAATGGCAAGCATTAAAGGATATCTTCCAGAACCATTGATGACTCTTAAATTTAAAAACTTTTTTTTTGATAAAGTTATTACATCTTCAAAAGATTATGATGTTAAATCGTTTGTGCAAAATGAACCATTGATGTTGATAGTTAATTCACTTACAACCGTAGGAAGTGTGTTTAAGGCTAATCCTAACAGTACAGAAGTAAAATTAAGAAAACCAGTAATGGCATTTGAGGGTGATAGAGTAGTTGTTTTTAAAAGATTTGATAATAACAAATGGAGAATAATAGGGCATGGTCTTATAGAATAAAAAAAGATGGATGATGAAAAGTTAGACATTGAATTGCTCTTAAAACTTGGAAAATTTACATATGATTTAAGACAAGGTGTGATGGTTTTACTAAAAGAAGGAGTTTTATATTCGCAGGTTATTGATTATTTGGAAAAGTCTGTTTTTGATAATGGATATTTGCCAGCATTTCCTGCAACAGTTTGTGTTAATGATGTTACAGCTCATTTTACTGTTTTTGATGAAAATTTTGCTTTTAAAAATCAGGATGTTGTAAAAGTTGATTTTGGAGTTTCATACGATGGTTATGTAACAGATAATGCATTTACATGTGAGATTGGCAGTAATAAATATGATAAATTATTAAAAGCTAATAAAGATGCATTATATAGTGTACTTAAGTTTGCAAAAACAGATATTGCAGTAAAAGAGATAGGAAAAATTGTTAATGATATTGCAGAACAAAACGGTTTTAAAACTATACATAATTTATCTGGACATCAGATAAAAAGATATGATCTTCATGCTGGTTTAAATATACCTAATTACGATAATTCATCTAATCAAAAGATAGAAAATGGTATGGAACTTGCAATTGAACCTTTTTTTACAACAGGAGAACCACTTGTAAAATCCTATGGAAAATCTAACATACTGATTCTACTTAATCCTTTAAAAAACACAAGAGATATTATTGCAAAAAAAATACTTTTACACATTAGAAAAAAATATCCTAAATTACCTTTTTCAAAAAGATGGCTTTTAGATGATGTTTGTTTAAATTTTAATATAAATGAAAAGGGTTTTATAAAAAAACATGTTTTACATGCTGTTGATATTCTTAAAAAAGAAGGCATATTACACGAATATGACATGCTTGTTTCAAAAGATGGAAATGTTACTTCTCAATTCGAAGAAACAATAATATTTTATGATGGTAAAAAAAATATTATAACTAATCCAGAACTAAATGAAAAAAATTGATAGCATTATAAATTGCCAAAAGTGTATGCTTTATAAAAATCAATTACCATTGATTGATTTTTACAATGGATGTTGTGATGTTTTTTTTGTTGGATTATCTGCAAAAAAAGTTAATAACATATTAGAAGATGTTCCTTTATCATCAGACACTACATCAGGGCGTCTTATACTTGAAATTGAGAAAGATTTCTTAAACTTATCATTCTATCATACAAATCTTGTAAAATGTTTGCCTATTGATTTTAATTCTAATAAAATAAGATATCCATTAAAACATGAAAAAAAGGCATGTATTGATAATTTGTTTACTGAAATATTATTATTAAAACCTAAAATTGTTTTTTTACTTGGTTGTGAGGTTATAAATACAATATTTGATAAATATAAACAAAAAAAAAAGAATTGTCTTACAAATTTTAATTATAAAGTTTTAGAAATTAATGACATAAAATTTGTTGGAATACATCATCCTTCATATATTAGTGTTTATGATAAAAAAAATAAGGCCAAATATATTGAATCTATAAAAAAGGAAATAAAAAAGGTTATTTAAAATCTGTTAATGTTAAGGTAAAATGTTATTTTTTTATATTTTAAACTATTTATAATAAATAAGATTTATAAAATTTGAATATTTTTTAAATATATGAGTGTTGAAAAGAAGATAAAAAAGCAAATTATTGCTGAAAGTTCAAAGAATCCTGAAAAATTTTATCCTGTAAAGGCTTTAGAGAGTTTTGGACTTAAAAGATTTAAGTGTAAAAAATGTGGGGTCATGTTCTGGTCAAGTAAAGAAAGGGATGTGTGTGGTGATACAAATTGTGTTGGAAAATATTCATTTATAGAAAATTCTCCATGTCCTGTTTCAATGGAATTTACAAGTGTTTATTTAGAATTTGCAAAGATACTTAAAAATTTTGGTTATCAGCCTGTAAAAAGATTTCCAACTGTTGCAAGATGGAGAGATGATTTAGACTTTAACATAGCATCAATAATAGGATTTCAGCCATATGTTGTAAGAGGAGAAGTTCAGCCTTCTGCAAATCCTTTGGTAATTCCTCAGATATGTCTTAGATTTTCTGATATTGACAATGTGGGCTTTACTGGAAGACATCATACAGGTTTTACAATGATAGGACAGCATACATTTCAAAAACCAGACAAATACATGCAAAATGATTATTTTTCTACATGGTTTAATTGGTATTTAAATGGGATGAAAATTCCTGTTGAAGAATTAACCGTTCATGAAGATGCATGGGCTGGTGGAGGCAACTGTGGACCTTCTCTTGAAGTTTTTTGCAGAGGTCTTGAATTAGGTAATCAGGTTTATATGATTTATGATATGTCATCAGCACAGGATATTTCTGAACTTAAAGAACTTAACATAAAAGTTTTAGATATGGGTATGGGAGCTGAAAGGTGTTGTTGGATGTCAAAAGGAAGTCTTAATTCTTATCAGGCATGTATGCCAAAGGCTTGTGATTATATAATGGAAAAAACAGGAATTGTACCAGATTATAAGGTATATAAAAAATTTTTACCATATTCAGGAATGCTTAATCTTGATGAAGTGGATGACATAGATTCTGCTTGGAAAAATATTGCAAAACTTGTGTCGATTGATTTTGATGAATTGATTCAGAAAATAGATCCTATCGCAGGAATATATGCTATAGCAGATCATACAAGAACATTACTTTATGCTTTAAGCGATGGTGCTTTGCCATCAAATGTTAAGGGTGGATACAATTTGAGATTGATATACAGAAGGGCTCAGGATTTTATTGAAAAATATAAGTGGAATATAGATCTTTTTGATGTGATAAAGGTGCATGCTAAAGAGCTAAAAGAATTGTATCCTGAATTGTCAGACAACCTTGATGAAATCAAAAAAATAATGGATAATGAAAAAGAAAAATATTACAATTACAAACAAACTTCATTAAATAAGATAAAATCAATATTTAGTAAATCAAAAGAAAATATATCATTAGATGATTTTATTAAGTATTATATTTCTGATGGGATAACTCCTGAAAGTATTCAGGAATACTATATTCAACAGGGAGTAAAAATAAAATTGCCTGCAAATTTTTATACGCTTGTTACTGCTTATTTTGAAGATCAGAAGAATAAAATGAAGAAAAAAGATATTTTGCATGATAAATTTTATGAGTATGTTAAGGATGTTAAAGAAACAGAATTATTGTTTTATAAAACTAAAGATTATGAATTTAATGATTCAAACATAATAAAAATGTTTGAAATAGATGCAGAAAAATATGTAATACTTGACAAGACAATTTTTTATCCTAACATGGGAGGACAATCAAATGATAAAGGATTTATAGATGATATGTGTGTAGAAGAGGTATTTAAAATAAATAATGTAATAATTCATAAAATTACTCAAAAATCCTAAAATTTGTTATTCTTATAAAATAAAAACTTAAGGTGTTAAACTTTTTAATATCCTCTTTTCTTGAAAAATTCAATAAATACTTCGTAATAATTTGATTCTTCTTTGTTAAGTTCATTAAATATGTTTCTTTGATACTTTGAGTATATAGATATTAAATGTGCTGTAATAAGATTTAGGTCCTGATAGTATAAGTCTATTATTTTGTTTGAAAAATATACTGCAATCATAAATAAAGTTGTTCCTAAAACACCTATGGTTTTACTTATTATATTGGTAATATCTGCTAGAAAAATAAAACCTGATAAATAAGTTGAAAGTACAGAAAAGTATATTGCAAAATAAAAAAATATGTTTAGTGAATGATATTTCTTTAATTTTTTTATTATTGAGTGTGATATTTTTTTTATTTCATCAACTATTTTTTCATCTTTTTCGTTATCTATTTTGATGTTTTCATCAAGATTATTTATATATAGAAGTATTCTGTTATATTTTGTTGGTGTTAATCTTTTAATATCTGATATGAACTTTTTTATCATAATAATTATACATTTTTTATCAATTATAAAACTTTACATTATTTGTTTATAATGTAAAAGTTATTCCTATGATTAAAAACAAAATTTTATATTACATTTATCCAACTTTATTGTTTTATGGTGCATTTTGGATTGTTGAATCAGAATGGAGAATGTAAATCCAAAAAATATGAAAATATTGGAAAAGTTGTTAATCAAATATTAGATTATAATCATTCTTTTGTTGATTTTATAGATAATGAGTTATACTTAGATCAGATGAGATTACATTTGTTTTTAGAAGATACAGAAAAGATAAATAAGGCTTACAAAGAGCTTATGGTTTTGCTTAAAGAAGAATTACGTTTAAGAAGTGAAAATTTTATCCAGAATAATAGTTTAGTTCTTGGACATATAAACAAATTTTCTAAATTTTTTGAATATTTCCAGCATTTAAGATTGTTTTTGCTAAATCTTACAGATGAGAAGTATTGTTTGAATACAAAAGAGCTTGAAAGGAAGAAGAGTGAAATAGCAGATATTGTTTTGTTAAAAAACCAATACTTTATGGAACTTTGCGAATTATTTTAAAATTATCCTAAACTTTATAAAAGCTGATAAATTAACATAATTGTTATGGCGTCAATGAAAGATACTAAAACAACAAACCAGGTTTTGTTTGATACTATAAGAGATTTAGTAAAATACTCAAACAAAACAGGTTTACAGGTATGGAGAGCAGTTGCAAGAGATTTATCTTCCTCTGCGAGTCAAAGATCACAGGTTAATCTTGGTCATATAGATAAATGTGTTGAGAATGATGAAGTAATTATTGTTCCTGGTAAAGTTCTTGGGGATGGTATCTTCAACAAGAAGATTACAATAGTTGCTTTTGGATTTACAGCTTCAGCAATTTTAAAAATGGAAAAAGCTGGAACAAAATATTTTAAAATCAATGAATATTTAAAGAAAAATCCTGATGGAAAAATCAGAATACTTGGATAAGATTTATAAATCTTACCATGTTATTTTATAGTATTATAGCGAAGTGGGGCAGTTAGGAGTGCCCGTCGGGCTCATAACCCGAAGGTCAATGGTTCAAATCCATTCTTCGCTATTTATTCAGAGAGAGGAGAACAGTAATTATAGTCTTGTTAACCTTTAAATTCTCGTATTTCTAACAAAAAAATATATCAAGTTTTAAAAGATAACGATTCTAACAAATTTGACATCTTTTCTACAAAGAGTATATATTTTGTATACTTTGAGCAGTTTGAAGTTTGGCTTTTAAATCAAAAAGTTACTAAGAAATATAAGAAATCTCTTGGTGGAATTTATAGGAATCTTTTTAATAAAGAGTTTATAACTATTAATGAACTAAGAGATATTGTAAATAGAGGACCAAATATTAAATAATTATAAATACTAATAGCTAAATTGATAATCATCTTACCAAGGTAGAGATTAATTAAATAAATTTATACTCTTTATGTGACCATATTATTTAAAAAATTGTTTTTTTGTAGTCACCTATTTTATTCATTTTCTAATATTTCTTCTGTTTTGATAATAAAATCTATTACTCCTTTTTCATAACTCTCAATCAACTCTTGAGAAAACTTAGAGTAAGTTGAGTAACTTGCATTATGTCTTTCTTCTTTTAGAGTATTATAAAAATTAGCATCATCTTTATTTAATGCTAAATTTTCAATTAACTTGATATCTTCTTTTGGAATTGAATATTCTTTTATTAAAATAAGAATAGTTCCATAATGATTTTTTGACATAAAATTTCTATTTGTAATTAATGCAAGTGAAACATGATATAGAGAATAATAAAGAGTTACAATTAACCAGTCAGCAAACTCTTTACTTTTATCTTTGTTCAATTTATAAAATTCAAGATTATGTTTTGCTTTTTTAATATGAGACTGTACTAATTCAGGATTAGACTTTATTTTTTTGATTCGTTTTTGATTAATAAAAAAATCAATTTGTTCTTGTAAATATTTTTTATCAGTAAAAAGTTTATCAATATTCATTTAAAATCACCTCATAAAAATTCTGTTCTTTATATATTGGAAAACCTGTTTTTTTTGCTTGAATAATAATATCATCATTATTTAAATTGAATTGTTCAATTGTAGAATAAAAAAATGAAATTGGATAATTAGAACTGATATTTATTTTTTTTCTTAAATTATCTAAATCTACTTTTTTATCAAAGACTACTAATAAATCAATATCACTTCCTTTTTTCTCCTCTTTTATTGAAGCAGAACCAAATAAAATTATTGTGAATAAATTATTTGGAACTTCTTTTAAGAAATTTTTTAATGGAATTCTTACTCCTGAATTTAATTCTTTAAATTTTTTGTATGCTAATCTTGAAAATTCTAATTCAAATATTTTTTTATCATGCAATATATAGAATGTATTTGATAGTGTTTTTTCTTTTTTAATTATATTGTTCTTTTCAAGTTTTTTTAAAGAATTTTGAAGTGAAGAATTTGAAGCTTTAGTTAAATCTTGCAATTGATTAAAATATAATTTATTCTGTTTTTTTTCAAAAAATGCTTTGAAAATATTTTCCTCTGTTTTATTCATATTTATTCTGAGATTTAATTATTTATAAAACTATGCCATTTTTTGGCAAAAATATGCCATTTTTTGGCAATATATCAAATTTTCCAAACCGCTAATATCTAAAATAATCAGTTAAAACCATACTACAATCCCTTTAAAATCTTGTGAACATAACACTCAATAAGGTGCAAAAAGTATATACTAAAACTAAAGTGACAGCAGTTAAACAAGCATAGATAAAATTTTAAAATTTAAGGTTTAATTGTCCATTTAAGACTTAGTTTTAGTAGAAATAAAATAATATTGTTATTTAGAATTTTTTATTCTTTTTTAGGTTAATACCCCGTAGCTCTGTTCTGATTGGGTAGGTGAAAGTCAAATTTCTTTTATTATATATTATCTTTTACTTCAAACCAAGGTATGATTTTAAATTTAATTAAATTTACTTTTACTTTCAAATCTATTATTTCTTGAATTAAGGTGACTACAATATTTATTAAGTTATTTTTTTGTAGTCACCTGCTGTTAATAATGTCAATTTTGTATATAAAAAATTAATTAGTTCTTTTTTTAAACTTTTTGATAGTTATGATTGATACGTAAATAAATTATTTGTAATTCTAAGTATCTAAAATATTAATAAAAAGGATTGGTTTAAAATTTTATTATTGTAATAATTACTAACAAATATAAATATTAATTTTTCAGAGTGATTTTTTTTTATTTTTTTTATTGAAAAATCAATTTTATAAGTTATTTCGGATTTTTATTTATATGCAAAAGAATAATGATTTTTTAGGTAGTCAAAGTATAGGCAAATTATTGTTTAAGATGTCTATGCCTGCAACTATTGCAATGATTGTCATGATGCTCTATAATATTATTGATTCTATTTTTGTTGGAAAGTTTGTTGGAATGTCAGGATTTGGAGCAATATCAATAACATTACCATTTATTATGATCTTTATGGCTGTAGGTCATGGAATTGGCATGGGTAGTTCTTCTCTTATATCAAGAATGTTTGGTGAAAACAAAAAAGAATCTTTAAATAAAGTATTTGGCAATACTATCACTTTAACATTTATTTTTGGGATTGTTATTTCTATATTTTCTTTTTTATTTTTAGATTATATTTTGGTATTTTTAGGATCTACAGATACAATATTAATATTTGCCAAAGATTATTTAAGTATTATATTAATTGGAATAATTTTTCAGTTATTTGCATTGGTTTTTAATAGTATAATTAGAGCTGAAGGGAATGCTGGATTTTCCATGATTCTTATGATAATTTCTGCTTTGTCAAATATTATGTTGGATTATATTTTTATAATAATTTATGATTTTGGAATAAAAGGTGCAGCTTATGCTACTGTTATAGCTCAAATATTAAGCTTTTTAATGACAGTTTTTTATTTTTATAAAAGAAGTGTTATAAATTTTGAAATTAAATATTTAAAATTAGATTATCCTATTATTAAGGATATTTTTAAGATTGGATTAACATCTTTTGCAAGAGAAATTTCTATGGTTATTGTTGCTATTTTAGTTAATAATTCTTTAAAATATTATGGGGGAGATTTAGCAATTTCAATTTATGGGATAATATATAGAGTAATTATTATTATAATTATGCCTTCTATGGGAATATTACAAGGTAGCTTGCCAATAATAGGATATAATTATGGTGCTAAAAAAATGAAAAGGGTACAAGAAATTACTTTATTATCCATAAAATCAAGTACGCTAATTATAACAGTGTTTTTTATTATTGTAATGTTGTTTCCTAATTTTTTTAGTAGTTTATTCACAAATGATTTAGAATTAATAGAAAAAACAAAAGGTGCAATTAGAATATTCATGCTAATGTTTCCTTTGGTTGGTTCTCAAATAATAATTGGTGGATATTTTCAGGCTATAGGTAAAGCAAAAGAAGCATTTATTGTATCTTTAATTAGAACTTTTATTGCATTGATACCTTTAGTTTTGATTTTACCTTTATTCTTTAGTATTAATGGTATTTGGTATGCTTATGTTTTATCTGATTTTATTGGATTTTGTGTATCAATCTTTTATTATAGAAAAGAAAAATATGAAATAAATTTTTTAAAAGATAGTTAAAATAATTAAATCGATGTAGAACTATGAAAAACAAGGTTTTTTAAAATTTTTAATATTTTTTACCCTTAATTGAATTATATGTTCCTAGTACGAAACCAACTGTTGCTCCAAGGTAAGTAGTTAAATCAGGAATCTGTTGTTTTAGAGTAGGATTATTAAATAATGAACCAATAAAACATCCAGTTACTGCTGCAATCGCAGGTATAGATAAATCTAAGCCACTTTTTGTGATTTCATCATATATTGAAAAAGCACAGCCACACAAAGCACTTATAGGAACAGCAATATCAGGATTTGGAGCGGATAAACCTGCTAAACCATAACCGAATGTTGTTAAAGCAATTCGTGATAAGTCTAATTGATCGTTTTCTGTAATTTTTTTTTCTAAATTTTCTTCTGTCATAATAGTTAAAATAAATTAGAATTTATTAATATTGCTAATTTTAGATTTTTGAGTATATTTTTAATAGATTTATTGTAAATTCCTAAAAATATGTTTTCATAAATTGCTAAAATAATAAGTTTTTATTTATATAAATTTTTAAGCTAATTTGCTTGATTTTATCTTATTTTTTTAAAAAAAGGCCTTATTTGTGCATTTTTCTAAATCATTTTATAACTACTACCCTGAGTAACATTTATAAATAAAATACTATTATTAGTAATATAGACAATGGGAGACCCAGATTATGAAAAGGCTTATTTGGCAAGAAAAAAAAAACTAAGAGAGCTACATAAAAAATTAGCAGACACAAAGGCTAATCAGGAAATTTATCATAGGATAATGGGTTCTGTTACTGAGGATAATGATTCGGCTTCTGAGGAAGAAGAGGAAGAAGTCAATTGATTATCTACTATTTAGTTACATGTAAAAAATAAATAATAAGTTTTAAGCTATTTCTTTATGAGATTTCATTTAAAGTTTTTGTTTTCGGCTTTAATGCTTTGCTTTGCATTGTGTTCATCTTTTGTAAACGCTGATGTTGCTGGGGTTTGTTGTTACAATCCTGCAAGTTCTGATATTACACCTGGTTTTGGCTCATGTGGTGAAAATGAGGTTGCTGTGGGTGATTTTTCAACAAATCCATTATGTGATTATCAAGATATGAGAAGGGGATGTCAATATAATGGGGTTTGTTATGCCACTGTTTTTGGTAAATCAATATATGATTTTGGAGAAATAATGACTTATTTTAAGGAAAAAGTTTTAGTTGATGTTAATAAACATTGTTCTTTAGTTGCTTTTTCTGAATCTTGTGCATCTGATTTAAATAATAATGATTTAAGAGAGCCTTCTGGTAATAATACGCCAGGAGATGATGATAACCTTACAGATCCAGATGATTTGTATAATGAAACAGAAACAGGGGATATTTCAGAGGAAATTAAATTTTGTTCTCAGGTTGGCGATCCTTATGGATTTTTTTTTAGTGAATCAGCCTGTAATGATTTAGTAGGATCTGCTGGAAATAAACCATGTATATATAATCCATATCTTTCTGGGAATATGCTTGTTACTTCACCTTTGAATTTTGATTTTTTAAATGAATTTGAAGGAGGATGTATGCCAAAAGCACTTGTTAAGGATTGTTTTGATTATAAAACAAAAGAGTTATGTAGTGCTAATCCTTTAAAGAAAGAACCGTTATATGCTAATTCTAATCTTGATCAATGTAAATGGATTGAAAGTAGTGAATATTTTAATGGTTTTGATATTGATGGTGGTTTTTGTATATCAGAGGCTGTTGAAAAAAAAAAGAATTTTAGGATAAGTAAGTATTCAGATAGATTGAATATGCTTGATAATCCAAGTTTTGAGGATGGGCTTAATAACTGGACAGGTAATGGTGTTGTTATTGCTGATTCAAATGCTGTTCATGGTGAAAATGTTTTAAATATAAATGCAGGATCGGTTGAGCAAACTATTAAATTTCTTGATTCTGCAACTTCATATTTACCTTTGTTATATATAAAAGAGGGAGAATTTTCTCCAACATCTGTTTTAAAAGTTCTTATAACAGAAACAGATAGGGATGGTGGATCTTCTAATTCAGAGTATTTTATTAATTTGATACAATTTAATGGTTCGGCAGAAATTTATCACAAAGTTCAGTTTAATCAGCATCTTACAGGTGAAAATGTGTCTGAACTTGTTCTATCTATATTTACAGAAGATAATGTGTTTATAGATGCTGTTAATTTTGAAAGAGTTAGCGATAATAGCGAGAATGTTGATTATGAATTTTTTAAACCATTGCAAATAATAAATCATGGTGCATCATTTTGTGAGTTTTGTTATGATGGTGAAAATTTGAATTTTTGTAATAATGAGAAATCAGATATTCTTGGAGATTGTTCTTTTATGGTTGAAGATTCTAATACTTTGTATACTTCAAATCTTTCTGATAAATCAAAATATCTTGGATCAGCTGAGAATAAATACATAGATAACTGGTCTTCAATGTCTATTGCTAATGCAAGATTATTTTGTGAAATGTATGTTGATCAAAATACATGTACAGATCCAGAAAATTATGTGAATTCTCATTATGGGCATATGCATGCTCTTGTTTCTGCTAAGGGAGAAACATTATGTCAATGGGATCAAACACATGGATGTTTTAAGGATTCAGATCTTTCTTTAGGTCCTGATACAACAACAATATCAGGTGTCTCAGGTTTTGTTTACAGACATGTATTAAATCCTGAAAGAAGTAATCTTTATGGACATCCTTATCAGTATTTTGCAGATTATACATATAACTCTAGTGAAACAGACTTTTCTGATTTTGCTTATGCTTGTGATGTTGTTCCACCAGTTGCTTATATGTATTTTTCAGGTTACGATGTTGATGGTAAAAGAAGTAGTGTTGCTCCTTCTTCTGCTGATATTAAGACAATTGGAAAAGTTGAGTTTAATCTTGAAGTAAATGATATCTTAGGTTTTGCGTGCGAAAATTTTAGCTTACCAAGGAGTCTTTATGTTGATTATTATGTAAATGATAAGACAAATTTTAAAAAAATTGATAACTCATATTATACAGGTTCTATTCCTGCAAAATCATTTTTTGTTGATGAAAATAATGAAACAATATTAAATGATGGTGCTAATGCTATAAGTATTGAAATTAAAGATCAATCTGGAAATATTGGATATTTCAAGGAGTTTGTGATTGATGTTGATATTAATCCGCCACAGATTATTCTTAATACTGATATAAAGTCCGTTTTGGGTAAGGGAACAATTCTTGATTTTAGTATAGTTGATAAATCTAAAATAAGTTCTTGTAATTTTACTTTAACACCTATGAATATTGATGCTAATAAGGGAATTAAAAGTAGTTTTTATATAGCTTCTGGAAAACTTGAGGATTATAGTTCAGTTATGGGAAGCAATTATAAATTTAATCTTCCTATAAATGAGACAACATCTAATTTTAATGTTTATGCATTAAATGTTACATGTGCTGATGTTTTTGATCAAGTTAATAGTAGTGTTTTTCCCTTATATGTTGATTATAATACTGATTTTGTTTTATTAAATCCTTTACCATTTATCTCATATGAATATGATACTGGTTTTTTAAATAAACAGGTATCTGTTCTTGGTGCTTCTGTTGATAAAAAACTTAAGACATGTGAATTTGATTTTATGGGTACTGATGGAGTAGGTTTACTTTCTGTTGATATTATAAATGATGGATTTAATGTTGCTAAATATTCTAAGAGTGTATTGTTTTATGCAAATATTACAGGAACACTTGATTTTAAGACTCCAGGAATAAAGAATATATCTATTGTATGTAATGATGATGTTGGTAATCAAATAGCTAAGAATTATACATTTGTTTATGATGATATAAAACCTGAAACACTTAATTATAGCATTATAAGTGCTAGTGCTTCTACAAAAACAGCAATAAAGGTTGATGATGCTTTTTATACAAGAAAAGCTTCTGTTACAGATACAAAATTAAATGTTAAAATTAATATAAAAACAGATGGTACAGAATCATGGATGAGTTCAGAAAATATAACACTTAGTTATTTTAATGGTAGTGATTTTTCATCTCAGGTTACAAATTTAAAGGTTGAAGGACCTTCTATTAGTGAAGAATATTATGTTGCAGAATTAAATATTTCAAGTTTTAATGATCTTTCAGTATACAAAGGATTGTTGACAGATTCAAGTGGAAGCGGTCAGATTGGTCTTATCAATAATGATGAATATGTAGAATCTTTTGATGATCTTGAATCTGAGGCAGGATTATATAATCAGACATATAAAATGTCTTTTATGGATAAGGCTGGTAATTTGGAAACAAGTGATGTTTCATTTTTTTATGATGATTCAATTCCTGCGATAAATTTTGAAGGAGATGTGTTAAAGTATAATGGAATGTTATTTACAAGGGTTTTAGAACCTAAATTTAATGTGACATTTAATACACCTTTATATAGAAAATTTAAATGTGATGTAACTATTCCTTATATGAATGGAAATTATAAAAAATCTTTTGATTATACAAATAATTTAGTATTTAGCCTATCAGATATATTAGAGAGCAATCAAATTTTTAAGGATGGAATTTACCTTAAGATGAACATGGTTTGTAAAGATGAGTTTGATTATCAGCTTTCTGCAAATTATGAATTATATTATGACAATGTAAGTCCTTTATTCCATGATTTGTATTTTGCAGGACATAATGAAGTGTACCTTCCAAACATAGGTTCGAATTTTAATTATCAAAATCTTGAGGATTATCTTGTGTTTTCAATGAAAGATACAGGAGAGGTTGGATATGATTGTAAATATAAATTTACATCAACTGATTATTATTGTAATGATGATACTTATAATATAAGTTTTAATGCAAATGGAAACCTTGATTTTTCAACAGGTCTGTTATCATTGTTATCTGATGATCTTGGATCAGGTATCTGTTATAGAAACAGAATTGTTTTTAATAATAAATTGATGAAGGCAAGAGAGGATAATCAGATACTTAATACAAGTATTAAAGTTACTGCAAGTTGTTTTGATAAGGCTGGATTAAGTACTGGGAATAGAATTTTAGATTATACTGTTAAATATGTTTCAGGTGGAAAGATTGTTGATTTTAAGGTAGGATATCAGGAATCTGATATAAATTTTGAAGTTACTACAATGGAAAAGTTTGACGAGATAATAATTGCTTTAGATGAAGATGGGGAAACACAGATTACAAAGCTTGTTATAACAAAAGAACTTGGAAATGGAGTTTATGTTTATAGTGGACAGAAAAGTAAGACATATTTTAAAGGTTATGAGGGAAATATTGGCATTTGGGCTATTGGAAAATGGGTTGACAAGAGTCTTGAGGATAAAAAACAGGCAGTGATTAGTATAGATAACAAAGCACCTAAAGTAATGTTAAATATTCCAGACAAGGATGCTGATAATAATATATTTACAGATAGTTTTGAAATATTACTTTTGGCAGATGAAGTTGGAAACAGTGGTCTTAAACTTGTTAATCTTTATGTGAATGGAAATAAGATGTATTCTTCGGATAATATTAATAGTTATGATACAGAAAATGTAAAAATTATTGATGGAGAGAATGGATTTGATTTTAATAATATGTCATATAATGGAAGGTTGATATATTCAGGCGTTGTTAATGGTCAAAGTTATGTCATAAAACTTGAGGCTTTTGATAATTATGGAAATAAAAATGAAACATCTGTAACCGTAAATGTTAAGGATGGAATAGGAATTGTTATTGTTGATTCTGATAATGCTGTAGTGGACTATAGTGGTTTTAAATGGTTAACAAAGAACAGTGCTCCAGTTTTGGCATTTAAAACTAAAAAAGAATCTTTGCAGTGTTCAGTTTATCCTTTTAATGATGAAGATAAGTGGAGTGGTTTAGTTTCTGATTCTTCATTTTTAGATTTTAGTAGTTTAGATTATTCTTCAACACAGGATGGAGTATATAGATTTGACATGTCATCTTTTGCAGGTTTTGATATTACAAAGGTTGATAGAGAAGATAGGAGTGTTGAAATTTTGATATCTTGTGTAAGTAATCTTGGAAAAACATATATGGCAAAAAGAACACTTGAATACATGAATGTTTTACCTGATTATGTGCTTGAATCTTCTAAGGGATTTGTGTTTAATGGAAATGATCTTACAACATCTATAAGTGTTAAAAGTGTTGGATATAATAGATATGTTTTCTGTGACTATTCTATTGATGGTGCAAATACTAAGAGTATGGGGAATTTGAAACTTGCAAGTAGTTTTTATGAAAATTTAGATTTGTCATATCTTACAGATGGCGAGCATGTAATGAATCTTGAATGCTATGATAAGTTAGGAACAAGAGGTCCTTTAAAACAGTATTACTTTAACATAAATAGAAATGCAGAAATATCAATAACAGATTTGAGTCTTGTCAAAAATAACAAGTCATATTTGCTTGACTCTTTGGATAATGTCTTTTATATAGATCAAAATAAAGGATTCCAATTAAATTTTAAGGCTAACAGGGATGATATAAATTGTAGTTATAGAATTACAAGAGGCAGTGAAGATGTAGTAGAGAGTATAATTAATGTATTTTATAATTTGTTTAGTAAAAGTTATGAAATTTATACAAATAATAATCCTTACTATTATAGGGTTGAAGGCATTGATTTTGCAGATTCAAAAATGAGTTTACTTGAAATTTCATGTAAGGGTGCAAATAATTTGGATTACGTACAGTCATTTAGGGTATTTTATAGACCAGAGCTTGATATGAATTTTTCAATGAAAATAAAATAATTTTATTTTTGTTTTATATTTTTTTGATTAATATTTTACATTTTAGCTTATTTTTTGGTATTTTAACTCTATATTTATTTTTTATCTATTGTATAATAATGAAATAAATTTAAAATACTGTTTTTAGATAGATTATTTATGTCTGGTAAAGAACATTATTCTATCGCTCTTGAAAGAGATGAACTTAACACATCATTTGGCGGAGGGATTCCTAAAAATAGCCTTATACTTTTTGAAGGAGTTGATGGAGCAGGTAAAAGTGTTCTTTGTCAAAGAGTTATTTATTCTTTGCTTGAGAATGGAGTAAAAGTTACATATATAAGCACCGAGTTTAATACTCTTGATTTTATTTCACAGATGGAATCATTAAATTATAGTGTTAGGCAGTATATGCTTGACAATAAACTGCTCTTTATAACGATGGTTCCATATCTTGGTAAAGTGAAATTTAGTAGTAATTTTCTTGAAAAAATTATGTCATCTTCAAAATTGTTTGAAAATGAGGTTTTGGTTTTTGATTCTTTATCTTTTCTTCTTGTAAGAGATAATGCTGATGAGGAACAATATTATGATATTATGAATTTTTTTAGAAAACTTAATAATTTAAGTAAAACTGTTATTTTTACAATAGATCCTACACATCTTGATAAAAAATTTTTGAATCTTTTAACAAGTGTAGTTGATGTTTATTTACAGGTTAAAATACTTTCTTTTGGTGGAGAAACAATAAGAAATGCAGAAATAAAAAGATTTAAAAGACCTTATGATCTTTACAAGGGCAGTATCCCTTTTAGGGTTGAACCAAGAGAGGGTCTGATAATAGAAATAGGTAGTTATTCATAAAAATGGCAAGACAACATTTCTCAAAAACTTTGGATTTTAATGAGGCTATGAGTAAATTTTCTCATTTAAGAGAATATGTAAATAAAATTTCTCAGACAGAGGGAATGCCTGAATTTAAAACCAAACTTGATAAAAGCATGCGTACAATAGATAATCCTAACATAATATATCCAGTAGGAGATCCTATATTTGTTCATTTGTCAAGAGGTGCTAGCAGTTCCTCTAATTCTTCTGAAAACATAAAATATAAAGCCATAATGCCAATTCTAAATGAAACTGAAAGCGAATTATATGAATTGGTAGTTAATAGAATTATTGAGATTGCTCATACTGCAAGGGTTCCTAATTCAGATGAAGAATTAAAAAATATTCTTATAGATCTTTATAATCAAATAATAACTATATCTGATAAGGAAGAAAAACCTGGTCTTTTACACAGTTTTGGTAAGAAAATATCTTTAAATGAAGAACAATATCATAACATATTATTTAATCTTATAAAAGACAGATTAGGTTATGGACAACTTGAGCCTTTATTAAGGGATATATATATTGAAGATATTTCATGTATAGGTGTTGGAGATGTTTGGATAGTGCATAAAATTTTTGAAAGTATAGAAACAAATGTTATTTTTGAGGATGATTTGATTTTAAATAAATATGTTGTTGAGAGTTCTGAGAGAGTTGAAAGACCTGTTTCTGAAGCAACACCTATTGTTGATGCCATAATGCCTGATGGTTCAAGAGTAAACTATATATATTCAAGAAAAGTTTCACTTGGTGGTTCATCTTTTACGATAAGAAAGTTTAACGAAACACCTATATCTGTTCCTATGCTTGTTAATTGGGGTACTTGGTCTGCTGATATGGCTGCTTATTTGTGGCTTTGTTGTGAAAATGGTATTTCAATTTTTGTATGTGGGGAAACAGCATCAGGAAAAACAACAACATTAAATGCCATGACTACATTTATTCCATTAACCCATAAAGTGTATACTGTAGAAAATACTCCAGAGATTACTATTCCACATCCTATATGGCAACATCTTGTAACAAGAGAGAGTGGCCAAAAGAGTGATGTTACAATGTTTGATTTGCTTATAGCTTCTCTTAGAAGTAGACCTGACTATATTATAGTAGGTGAGATAAGAGGTAAAGAGGCTAATATTACATTTCAAGCTATGCAGACAGGACACCCAGTTATTTCAACTTTTCATGCAGGTTCAGTGCATTCAATGATACAAAGATTAACAGGGGACCCTATAAACATTCCTATAGCATTTATGGATAATCTTAATGTTGTTTTGATACAATCTGCCGTTTATGTTCGTGGAAGAGTTGAAAGACGTGTTTTATCAATCACAGAAATTTTAAAATATAATGATGAAGTTGGAAAGGTTTTAACAAAAGAAGTATTCCATTGGGATAGTGGAAAAGATGTTCATCAATTTAGAGGTCTTTATAACAGTTTTATATTGGAACAAAAAATTGGTTTTAAAATTGGTCTTTCTGATACTCGTGAAATTTATGATATAATGAGAAAAAGGGCCAGAATAATAAATGCACTTATAAAAAATGATATCATGGATTATTTTGAGGTTGTAAAGTTATTAAAACAATACAGGATTCTTGGGGATAGGGCATTGCCATTTTCAATAAATTAAAATGAATAAGATTTTATCAATACTTGGTTTTGAGGACATAAAAGCTTTTCTTTTAAGATATGTTATTCCAATAATAGTATTAGATTTGCTTATGTTGTTTGCTTTTAATTATTTTTTTGAAGATTTTTATTTAAGATTATTGGGTTATTTTGTATGTGTATCAATATTGTTTGTTTCAGGTTATTATCCTTTTATGATACTTGGTAAGCAATCTAAAGAGATAGAACAGACACTACATTTTTTTATTACCTATGCTGGAGCGCTTAGTACTGTAAATCTTGAAAGAAAAGAAATGTTTACAGATTTGTCTAAAAAGGTTAGATATCTTGAAATTGCAAATGCCTTTAAAAAACTGATGTATCTTGTGGATAATATTAAATTAGATTTTTCGACTGCTTCATATAAAATATCAAATCTTTATGCTACTCCACATTTTTCAAGATTTTTAGAACGTATGGGTATTGCTTTATCTTTTAATTCAAGTGTTTCAAGTTTTTTTTTACAAGAGCAAGTAGCATTAATGAATTCTTATGCGGTAGTTTACAAGGAAGGGTTAGAACGTATAAAAGTATTACAGGATATGTTTAGTTCACTTATAATGGCTTTTTCTTTTGTTCTTGCAACAATTTTACTTATGCCTTTTTTAACTGGTATAGATGGAACATATTTCTTAAAATTTGGAGTTTTGGGAGTTATAGTTATAGATGTTATGATGGTATTATTTGCAAAATCATTTATTCCAAAAGACAAATTATATCAGGATATATGGGATGATGGTAGAATAAAAATTATGTATATGTTTCTTATAGCTATAACTATAAGTTTATTTTTATCACCAGTAGTTTTTATTATGGACATGAAAATGTCTTTAAAAATTGCTATAATATGCACTCCTTTGTTAATTGTTGGAATATATTCTAATTATCAGGAAAAACTTGTATGGAGAAGAGATATTTTATTTCCTGCTTTTATAAGAAGTCTTGGAAATGTGCATCAGTCAAAAGGTGGAACTCTTACTACAACAGTTGAGACATTGCTTCCGCATAATTTTGGTATGCTAAACAGTATGCTTGAAAGAGTATATAAAAGATTAAAGATAACAAAAGACAAGTTTAATTCGTGGTATTTTTTTTCAAAAGAAAGCGGTTCTGCATTAATTTCTGAGTTTATGGATATATTTGTTACAGTTGTTTATAGAGGAGGATCTGCTGAAGTAGCAGGACAGATAGTTAGTGATAATATGAGTAGAATAAATGGATTAAGAGACATGAAAAGAGAATATGTGTCTTCTTTAAAGGGAAGTCTTTATGGTTCTTTTTTTAGTCTTGCATTAACAGTTTACATAAGTCTTCTTATCAGTGGATTATTACTTTCTATATTTTCATCAATGACTACTGATATAAGTGGAGAGGCAGCTGACATGATAAGTGGTATTTTTCCTATGGATATGAATAGTGATATGGGTGGTTCTACATCTTATGTTGCAATAATAATGGCTGTTCATGCGTTTGCGTGTGGTTTTATGTTGAAAATTGTTGATGGAGGAAATTATTTTTCTTTGTTAAGAGAATCTGTTATAATGCTTTGGCTTGGTGCAATTCTTGAAATAGGTATAGTATATATATTTGCACAGATGTTTGGAACATATTTGTAAAAAATATTTAGCTTTAAGGATAGTATTTTTTTCATGTTTTGTTACTATTTTTATGTTTTAAAAAGATTTATATTAAAATATATTGGTATATTTTCTATGAATAAACATTATTACTACAAAAAGTGTATATCTGCAATTGTTGCAATAGCTTTGTTACTTATTATAACAGTAGTTTCTATTTTAGGTTTTTCTAATTGGTTTAATACATATTCACAAGGTATTTATAGTAATGTTGAGATATCGTCAAAAACAGATACTTCATCTGTTGGAATTGAGACAGTTGTTGGCAATACTTTATATGTAAAAAATAGTTTATACAACATGACTATTAAAGATATCAAAATTGATGGAATTAGTTGTTATGATAATGATACTATTTATAATGTTGGAGTTCTTGAGATAGACATAAGTGATTGTATAAAAAATGTGAGTATTTCTAATCCAAACGTTATGATTGTAACAGATAAAGGAATTATTGAGAAAAATGTTTTGTTAAAAACAGTTTCTAAATCTGATTGTTTACATGAAGGTGTATTAGTATTACATGGTTATTCTAATATTTTTTATTTACAGGAATTTTCAAGTTTAGGATGTGTTAATGAAACAAGAACATGTAATAATGGAATTTTAAGTGGTAGTTATAATTATACTAATTGTAGTACAGAATTAGCACTAGGTGGAGATTATATTGAAGATTTTGAGATTGATGGTACTAATTATCGTGCACATATCTTTACACAAGCTGGTGAACATTCTTTTATTGTTCATAAAAATAATTTAGATGTAGATTATTTGGTTGTTGCAGGAGGTGGAGGTTCAGGTTATATTGCTGGTGGTGGAGCTGGTGGAATGTTAAATGGGAGTCTTATTGTTTTAAATGATACATATAATGTATTAGTTGGTGCTGGTGGAATGTATACAGGTCCATCAGGAACGACTTATGGTACAAATGGAAATGATTCTGTTTTTGATGGTATTGTTGCATATGGTGGTGGAACAGGTGGTAAGGATGGAGCTACTGTTGGAATGTCTGGTGGAAGTGGTGGTGGTGGCGGTGCACAAGGTTCTACAGGTGCTTTAGGTGGTGCTGGAGTTCTTGGTCAGGGAAATAATGGTGGAAATGGAGGAAACAGTAGAGGAGGAAGTGGTGGCGGTGCTGGATCTTCAGGAAGTTTAGGAGGAATTGGAGGTTCTGGGAAAGTATCTGAAATATTACCTTTAGATGTGGCAACTTCTTTAGATATAGGAGAAATTTATAATAATCAAGTATGGTTTGCAGGTGGTGGCGGAAGTTATATCTATCCTAATCAATGGGTAGGTGGTGGAGTAGGTGGTGGTGGTTATCGTTCTGCTGATGGAACTTTACATTATTTACCAAAAAACACTACTGGTGGCGGTGGTGGTGGACATTGTGGTCAAATTGGCGGTTCAGGTATTGTAATAATTCGTTATGCAATAGACTAATTTTTTGTTTTAACTTTTAAAAACACCAAAACATTATAAAAATATAATATAAAACAATTTTATGAAATCTAAACTCTGCATAAGTCCGATAATATCAACAATTTTAATACTAGTTATAACCATTCTTTCAGTTACAAGCTTTTTATCTTGGTATAGTTCCTATGAAAGTAATCTTAATACAAAAATAGAATCAACTGTTAAGCAAGGTAATTCAA